>JBHJIP010000114.1:0-24968 GCA_050043365.1 Leptolyngbyaceae cyanobacterium
CAGTAAAAGTCCACCTAAGGCCTATGCTTCTCAACGAAAACGGCTTGCTTTAGAGCAGCGCATAGAGTTCAACAAGGTGATCAGATTCTCATGGTGAGACTGACTAAGATGCTGAAAAGTTTTCTGCACCACTAAGGTTCTTAGCTAGGCAAGAGATCATTGGAACAATTCATAAAACATCTAAAACTAGCCGCAAAAATTCAAAAATTTCACCCTCGATATAATGAGCAATCTTTAGGAAAGTGAATCTTTAAGGAAACCATAAATAACCTTTAAAACCACTCCCTATCTAGAACCATACGAGTTGTGTCTTCAGCGCTTAACGATAGAAGAAAGTATAACCGTTGGTCAGGTCAAGAATGTAGATTTGACGGCATACAAGCTTGAGAAAATATGGCTCGCTTCGACAATAGCCAAGCAGCCTGAAGCATATTCCATGGCTCAGTTTTATAGTCAAGCTACAGAGAAGTTTATCAACATTATGGGAGCATGGATTTCTGATGATCACTCTATGGAATCTGCAATCGTCGTAATAGATATTTGGGGTATAGGTCGGAGAGAATGGGAAGGGTTATTGACACCTCCTTTCTGGCAATATCTTTTGAAAGAATGTTTACTTCATATTGAACAAAATAATTATCATGTTGCAATTTTACTGTCTGCAACAGCAGTCGAATGGTTTGTTAACAGGTTTTTGGATTTCCACCTAAAGCATGATTATGGATGGAGTAACTCGAAAACAAAAAATATCTTGAAGACAAGCTTGATTCATAAAGTGGAAGTCTTAGGGGACGTTTTAGAGATTGAGTATGATCAAGGTGTCTGCAATTCATGGAGTGGAAAAGTAAGAGGCCCGCGTAACGACATAATTCATGGCACGGAAAGTATGTATGGCAAATATCAGAAGCCCTCATCCTTTGAAGCAGTTATATCTGCATCCAAATTTATTTTGGATTTACTTGAAAAGGCTCCCGTTGAAGAGTATGTGGAGCGTCCAAATTATTGGCACCTCACAAAAAGAGATTTAAAAGATTCCATTTCACATTTGATATCGATTTCTGGCGCTTAGGCATTGACGAATAATGTCAGCTAACTCTTCAGCCTTAACAGAAGTACCAAAACCTCAGCGTTCAAGATGACTAGTTAGCTGACAACTGCTGCGTCCAACTACGCACTGATCGCATCACTTGATTCTCACTTTGACTCTGCCGCTGCACCAAAAACTCATTTAACTGCGCCCCACTCATCTGCGGAAACGCCACACTGGTTTCAACCTGTTCATAGCCATTCGCATTCAACCCATAAATCATTAAGCCCTGGCGCTTCGTATATCGCCACACCTCCGGCACCCCCAACGCCTCATAAATCTCCATGCGCTGGGTTGAGGGGCTAGTGATATCCACCTCAATCACCAGATCTGGGGGTAGATTGGCTGGAATCTCTGGATCTAGCCCGTCTAGCTGTGCTGCATTTTGAATGTAAAACCCTGTGTCAGGTTCAGCCCCTTTCTCTAGATCTTCACGTTCCAGCGTCATTGAGCCGACATTCACAACCTCCAGCCCCAACTCCTCCGTCAATGTAGTGATAATTCGCGCCAGCAGGCGATTAATAATTTCGTGGAGTTTCGATGGCATTTTGAGGCTCAGCACCCCCTGGTTGTAAGCAATGCGGGTGGCACGATGATCCCCCATATCCACAAGCAGGGCACGATAAGTTTGCCAACTCACGTTCGCCAAGCGAATGGTTTGGGTGAGTTGCCCCTCAAAGCTATCTAAATCGAGTTCGCTGACTTGAGTCGCAATCATCGCCAAGCGGCCCTTGCAAGTGGCTCTATTCTACTGGTTGGCTTCTCGCCACTGCCGAGTGGTGTGGTCCAGCTTTTTCTATGACAGTACTTGTTTGATAAAAGCGCTTGGTGTTATTCCTTTCACCTGCTTAAACACCCTGGCGAAATGGGCTTGATCGGCAAACCCAAACTGCTGGGCGATCTGGGCCAGCGGTAACTCGCCTCGCTTGAGGAACGGTAGCGATCGCTCCACCCGTCGCTTCAACACATACTTGTGGGGCGTCAGCCCGATCGCCCCCTTAAACAATCGCGAAAAGTGAAACTTGCTCAATCCCGCCACTAGGGCCAGGTCCGCCAGGCTGATTTCCTCCGTGAGGTGCGCCTCAATATAGTCAATCACGCCCCCCAACCGCTGCCGCTCTAACACCGGCACCTGTGAGAAATCAACCGGGTTATCAATGCCGTAGTGATTGACGAAGTGGGTGGCGAGAGCCGTGGCGATCGTGTCGGCATAGAGGCGACCATTGGGTCCGCCCATTTCCGCCTCGATTAACAACGCCTGAATTAGGGTTTGCAAATGGCGATCCTGAGTCTGGTGCCGCCGTCGAAACGCCTGCCGCTCTAATAACGGTTGGTCAGGCAAAAGATCGACTATCTTTTGCGGATCCAGCGTGAGTAGCAAAAATTGATTGTGGCCTCGCACCCGATGGGAAAAGGGCACGCCCGCTGGGTTGACCCAGATATCGCCGGTTTCGTATCGATGGGTCTTAAAGGTGCGGCCATCTTTCCATTCCCATTCCAGGGCTGGCCCCGTATTGACGGCGAAATAATGTTGCGTCACCGTCACATCGTCGGGGGTGAATCCCTCGTTTTCGCCCTTTTCTAGATAAATGCCCTCCCAGGGTAGATCTTGGCTGGACACGATTACCCGTCCGGCGGTGACCGCCGGATTCGGCTCTAGGCTGTGGCTATCAACAAATTGAATTTGGCTTTCCACAGGGTGATGGCGTCAGCGTGGGCAAAGCGCAATTTTGTTCAAAAACAGCGCAATCGGCTTCAAGCTTTATTCTAAGCACGGCTCGATAGTGGGGTAGAACCGCATTTCACCCAGGAGACTCCATGGACTACTACACCCTTGGCAATACCGGCCTCAAAGTCAGTCGCCTCGCCCTCGGCACCATGACCTTTGGCGATGACTGGGGTTGGGGGGCCGACGAGGCCAACGCCCGCCAACTGTTTGACACCTACTTTGAGGTGTTTGGTAATGTTATGGAGACCTCCGAGATCTACACCAACGGCAACAGCGAGCGGATGTTGGGCCGATTTGTGAAAGAGAGCGGGACGCGGGACCGGGTCGTGATCACCACGAAATTCAGCTACAACGCTGAACCGGGCAACCCCAATGCTGGGGGGAATGGTCGTAAGAATATCCTCCGCGCCGTGGAAGGCTCATTGCAGCGCCTCGACACTGACTACATTGATGTCTACATGCTGCACACCTGGGACCAGGTGACGCCCGCCGCAGAGGTGATGCGTACCCTGGATGATCTGGTGAGATCGGGTAAGGTCCGCCATGTGGCCCTTTCCGATGCCCCGGCTTGGTATGTGGCCCAGGCCCAGACCCTGGCTCAAGAACGCCATTTAGAACCGATCAGCGCCGTGCAACTGGAATATTCCCTGGCGGAACGCAACATCGAATTTGAATACACGGCCCTGGCGAAGAATCTGGGTCCGAGTCTGATGGTGTGGTCGCCCTTGGCCAGCGGCTTACTGTCTGGCAAATACAAGCCCTCAGAACAGGGGGGCGAAGGCTCGGGACGACTGGCGATGCTGGCGGACAGCGGCAACCCGGCGTTTAACAAATTCACGGAAAAGAACTGGGCGATCGTGGCCGAGCTGGAGAAGGTCGCCCAGGAACTGGACCGTTCCATGGCTCAGGTAGCCTTGAATTGGGTGGTCAATCGCCCGGCAGTGGCTTCGGTGATTATCGGCGCAACCAAGCTGCACCAACTGCAAGATAATCTGGGCGCTTTGGACTTTGAGATTCCAGCGGAGCTGCAGCAGCGTTTGGATGCCGTCAGTCAGCCTGAAACCCGCTTCCCTTACACGTTCTTTGAGCCCAGCTTGCAAGGCATGATCAACGGCGGGGCCACTGTGGGCGATAAGCCAAGTTTTTACCATTCTCCAGTTTTAGTAAAGGGAGCGGGTGCTGGCGTACAGCCAGAATAAACACTTATTCTTTAGATGAAGAGGGATACACCAAAGTTGAGCGTATGACCGCTTCCCCTAATTCAAGCTCCGACAAGCTCAGCTTGAGTAGGGGAAGCATTGAGGGTTATTCAGGTCGATTTATTTCCGACATGCGTGACCAGAAAGAACTGAGCTGGGGGAGATCGCCCTTAAACCTGGATGGAAGAGTATGCGTTCAAACGTTGACCCTCAAAAAATAGAGCAGTTGATGAAAATTCTGGTCTCTTTTTATCATTATGACTTCACGGCTCAAGCGCTCTCTAAACTCTCTAGAGGTTTTGATCGTGATTTGAGTGATGTGCAGGCAATGTACGAACAAAAATTACTTTCCTTAAAAGGATTACGCGATGCTTTTGAAGTGATTGAACCTGATTTGATTCGATTTCCTTCGCTTGATCCTGACGCTTTAAAAAATAGGCTCGAAAACTTTATTGAGCGCATTGAATATGAATCAGAGGATGGTCGGTCATGACCTTAGAAGAGTTGCCAGGAGCCGAATTGGTCCTCTCTGGATTGCATGATCTGCAGAATGGAGAGCCGCATACAATTGGTGCATTGTTAGTCGCGATCGCATCTATACGCTTAACCTCAGCGCACTTAAATATTCCTAAAGAACGACTGCTTCCAGAACCAGAGCTGATCTTATATGACTATCTTCAGCGTGAACGGGATGATGCCTATGCTTACTACAATGCGTTATTAAATCGTCTAAACAGCTTTTGCAATGCCCTTGAGCTGATTTATAAAGATAACCAAATTGAGTGAATTGCTGGAACGCCAATAAATTTTTGAGAATATCTTTTGGAGGGAATGGACTGTGGAATTAGGCGCATTTTCAGTCAGCTTGGCGGTCAAGGACATCGAGAAATCCAAAGCGTTTTATGAAAAGCTGGGCTTCACAGTCTTGGGTGGTGACCTGTCTCAAAACTGGTTGATCTTGAAAAATGGCGATCACTGCATTGGCCTCTTTCAGGGCATGTTTGAGGGCAACCTGCTCACCTTTAACCCTGGCTGGGACCAGAATGCGCAGGCGTTAGAAGCGTTTACCGATATCCGTGAGCTACACCAAGCTCTGAAGGCGCAAGGGGTTGAAATAGCCAATGATTCTATTCCGGGCGATCGCGGGCCAGCCAGCTTTACCCTGATCGATCCCGACGGCAACGCCATCTTGATTGATCAGCATGTTTAACCGCTTGATTCGCCCACCATTGCTACCCACCAATCAACCCTAACCACAATCAGGTGCTCCCATGGATGTTCTTAAAGTTGCTGCTTTTTCCGATGGTGAAACTGGCGGTAACCCTGCTGGCGTGTTGATTGCAGATGCCCATCCGAGCGAAGCGGAGATGCGCCAAATTGCTGCGGAGGTGGGGTTTTCAGAGACGGCTTTTGCAATGCCTCTGGATCAGGGCTGGCGAGTGCGTTACTTTTCCCCTGAGTCAGAGGTGCCCTTCTGCGGTCATGCCACCATCGCCCTCGGGGCAGCCTTAGCCCTCAAGTCCGGCGACGGCACCTTTGCGCTAAAGCTGAATGACGCGGACATCACCGTGGAAGGACAGCGCCAGGGGAAAATTATCTCCGCAGCGCTGCAATCGCCACCCACCCGCAGTGCCGCTGCTGACCCGCAACGGGTTGCAGAGGCGCTGGCCCTGTTTGGCTACACCGCAGCCGATCTGGACCCCAAGCTGCCCCCTGCTGACGCCCATGGTGGGGCTGATCATCTGGTCCTGGGGCTCAACAGTCGTGCTGCCCTCGCCGCCATGCAATACGACCTGGCGGCGGGTCGGAAGCTGATGAATGAGGCCGGATGGGTGACGATTTGTTTGGCCTATGCCGAGACCCCCCAACTGTTTCACACCCGCAATCCCTTTGCCTCGGGTGGCGTCTATGAAGATCCGGCCACGGGCGCGGCCACTGCTGCGTTGGCCGGTTACTTGCGGAATATTAACTGGTCCCATGGGGGCGCGATCGACATCGTCCAAGGGGAAGACATGGGTATGGGATCGCGCCTCCATGCCGAGATTTCACCCACCCCCGGCAGCTCGATCCGCGTCTCCGGTACCGCTCGGCTAATGTGAGCCGGGTCTTAGCGGTGATTATCATGCCACCTACTTTTCCCAACACCCGTTCGGCATAGCGAAAGCCGGGATGCTTTTTTAGATAAAGCGCTCTAGCAGACAATCAACCCCCGCTGTTGTGAGCGCTGCGGGCGCTTCTATAACCTGATTCACCTGGCCACCCATGGGCTGTTTGTTTCGGGCAGTCCCGATGAGTCGTTCTTGCTGTTCGGCAATGGTGAATCGATGAACCTGTGTCAGATTCGCTAAGAATGGCAGCAATTAGGCGTTGATTTAATCGTGCTCAGCGCCTGTGAAACCGCGCTGGGTAGCCCAGAGTCTTTCGCTACTATCAGCCCTACCATGGGCACCGTTCATTTTGATTGGCAATGGTCTATGGCCAGCTAGATCGTTGGGCTGGCAGGCAAACCGATGGTTTGGCGGGCCGTTAATAGGGTTTGGCGGACTTGGTCAAAGCCCGTGCCGCCAATGCTTTTCCGAGCTGCGACCACTTGGCGTGGGGCGATCGCCTCATAAATATCCGCCTCAAAGGCTGGGTGCAGGGCCTGCCACTCTTCTAAAGACAAATCCTTGAGCAGCTTGCCTGCTTCCAAAGAGGTGCGCACCACCTGACCCACCAGGTTATAAGCCTCCCGAAACGGCACTCCCTTGGTCGCCAGGTAGTCCGCCACATCCGTGGCATTGGAGAAGTCCGCCGCCACCGCTGCCGAGAGGCGTTCGGTGCGGAAGCTGATCCCCTCTGATAGCAAGATTGTCATTGCTTCCAGGCAACCCTGCACCGTCACCACCGTATCGAACAGGGGCTCTTTGTCTTCCTGCAAGTCCTTGTTATAGGCCAGGGGGAGCCCCTTCATCATCACCAGCAGCCCCTGCAAATGGCCAAACACCCGCCCGGTTTTACCCCGCACCAGTTCGGGCACATCCGGGTTTTTCTTTTGGGGCATGATGCTGGAGCCGGTGGAGCAATTGTCCTTGAGGGTGACAAAGCCAAACTCTTCTGAAGCCCAGAGGATAATTTCCTCCGACAGACGCGACAGGTGTACCAAAATCAGGCTGGCAGCGCAGGTAAATTCGATCGCAAAGTCGCGATCGCTGACCCCATCCAAACTGTTTTGGTAGAGGCCATCGAAACCCAGCAACTCGGCAGCATAAACCCGATCAATCGGAAACGTGGTCCCCGCCAAGGCCCCACAGCCCAGGGGGGAAATATTCACCCGTCGCAGCACGTCACCCAGCCGCTCCCAGTCCCGCTGCATCATTTCAAAATAGGCCAGCAGGTGGTGAGCCAAACTCAAAGGCTGGGCCCGCTGCAGGTGGGTATAGCCCGGAATTAGGGTATCCACATGGGCTTCAGCTTGGGTTAGCAGCGCCGCCTGGAATTGGCGGAGCTGGGTGCGAATTTGCTCGATTTGGTCCCGCAGGTAGAGGCGAATATCGGTGCCCACCTGATCATTGCGGGAGCGGGCCGTGTGCAGCTTTTTGGCCACATCTCCCAAAATCTCAACCAGGCGATGCTCGACCGCAAAGTGAACATCTTCGTCGTCAACGGTGGGGTTGAATTGCCCCTGGCGATATTCCGCCCGAATCTGGGTTAGCCCCTTCACCAAGGCTTCGCCTTCCTCTGGGGTGATGATGCCGGTTTTGGCCAACATGCGGGCATGGGCCTGGGAGCCGGTCAGGTCGTACTCCAGCAGTTGAATGTCGAAGCCGATGCTGGCATTAAATACCGCGATCGCCGGATGCAGAGCCGATTCGAAGCGCTGGCTCCAGGTTTTTTGAGCAGGGGCAGAGACCAAGTTTCAGAAACTCCGTAGTAGATCGACACCAGACTATTTATAGGTGGTTAACCCCCGCACCAGATAGCCGATTACAATTCCGATTAGCAAGGCCCACACCTGACCCGAGTCAATAAAGTTTTTAAACGTGCTGCCCAAGTCACCCAAAATATCTTGGTCAAATTGCTGAGCGATGACCACTGCGTGGGTTTGGGTTTGGGTTACTGAACCAGGTAAGCCAGCAGCATTAGGGGCCGACGGTAAAGTGATTTCACGAGGCAACATGAGGTTAACTCCCAGGGATTGAGGATGATGCAGCGGTAGACCTGCCCAAAATATACAACAGCATTTGGGGGTCTCAGGTGCAATGGCTGTTGTGGCCCTAAGGTGCCCAAGCCTCTTGTATTCATACTTTTACAGCGGCTGCTTGGCGGGGATGCCCACCGCCCGAGGAAAGGCATCAGGGGTGTGGCGGACTTTCCGTAGGTAAACGCAGTGCCTGGCCCCGTCGGTCAGGGGCGTTTGCCAGGGCTGAACGGTCAGGATCTTGCCGCCCAGGGGTTTAATCTTAGCGGCCAGGCTGTCTGTCTCGGTGGGGGACCATTGCCCCCGATAGAGCACGGCAACGCCGCCTTTGCGCACCAGCGGCAAGGCATATTCTGCGCAGGTAGAGGGTGCTCCCACGGCCCGCAGCAGCACCAAGTCATAATGCTCACGGTGACTGAGCTGATGGCCAAAATATTCAGCCCGATCGGCGATCGCCCTAACATTACCAAGCCCCAGCGATTCTGCCGCCAGGGTCAGGAAGCGCACCTTTTTCTGGGTGGAGTCCAACAGCGTCACCTGCCAGTCGGGCTGGACGATCGCGGCTGGGAAACCCGGAAATCCTGCCCCAGCGCCAATATCCAGCACAGTTTGTATCGGGTGCTCGGTTACCCAATCAGGTAGCTGCTCCGCTACGAGCCAAGGAGTCAGCCCCGTTAGGGAATCCCAGAGATGTTTTTCAACAAAGTCGGCGGGCTCTAGGATGCGGGTGAGATTGAACTGTCGGTTGGCGTCCCAGATCAACTCGTAGAGCGCTTGGAATTGCTGCACCTGCTGCTCGGTCGGCTGCCAACTCAAACTGTCTTGCCAGGGCAGAGTGATGTCGGTCAGTTTTGCTGGGGGGTGAGTCGGGGGCTGAATGCTGCTCATGCCGCACCCTCAGCTTTTTGCATGACCGCCAATTCACCATGGTTGAGGCTCCAGACGCGATCGGCCAGACCCGTCAACTCACTGGCATCATGGGATACCACTAGCAGGCTCCAGTTTTGCTTCAGCTGCTTCAATAAGCTGATCACCTGTCGCCGCATCGACCAGTCGAGGCCAGCAGTGGGTTCGTCTAGCAATAAAAGGTAGGGCTGTCGGATCAGCTGCACCGCCAGGGCAAGGCGACGCTGCTGGCCGCCGCTGAGAGTGTAAGGTTCCGCTTCTAAGGACAGGTGGGACAAGCCTACGGAATCTAGGGCCTCATGGATGCGATCGCGGGTGAGCTCTGGATGGCCCAACCGCAGCTCTTCTAGAATGTTGTGGCCACAAAAATGACGTTCTGGGAATTGAAACACCAGCCCCGCCAGTTGCTGTAGCGCCTCGGGCAACAGCACTTGATCCCGCCATCGCACCTCCCCTCGGGTGGGGTAGGCCAACCCTGACAAAATTTCGAGCAGCGTGGTTTTGCCCGAACCACTGGGGCCGACCACGAGCCCCATTTCTTGGGGGGCGAGTTGTAAATTGATCGATTTTAAAATCGGAGTGGGGCTAGCGGCTGGGTGATAAACCAAATTATTCAGAGACAGCATAATCAAGCCGTGACAGAGCTGAGCTGGAGCACGCATTCCAGCCTATCCAAACTTAGCCCGGAATGCCCTCGGATCAGGTCGTATTGTGAAAAGGTCGTCTGCTCCAGGCCTCTACCCATGGGAACCCCAAGGCATGAGGCGCGTCCTGAAGTAACGAGAACCAGGGCACAGCTTGAAGGCTCCAATGGATTCTGGTGGTTGGAATCAACCTCTCACTGTTTAGGACAGGCGACTCCCTACGAATCCAGCTCAACTCATTTTTTTGAACGCGGGATATGGCTGCAATGAAACCTACATCTTTAACTTACGGTTGGCGTCCGTTGTCAGGGCTAAAACGGCTGGGCCTGATCTTAGCTGGAGCCAGCACCGTCGTTTTACAACTGGGCATTGTGCCCGCCTTGGCTGGGGATCCCTTCCGTGGCGGTAACGCTAGCACGAGCATCAGCGATGAAACAGAAGCGGCCTTTTACGCCATCTTCCGTGATGGGGATTATAAAACCGCTGAAGCATTGCTGGATGCGGCAGATGCAACGGCAGAAGATCCTCTGCATCACGCCATGTTGGCCTCATTGGCTTATTTAGAAGGGAACTTACCCGAACTGCTTGAGCGAGCTGAACTGACTCAGGCAGCGGCAGCAGGACTCAATAATGAACTGCGGGCCAACCTGTACGGCGCGGTCGGCATCTTCTTGGAAGGCGCTTATGTGCTGCAAGACCAGGGTATTGCTCGGGGCACCCCCCGTGCCCTGGGCATGCTGCAAGAGGTGTTTGACAAGATGGATGCGGCAGAGGCAATTGATGCCAATGATCCAGAACTGAGCCTGATTAAGGGGTTCATGGATTTGCTGCTGGCGGTGAATTTGCCCTTTGCCAACCCTGAGGATGCGATCGCCCGTTTAAATGCGCATGGTTACCCCGAATATGTGGCTCAACGGGGTATTGCTGTTGGCTATCGCGACCTGGGGGACTACACCCAAGCCCTGACAGCAGTGAACGCAGCCCTAGATGCGGTTGAAGTCGAGACCGGTGGAGAAACAACCAACCCAGATTTACTGCAGCTCAAAGCCCAAATTCTCGCGGGTCTTGGTCGTAATGCAGATAGCGAAGCGGCGTATACTGAGGCGCTTGAATATGCAGCCCAATTACCCCCTGCCACCGTGGCACGCCTCACCTTCGATCGCTGCATCGTACAAGGCAATCCAGGCCCAAGCTGTGCTGAAGCGGCTGGTTACAACTAGCTCGAAATTCTAGGCTGACACAACCCTAAGGCCGTGGGTCTGAGCATGGAACTAGTGTTCATGTTTCTGGCTTACGGCTGAATTGTGATTGGAGTCCATCCATTTTTAGGACCGTCGTTAGAGAATGGGCGGGTCCTTTAACGGTGCTCAATCTTATGGCAACCCTGCTGGTTACCAATATCCACACCCTGGCCACGATGAATGATGCGCAGCAGGAAATCCGCCATGGGGCGCTGTTGGTTCGGGACAAAGTGATTGAGCAAGTGGGCACCGTTGATGAGTTGCCCGATACTGCGGATGAGGTCCTGGACTTGAGCGATCGCCACGTTGTTTTACCCGGCCTCGTCAACACCCACCATCATTTTTTTCAAACCTTGACTCGGGCCGTCCCGGCTGCTCAAAACCAAGAGCTGTTTAGCTGGCTGAATACCCTCTACCCGATCTGGTCTAACCTCACCGCTGAGATGTTGGCGATCGCCGCCCAAATGGCGACGGCAGAGCTACTCCTGTCTGGCTGCACCACCGCTAGCGATCACCACTACATCTTTCCCAATGACTGCACTTTAGATGCGGAGATTCAGGCGGTACAGGCCATGGGACTGCGATTTCATGCCAGTCGCGGCAGCCTCACTGTCGGCCAGAGCCAAGGGGGGCTACCCCCTGATCGCGTGATTGAATCTGAAGCCTTTGTCTTGAAAGACTCCCAGCGCTTAATCGAGACCTATCACGACCCTGAACCTTATGCCATGGTTAGGCTCGTGCTGGCTCCCACCTCGCCTTTTTCAGTCACCCAAGATCTGATGCGAGAGTCAGCGGCGCTGGCACGGTCTTACTCTGGTGTACAGCTCCATACTCACCTGGCTGAGAACAACAACGACATTGCCTACAGCCTAGAAAAATTCGGCCTCTCCCCTGAAGATTACGCCGCATCGGTGGGATGGCTGGGAGAAGATGTGTGGCATGCCCATTGCGTCAAGCTGAGCGATCGCGCCATTGCCCAATTTGCCCGTACCGGTACCGGCGTGGCCCACTGCCCCTGCAGCAATATGCGTCTGGCCAGCGGCATTGCACCCCTGCGTAAACTGATCGATCACCAAGTGCCGGTGGGTTTGGGGGTGGATGGCTCAGCCTCCAACGATGGCGGTCATTTATTACAAGAAGCCCGTGCGGCTCTGCTGCTGGCCCGAGTCAAAGATGAAGACCCATCCGCTTTGACGGCACGGGAGGCGCTTTGGTTAGCGACTCGGGGGGGGGCCGAGGTGTTAGGGCGACCCGATATTGGCACTTTGGCACCGGGCATGGCCGCAGACTTTATTACAGTCAATTTAGATCGCCCCTCCCTGGCAGGGGCTCACCACGATCCGTTAGCGGCCCTAATTTTCTGCCAGGTGGACCATATCGATCACAGTTTTATTAACGGCAAACCCGTGGTGAAAGACGGAATTCTGCTGACCCGTGACTTACCCGACCTGGTTGAAACCCATAACCGCTTGGCCCATCAACTCCTAGAAACCCCTTAGGGCGATCTTCATCGGATCTTCGCAATCAAAGGGGGATTGGTGATGGTATTTAAAGATTGGGTGAATCTAGGACATGACCACCCCTGCCAAGGGGCTAAACTCGCTAGATTTACGGATATAGCGAGTCTTATGGTGCGTAACGTCTAGATTGAGGCGTGGCGCTGTTGTTATTGAATAGCCCAGACACCAGTCCGCTCGGTCAGTCCGTTTCGTTTACGGCCATCTTGTTCATCCTGAGTCAGAGTCGAGTAAAGTTTCATCCTTCTGCATCAGGTTTTAGTACGGCTGAGCTGGTTTAGAGGCCCTGGAACTGTTTTTACAGCTCCACTGCTTTAAATCGACGGAAAACAACAGACCGAGAGGGGTGCTACGACCTGTCAAAGGGCGATGACTTCTATGCACTGGAAATCATTACTAAATGAAGCCATTGATCGTGCCCGTCACGGTCAGCCTGCTGAGGCAATTAAGCTGTTTGACCAGGTTTTACGCTTGCATCCTGGGTACGATAAGGCCCATTACAATCGCGGCTGTGCCCACGACGAACTGGGCGATACGGATGCCGCGATCGCTGATTTTTCGACGGCGCTCAAAGTAAACCCCCAGTATTTCAACGCTTATATCAATCGAGGCAACCTGTATCGACAGCAGGGGCAGTTTAACCATGCGATTGCTGATTTTGATTGCGCAATTCAACTGCAGCCAGATTCATCAAAAGCCTACGGGAGCCGCGGACTCGCTTACCTAGAGCAAAACCGCTACGGTGCTGCAATTGCTGACTTTAGTCAGGCACTTCAGCATCATTCCCGCTTTGCTAAGCTTTACCTGTGGCGGGGTTATGCCCAACTGCAGATGGAGCTTCCCCACAAGGCGATCAAAGACTTTAACGAAGCGCTTACCTGCGACAGCACCCTCGCTGACGCTTATCACAGTCGGGGATTGGCCTACGTGGAGCTGGGTAATCTGTATCAGGCGATCGCCGATATGAACCAGGCTTTAGAGCTGAACCCGGTTTTGGTCGAGGCCTACGGTAACCGAGGCATGCTGCGTCATAAGCTCGGTGATACCCAGGGGGCCTTGTCCGACTATCAGCGCGTCATGACCTTAGTTCCCCTCTGGCAGGGGAACCGATCAGATGCTTCTCCAACCCTGACAGGGATTGCCCAAAGCTATGAAAAGACCCTAGCTCTGCCCCTGCGGATGGCAGAGCTCTACAACAATCGAGGCACCCTCAGAGCAGAGCTAGGAGATGCCGATGGGGCGATTTCTGACTACACCATGGCCCTAGAGCTAGACCCGGATAAAGCTCGCACTTACAACAACCGGGGATTGGTCTGCTGTCAACGGGGCCGCTATGAGGCGGCGATCGCTGATTTTAATCAGGCCCTAGCGCTGGATCCTACCTATGCGGCGGCCTACAGTAATCGCGGCAACGCCCGCTACCAGTTGGGAGAGGTCAAGGTAGCGATCTCTGATTTTAGTCTTGCTTTAGAACTGGACACTAACTTGGCTGAAGCCTACCTGAGTCGTGCCCAAGCCCGCGCTGCTACGCAAGATGCAGAAGGGGCTGTGAATGATTATCAGCAGGCCATACAGCTCCGCAAGCAGCACTGCATCGTTCTGAGCTAATGCGCGCACTGATCAATGGTGACGGTAGCGGGACTTTTCTGGTAGGATCAGAAGCTCATGCGTAGTGCTCGGGCAGGGTTGCTCAAAAGCCGTGATTCGCGCTTGGCTCTGCATGGTCTACTCATTAG
This sequence comes from Leptolyngbyaceae cyanobacterium, assembly GCA_050043365.1. GTDB lineage: Bacteria > Cyanobacteriota > Cyanobacteriia > Phormidesmidales > Phormidesmidaceae > PCC-6406. The sequence goes on from JBHJIP010000114.1 coordinate 14,240, forward strand.
CTTTAGGTTTGCGAAACGTTCATGATCAAGTTGCGGTTAAAGCGCTTTGGTAAAAAGCGGGAAGTGAGTTATCGAATCGTGGCGGTCAACAGCACATCTCGTCGAGATGGCCGCCCCCTAGAAGAACTGGGATATTACAATCCCCGCACGGACGAAACCCGGCTGGAGATGCCTGCTATTGTCCGTCGCCTGCAGCAGGGAGCCCAGCCTACTAAAACTGTGCAGCACATTCTGGAAAAGGCAAATGTCTTTGAGCAACTCAAAGCCGATGCCTGAAGACCGTTCAGAATCACTGATAAGTGAAGAAGATTCCCTAGATTATGGAGCGTTGGTTCGTTTCCTGATAGAGCCTTTTCTAGAGACGCCGGATGCCCTGCGAGTGGACTGTGAAATGCTGGGTAAGCCTCCGAAAGTTCTGGTTCGAGTTGCTTTTTCAGAGCAGGATCGCGGCAGAGTCTTTGGTCGGGGTGGACGTAATATTCAGGCTGTTCGCACGGTGCTGAAAGCCACGGCTCAGTTACGTCATCAAGTGGCTCATCTTGATATTTACGGTGAAAACCGGTCCAGTGATGGTGGGGGCTCTTCCCAGCGTCGTTCGTCCGAGGGGCGTTCTAGAGGTCGACGGGACCGGCCACGACCCTCTGCACCGCGTCCCCAACGGAAGGAAGGCTAGGGTAGCGGTCCTGCATGCAGCAGACGATTCACCTCGACCTATCTACCGCTGAAAGTGCGATCGCGCTTTCAGGCTATCGGCAGGAAAACCTAAAACTTTTGTCCCAGCAAACGGGCGCGAATCTGGTTTTGCGAGGACAAGAATTGTTGATTTCAGGTACCGAAAAGACGGCTGACCTGAGTCGCCGACTTGTAGGTGCTTTGGAGCCGATTTGGAGCCAGGGTCAAACCGTAAGTCGTGCCGATATTCTCACGGCCCGCCAGGCGATTGACACCCAGCGTCTGGATGATCTGCAAGCGCTGCAAAGCGAGGTCGTGACCCGTACCCGAGCTGGGGTAACAGTTCGCGCTAAAACGTTTCACCAACGCCGCTATGTCAAGGCCCTGAACCGTTCTGACCTGACCTTTTGCATTGGTCCAGCCGGTACGGGCAAAACCTTCTTGGCCGCCATGGTCGGGGTCCAGGCCCTTCTCAATGGCGACTATGATCGGCTCATCTTGACTCGACCCGCTGTCGAAGCGGGAGAACGGTTAGGGTTTCTGCCAGGGGATTTGCAGCAGAAGGTCAATCCTTATTTGCGTCCGCTTTATGATGCGCTCCATGAGCTGATCGAACCCGAGAAAGTAGGGAGCTTAATGGAGCGAGGTGTGATTGAGGTCGCGCCTTTGGCCTACATGCGAGGGCGTACTTTAAATAAAGCGTTTGTCATTCTGGATGAGGCTCAGAACACGACCCCAGCCCAGATGAAGATGGTGCTGACGCGACTCGGCTTTCAGTCGCGCATGGTGGTCACTGGCGATGTCACCCAGACTGACTTGGCTCCTAATCAGACTTCTGGCTTAGCAGTGGCGCAGCGTATCCTAGATGGGGTTGAGGGGATTGCCTTTTGCAAATTAACCCAAGCGGATGTGGTGCGACATCCGCTCGTTCAGAGAATTGTGGCTGCCTATGAACGCCATGAATCCTAGCCGCCATGATTTCTAGTCTTAGTTAGTCTTAGTAGGCCAAATCTTCGTAATACCTTTCAGGCAAGTTGCTAATGGCGCGCTCCAAAGCAGCTAAAGCTCGGTTGTAGCCAATCGTGGCATCGACCAGGTTGACTTCCGCTTCGGTCAGGTCGGCTTGGGCGCTAATTACATCAAGCTGTGTTCCCACCCCTGCCTCAAATCTTAGAATCGCTAACCGTAGTGCCTCCTCCGCTTGTTCTACAGCGAGCTTGGCCGTATCAATGTTGTCTCGATTGGCCCCTAAAGAGAAGTAAGACTGCTCTACATCTAAGCGAATGCCGTTGCGGGTTTCTTCAAAGTTGCGATCGGCGATCTCAATGTCCAGTTCTCGCTGTTGGGCTCGAGCGGCGGCAGCGCCCCCTTCAAACAAAGTCCATGACACTTGCGCACCGACGCTGTAAGAGTCCGTGAATCGATTGGTCTGGTTAGACACATCTTGAATGCCATAGTTGGCAAACAGATCCACTTGCGGACCCAGGGCTGACAGGGCAATTCGACGTTGCTGCTCACCAATTTCACGCTGCACCAACTGTTGCTCAAGCTCGGCTCGATTTTGGTAGGCCAGCACGATGCTTTCCTCTAGGTCGAGGGGCCAAGCTCCGGCGATCTCTACAGCAACTGGAATCACGTCTAGAGACGGCGGCAAGTTCAGTCGTCGCGCCAGGGTGCGCTGGGCGGTTTGGCGATCGCTTTCTGCCTGTCTGAGCAACTGTCTAGCATTGGCCGTTTGCACTTCCGCTCGCAGCACGTCAAAGCGGGTGCCTACACCGACCTCTTCCCGGAGTTGGGTATCTCTGAGGTTACGCTCCGCTTCGGTCAAAAAAGCTTGGCTAATGCGAATTTGCTCACTGGCCCGCTGCAGGTCGTAGTACTCGTTGATGGTGTTTAAGCGCAGCACCTCTTGGCGGCGCTCCACTTCTAGTTCGCTGAGGCGGACTTGTTCCTCTGCCGTGCGAATGGTGGCTGCTCGCTGCCCAGAGCTGTAAATGTTGTAGGTGACGTTGACTTGACCACTGGTGGCTAACGCCAGTTCTTCGGTGGTGTTCAGTCCCCCAGCTCCGAAGCTGGTGTTTTGGGCATTTTGCCCTTGGACTGTGCCACTTAATGTCACCGTGGGTAGGAGGGCGGCGCGGGCTTCGCGCAGCACTGCTTGGCTTTGCTCTAGCTCCAGCAGGGCGATTCTTAAATCGGGATTGTTGCGATAGGCCAGCTCGATGACTTCGTCTAAGGTCAGGGGCTGGGTCCCAATGATTTCGACTTCTGCGGGTCGGGTTTGCAGTAGCAGCGGATTGGGGTCGGGGTCTAAATATTCCAGCGGATCGACAACGCGATCAGTGGGGAGGGGGCGGGCTGAGTCAGTTGTAGCAGTGCTACCAGTTCCAGCGTCATCTGGCAGAGGTTCTAGGGCGGGCTCCTCGACGGGTATATCCTCCTCGGAAGTGCCGTGAGACAGCAAAGCGGGCTGTGAGGAATGGCCGCTTGCCTCAACAGCGACAGCATCCTCAGAGACAACGGGTTGTGCCAGACCGGGCTGGGCTGAAATCGGCAGAACTACGATGGCAGGCAGTAGAAGCCGCAACCACTCGAAGCGTGAGTAGCTATTTCTCATACTGTTATTCACCGATTCACCAAGACTGTAATTTGTTGTGATCTCGCAGCAATCACGAATCTATTCTCTAAACGATACTACACAGGCTAGCGTGCCAAGGGCTGGTTTGAGCAGGACTTGAACCAACCCCTGGGAGTCGAGATTCTATGGCTTGACTGAGCGAGCAGCTTGTCTTGACTGGACAATAGAAGTTTGAAGCCGCGACCTCAAGCAGGCTCAAGACCATCAAATCTAACTTTACTGAACAGTTTAGTAAGGTTGAAGAATCCCGTCAATTATGAAGGACTCGTCTCGTTGCGGTCAGTTAGGCAGGCTTGGATCAGCCCTTCGACCCCATCAATCACTTGAATGGGGCAGTTCAGGGCTCGACTCACCTGGGCCACGCTCATGTCGTCCAGAAAAAGCCAGTCTTGCTGATGTGTCTGGGGCTGAGGTTTGAGCATGATTGAGGGCAGTAAGAGGCCGTCGCTCAGGGGGTGATCGCGCAACTGCAAGATCAGATCATGACCGGTTAACAGCCCGGTCACCGTGATGGCCTGTCCCCAGTAGTCGCTATTGAGTGCCGCCATTTCGACGGTCAAGCTCTCTACCTGATTCAGTCGAGCCAAAATCGGCTGAAAGGCTTGCTCAACCGCATTGCCCACGACCCAAACGTAATGCTGAGGAGAAACAGAGGGCGGCAGTAAGTTAACTGCTGCCGCATCGAAATCTGTCAAAAACTGACGGATAGACCCCACACCGTTGCCGATTTGCGGGTAGTCTTCGTAATCAATGGCCGCAGGGAGGGGGGAACCTGCAATCAAAAACCACTCATCCGCCAGCCAAGCAAAGGTGGTATCGAACTGGCTGCGAAACTGCGTTTGGAGCGCTTTTACTTGAGCAATGACTTCTCGGGCTTTGGCTGGCGTAACCGGAGTCAACGCATCCTCTTGAGGGCGAAATCGGGTCAACCCCACCGGCACCACTGCTGCAGAGAGTACCGCCGGAACCTCCCCCTGATGAAAACGGGCCAGATCTGAGAGGGTTTGATTCAAATGGGTTTCATCATTGATGCCGGGGCAAACCACAACCTGCGCATGAATTTGCAGCCTATGCTCCTGAAACCATTGCAGTTGCTCTAAGAGTTTCCCTGCTCTGGGGTTTTTCAGCAATCGGCTTCTCACCGCAGGCTCAGTCGCATGGACCGAGACGTAGAGGGGAGACAGTCTGAGTTGGGCAATGCGGTCCCACTCGCGTTGGGGCAGATTGGTCAGGGTCAAGTAGCTGCCATAAAGAAAGCTGAGGCGATAGTCGTCATCCTTGAGATAGAGGGTGTCTCGCTTGCCAGGGGGCTGTTGATCGATAAAGCAAAATGGACAGCGATTGTTGCATTGAATCAAGCCGTCAAATAGAGCGGTTTCAAATTCGAGCCCGAGGTCTTCATCCGCGTCTTTTTCGAGTTCAACCTGGTGGGTTTGCCCGTGGGTATCGAGGACTTCTAGGGTCAAAAGCTCGTCGGCACAGAGAAATTGATAGTCAATCAAATCCCGAGGTCTTTGATCGTTAATGGCGACCAAGCGATCCCCTGGCTCAAAGCCCAACTCAGCTGCAATGGAATCGGGTCTAACTTGGGTGACCAATGCAGGTTGAATCGCCAGGGTGCTCATAAGCTTTTAGAAACAGAGAGATCCGGTAGACATGTCCCTATACATTCTGCATGAGCCGTAAAGAGACTGCGGCCAAAATAGCAACCCCAAATCCAAGCCGATACCACACAAAAATCCAGGTGCTGTGGGTTTTGAGAAACTGAATCAGCCAGGCGATCGCCAAATAAGAGGATACAACCGCTGCAATCAGCCCCCCTGCTAAAGGGAGCCAGCCCGTTCCGGCATCAGGGCTGGTGATCAGATCTTGCAGCTCTACTAAGCCAGCCAAGGTGATTGCAGGGACCCCGAGTAAAAAAGAAAACCGAGCAGCCGTGGATCGTTCTAGCCCCATAAATAGGCCCGCTGTTAGTGTTGAGCCTGAGCGGGATACCCCTGGAATCAGCGCCAGAGCCTGGGCACATCCCATCAAGATGCCATCCCAAAGTCCGAGCTTGGCAAATCCGCGCTGGCGCTGCCCGATTTGTTCTGCCAGAGCCAGCAAAAGGGCCATCACGATTGAGGCAATTGCGATCGCGACCGTGCTGCGTAGCGGCGATTCGTCGTAGTTCGGGATAAAAGTCTTAATAAGCAGTCCAAAAAACACGATCGGGACTGTGCCTACGATGATCCCAAAGCCTAACTGGAAATCTGGGCTACTAAACTGCTTTTGATAGGCTGCTTTAACCATGTTTCGACTAACCTGGGTGAGATCATCCCAGAAGTACCAAACGATTGCCGCAATACTGCCCAACTGAATAACGGCAGTGAAAGTCACCCCTGGGTCTCCCCAGCCCAAAATTACAGGAATGACTTTGACATGGGCGGTGCTGCTAATGGGTAGAAACTCTGTCAAACCTTGGACTAGACCAATCACGATGGCCTGAAGTAGGGAGATTGATGGCCTTGCTTCCGCAAGTAAGAAATCTGCAAACAGTAGAGGTGTCAATATTTCGCCCATGGGGTCTCCTAATCTCGATTCGCCAGGGACAGCCTCAACTGCCCATCACCAGACAGCCGTCCCCGCCTTTATCTCTACAAAAGGATGCACTACCCACGCCCCTCATGGTATGTTAAGAACCGTTTCATTTTTGAGAATCCTCTTGTCTGCCCTTGCACCCATCACTGATCGCCTCGAATCTGCGGGTTACCTAAGTTTTGTCAGGAAGCGTTTACAGGCTTTGCCGCTGACCCACCGGACCTTTTGGGCCGCTGTTGGGCTGGTTGCTGTGCCGGTTTTTTTCCAAGCACCTTTGGTGAGAGCGCTGCCTTGGCTGAGTTTGGTGCTGACGATGATGTGGCTGATGGCGGGTCTGAGTCTGATGTCTCGCTTTGGTAGCCGCCTCTGGGGAGACCTATTGGTGGGCTTTAGCTGGACTTGGTTGGCAGGATCGCTTTACTGGGGGTGGTTTCGCTGGCAGCCGTTCGTTCATATTCCTGTGGAAGCGATCGGTTTACCGATTGTTTTGGTCTGCTTATGGCGAGGGTGGGGCCGAGTCGGTTGCTATTTTTACTTAGGTTCTCTCTTGGGAACAGCCGTCACGGATTTGTACGTTTATTGGATGCAACTGCTGCCGTTTTGGCGACAGGCGATGCAGGTTGACCCCGAATGGGTGCCTATTGTATTGAGGCAGGCCGTGACTGTCCTGCAAAGTACTGAGGCTATGAGTCGAGCCTTGCTGCTCGGGCTAGGGCTATTAACTATTGGCCTGTTGCCTTTGCAATCTCGTCAACCTTGTTGGTGGGCTTTTAGCGGTGCTGTATTAAGCACGCTTCTCGTCGATGGTCTGTTCATCGGCAGTGCATTCTTAATGTGATGGGCTGGGGCTAATTTTCTATCTACATGGATGGCCAAGCGGTGCTGATGTTAAAGTCGGTTGACGGTGAGCTATCACACCGCAGGTTAGTAGCTTATTTGGCATAATGATGCCATCTTGTGCGTAGGGTTCGTCCTGCATGGATATGGAGCGATTTTGCTCTAGAACACTTCTCACAACCCTTAGAGCAATCCCATTCTGGCTGTTTTGAAACTGTAGTGACTGGACATCCTGGGCCGTACTTGGTTCTGCAAACTGAATCTGGCAATCGCCATTTGTCATTGGTGGGCAGTAATTGCTGGACGGTAGGGCGCAGTGATGACAATAACCTGGTGTTGCCGGATCGTTGGATTTCCCGCAATCACGCCATGATTCAATGCATGGAAACAGGGGAGTTTTACCTGATTGATCTCGGTAGCCGCAACGGCTCTTTTGTGAATGGCCGTCGGGTCAGCGTACCGATGACGTTGCATAACGGAGATGCCCTAACCTTTGGGCAGACCGAGCTTAGCTTTCATGACCCTTCTGCTAACTCAGATGTGGCTGCAGATGAGCCTAGTCACGCTCAGGACTTTACCGCTACAGCGACCCTGCACATGCGTCGTTTGATCTCGGTCATGGTGGTTGATATCCGTGACTATACGGTCATGACCCGCCAGACTGATGAGAAGGTGCTGTCTGAATCCATTGGGACTTGGTTTCGCTGTGCGGGCGACATTATCAATGAGTACGGCAGTTGGGTTGATAAGTACATTGGCGACGCGGTAATGGCCGTCTGGATCCATGGTCCAGAAGGGGTTTCTTCTAAAGAAATGGTGCAAATTACCCAGGCCATTAGTGCCTTGGCCAAAATGACCGGTCAACTTCATAAACGCTTTCCTTTACCCTTTCCACTCCGGATTGGCGCGGGGCTGAACACGGGTTACGCCATGGTGGGGAACGCGGGTAGTGGCGATCGCCCCGAATATACGGCCCTAGGCGATACCGTGAATGCCGCCTTCCGGTTGGAGTCATCAACAAAGCAACTGGGCCTAGACCTGGCGATTGGTGAGACCACCTACGACCATTTAACGAAACTGGGTGCAACGGAAGATCTCTTTAAGCGTTACACCGTTGACATGAAGGGGTACGAGACCCAAATTGTCACCCACGCCAGCACCTTTTCGGATTTAGATCGATTTTTGCAGACCCAGGTCCATCTGACCCCGAGTTCCCCTAAGGGAAACTAGCCCGATGTATCCCTCAGATAAATGACCATTAACCTGAGCAAACGAAGGGTCAGGTGAGATGGTAGGGTCTTATAAAAGCTGTGTTAATTCTTTCGTATAAATGAGGGATTGGGTAGATGAAACGACTGTTGGGCCTACTGATAGCGCTGAGTGTTTTGCTTGGTGGGGTAATGGGTGTGCAAGTCAATGCCGCGATGGCTGCGACAGGGCAGTCCTTGAGTAATCCGTCGTTGCTCCTAGCCGCAGAACTCCGCAACGCCGTCGATGACAAACTCAGCACAGCCTATGGGTCTAAGCTCGATATCAATAACGCTAATGTTCAGGCGTTTACCAAATATCCGGGATTGTATCCAACTATTGCGGGCAAGATTGTTAAAAATGCTCCCTATGAGTCAGTTGATGACCTGCTTGCGATTCCTGGACTTGGCGATCGCGAAAAAACGCTGATTGAAGATAGCCTAGGCGAGTTTGCTGTGACGCCGCCCGATCCGGCACTTGTAGAGGGCGCTGATCGATTTAACAATGGGGTTTACCGTTAGTTAATTGGCTCTGCAATTTATAAACTGAGCAAAATAAACGGCAAGGGATCAGTCATCCCTTGCCGTTTTGTTCTAGGGACTGTCATCAAGGTGGAAGAAATAGCCTACTGCTTTACGGCGCATGCCTTTCTCAATAACCTTGAGCCTTTAGGGGCTTTAATCCCATCAGGTTAAGACGGTTAATGCAACGTGACGGCAGTTTCTAGAGCAGTTTTTACGATGTGATCAGCAATGGGAAATGAGGGTGTGGAAGCCGATTCATTTGATGTACTTTTAGTTGGTAGCGGTGCGGCGGGGCTCTATGCAGCACTTTGTTTACCTAAAACGTATCGGGTTGGGCTCATCACCAAAGATGTACTGACCCAATCTGCGAGTGACTGGGCTCAAGGGGGCATTGCTGCCGCCATGGCCCCAGAAGATTCCCCTCGGCTCCACCAGGCTGACACCCTCAGGGCTGGAGCTGGTTTGTGCGATCCCCAGGCTGTGGCCCAACTGGTTGAGCAGGCGGCCCCTTGCATTCAAGCGCTGGTTGACCTGGGTGTTCCCTTTGATCGCCATCACGATCACCTCGCCTTCACCCTAGAGGCGGCCCATTCCCAGAAGCGGGTGCTCCATGCCGCAGACACCACAGGACGAGCCGTTGTCGCCACCCTGGCAGCAGCGGTTAGGCAACGTGAGCATATTACGGTGTTGGAGGAAACCTTCGTTTTAGATTTATGGCTTGATGATCAGGCCCAATGCCGGGGGGTGATTGTGGCAACGGATCAGGCCGTGCAATGGCTGCAGGCTGGGGCCGTTGTCTTGGCGACTGGGGGCGGGGGGCAAGTATTTGCTCAAACGACCAACCCTGCTGCCAGTACAGGAGACGGCATGGCTTGTGCTTGGCGGGCTGGAGCCAGACTCAGGGACTTAGAATTCTTTCAGTTTCATCCCACTGCGCTGAAGTTGCCAGATGCCCCGCGCTTTTTGATCAGCGAAGCGGTCAGAGGCGAGGGAGCTCATTTAGTAGATGAGCACCAATATCGATTTGCGTTTGAAGCCCATCCTGAGGGGGAGCTTGCACCCCGAGATGTGGTCAGTCGAGCCATTTACCGCCATCTCCAAGCCCATCCCTCTTCTGCGGAGGCCGTTTACCTTGATCTAAGCGTGATTCCACCGGAGCGGGTCAGGCAACGTTTCCCCAATATCATTCAGGTTTGCCAACGCTGGGGCATCGATCTATTTACGATGCCGATTCCCGTTTCCCCTGCGGCCCATTATTGGATGGGCGGGGTAATGACCAATCTCAAGAGTTATACCACCCTGCCAGGGGTGTATGCGGTGGGTGAAACCGCCAGTACAGGGGTGCATGGGGCCAATCGTTTGGCCAGTAATTCTCTGCTGGAATGCCTTGTTTATGGTCGTCAGCTTGCTGATTTAACGCCCCAAGCGATTCAGTCGTTCAGCCTAGAGCAAAAGTCGACACTGCAAATACAGCTTGAGAGTGCCACTGAGCAGGATGCGGCCACAGTTGACCAGATCCGAGCGGAACTACCTCAGTTGATGTGGCAGGGGGCGGGTATTTGTCGCAATCATTCGGGTCTGACGGCGGCGATCGCAGCGGTTGAGCAATGGCGTCAACAATTTGCGCTGCTGCCCACCAGCCGGTTACTGGCAAGCTGCTTGGGTCAACCCGCTTACTATCCTCTATCGCCAAGCGCTTTCAACCTTAGGCACTGGGGAGAAACTCGTAACCTTTTAGACTTAGCCTGGCTCGTTCTGAAGAGCGCTTTATTTCGTCAAGAAAGCCGGGGTGGCCATTATCGGGAGGATTACCCTGAGCCCAGTTCTGATTGGCAGGTGCATACCCTGTTGCAGGGCGATCGCTGTTGGACTGAGCCTTAGGGCGCGTGATCAACACCGGATGAAAGTCTTGCTGGGCAAGTTGACCGCGCCCGATTCTAACGGACTGGAGCGCGTCATCCATTATGGGTAAAAGCCTTACTGGGCAAGTTGTCGCGCTTCCACAATATTGCTAGGGTCTGAAACCGCTGTACCACCAGAATTCTAGTTTTAATGGATGACAGCTCCTAGGGAAGGGGAGACCTAACATACGTCAGTTCGACGAACAGACAGGGAGCAGAAAAAAGCTGAGAGTGGATTTGTAGCAACCCCTCTCAGCCATGAACACCACTCTATCGGAAGTTTCTCGTCTGGACGTGAGCCAGGTTTTCTGGGATGTGGATGACTTCTG
>JBHJIP010000115.1:0-8164 GCA_050043365.1 Leptolyngbyaceae cyanobacterium
CGTCTCTGTAGACTGGACCCGAGAGCGGTTCACCATGGACGCGGGCTTGTCCCAAGCGGTGCTCACCGCCTTTAAGCAACTCTATGAAGAGGGCCTAATTTACCGGGGCAACTACATGGTGAACTGGTGTCCGGCCAGTCAGTCTGCGGTGTCTGATCTAGAGGTGGAACCCACAGAGGTCGATGGCCATCTCTGGCATTTTCGCTATCCCCTCACCGATGGCTCGGGCTACCTAGAAGTGGCCACCACCCGTCCCGAAACCATGCTGGGGGATACGGCAGTGGCGGTAAACCCTGAGGACGATCGCTACACCCATTTGGTGGGGCAAACCCTGACCCTGCCGATCATGGGCCGCGAGATTCCGATCATCGCCGATGACTATGTGGATCGGGAGTTTGGCACCGGCTGCGTCAAGATTACCCCGGCCCATGACCCCAACGACTTCGCCATGGGTCAGCGCCATGACCTGCCCATGCTCACCGTCATGAATAAAGACGGCACCCTGAATGGCCAGGCCGGTGAGTTTGAGGGCATGGACCGCTTTGAGGCTCGCAAAGCGGTCGTGGCTCGGCTGGACGCCGATGGCGTCTTGGTGAAAACCGAGGACTACCGCCATGCGGTGCCCTATAGCGATCGCGGCAAGGTACCGGTTGAACCGCTGCTCTCCACCCAGTGGTTTGTGAAAATCAAGCCCTTGGCGGATAAAGCCCTGGATGCCCTCGACAACCATCAGTCCCCTCGGTTTGTGCCGGAGCGCTGGACCAAGGTCTATCGGGACTGGCTGGTGAATCTGCGGGACTGGTGCATTTCGCGGCAACTGTGGTGGGGGCATCAGATCCCAGCCTGGTATGCCGTCAGTGAAACCGATGGAGCCATCACCGACACCACCCCCTTTGTGGTGGCCATGGATGAGGCGACGGCGCGGGAACAGGCGATCGCTCAATTTGGCGAAGACGTAGTTTTAGAGCAAGACCCAGACGTGCTCGACACCTGGTTCTCATCAGGGTTGTGGCCCTTTTCTACCATGGGTTGGCCGGATAAAACGGCCAAAGATCTCCAGCCCTACTACCCCACCAGCACACTGGTTACCGGCTTCGACATCATCTTCTTTTGGGTGGCCCGCATGACCATGATGGCGGGGCATTTCACCGACACCATGCCCTTTGAGACCGTCTATATCCACGGGCTGGTGCGGGACGAAAACAACCAGAAAATGTCCAAATCCAAGGGCAACGGTATTGACCCCTTGGTGCTGATCAATAAGTATGGCACCGATGCGCTGCGCTATGCCCTGGTGCGGGAAGTGATGGGGGCCGGTCAAGATATCCGCTTGGAATACGATCGCAAAACCGATGAATCCACCTCGGTGGAAGCCTCCCGCAACTTCACCAACAAACTGTGGAATGCCTCCCGGTTTGTGATGATGAACCTGGGGGGACAGACGCCTGCCCAGCTCGGGGAGCCCGACTCCGCCCAGCTTGAGCTAGCCGATCGCTGGATTTTGTCGCGCTTTAACCAGGTGGTACAGCGGGTCTGCCAAAACTGCGACAAGTACGCCTTTGGGGAAGCCTCGAAAGAGCTTTACGAATTTATTTGGGGCGATTTTTGCGATTGGTATATCGAACTGGTCAAGCCTCGGTTCTATGGGGAAGCCGCCTCGAAAAAGGTGGCTCAGCAAACCCTGGCCTTTGTACTGGACGGCATTCTGAAGCTGCTTCACCCCTTCATGCCCCACATCACGGAAGAGGTTTGGCATACCCTCACCCAAAGTAATGAAGACCAGTTTTTGGCGGTTCAGCCTTACCCAGTCTCCAAATCAGAGCAGATTGATGCTGACCTAGAGGAGCAGTTTGAGCTGCTGATTGGCACCATCCGCACCATCCGCAATCTCAGAGCAGAAGCGGGCATCAAGCCCTCTCTCAAAATTGAGGCGATTCTGCAGTCTGACAATGCCAAAGAACGGCAAATCTTGTCGGCGACCCAGAGCTACATTCAAGAGCTGGGCCGGGTCGAGACGCTAACGATTCGCGGTGAGGAGCAGGCTTCCGCAGTTGCCAGTCCGTCTGAAACAGTCTCGCCAGCCACGGTGGATTTAGACCAGATTACGGCTGAGTTCACGGACTTTTGGGTGACGATGCGGCCCCTGTTAGAAGAGCCCCTCACCTACGTGAAGCGCATCTTTGGGGATATACGCCGCCCTGGCAAAACCCTATTGATTGGTTTCGGTGCCTTAGTGATTCTGAAGTTGATGGGTAGCGTTGTGGCGGAACTGCGTAGTTTGCCGCTGTTGGCCCCCTCCCTACGTCTGATCGGGATCGGCTACACCGCCTGGTTTGTAAAAGAGAACCTGCTGACGCCAGAGTCTCGCCAAGCCACCTGGACTAAGGTGAGTGCCTGGCGAAAGGAGATCCTGGGTAAGCGACAAAGTGCAGCTCAGCCCGTCGCGCCTGCGCCTCAACCAACCGCAGTAGAACCCTCAGCACGTGCGGCCAGCGAACCCGTATCAGAGCCCGCACCCAAGATGTTTGCTGGGGTGGTAGGCACGGTGCAGGTCCTAATTCCACTGACGGGCGTGGTGGATGTGGAAGCCCTGCGGGCCAAGCTAGAAAAAGACTTGGGCAAACTGCAGGGGGAAATCAAGTCCCTGTCTGGGCGACTGGGGAACCCTGGCTTTGTGGCCAAGGCTCCGGCTGATGTGGTTCAAGGGGCAAAAGATGCCCTGGCCGAAGCCCAGAAGCAGACGGAGATCCTAGAAGCGCGCCTATCGATGCTTTAGGGCAGCGTCAAGATTCAGAATTATGGGGCGTAGCGTGGTGTCGAGTTTACGAGACCCACGGTCTTGGCGATACTCGTGGGTCACACTGCGTTTGACCCACGCTACCATCCAAAATAAGACCATCAGAGATCAAGAGCTGTCAGCCCCTTAACCTGCATTGTGCTGCATCCGTGTTGGCTTTTGGAGTGATTAAAAGCTGAATCTGTTGGATTCTGTCGTGAGTTTAATGTCGATCGCGGGATCCCTGTGGTGAAATTAGTTTAGTAAGGTCTCTTTTGCGATCGCCCATGACCCTCCTTCGGTTTTCCGTCTCCCCGCACACCCGTCACCCCTGGCGTTCCCTGATTGCGCTGTTTGGGGTACTGCTGCTCACCCTAACGGCATCTCCCCTTCCGGCACTGGCAAGGGATATTGGCGAGAGTACCGTCCAGCCCTACCTGGATCGGGTGGCCGAGCAGGTGAGCGAGTTTACCCTCGACAATGGCATGACCTTCATTGTGCTGGAGCGTCACCAGGCCCCGGTGGTGTCCTTCATGCTCTACGCCAATGTGGGGGCCGCCAATGAAGAAGATGGCGAGACCGGCATGGCCCATTACCTAGAGCACTTGGCCTTTAAGGGCACGACCCAAATCGGCACCCTCGACTATGGGGCGGAACAGCCCCTCATAGTCGAAATGGACGCGGTCTTTGACCAGCTTTTGGCGGCAGAGGCGGCTGGGGATGAGGCCGCTGTGGCTGAGTTGAGCTTACAGCTCGAAGCCCTGCAAGCTGAGGCGCGGGAGTATGTCAAACAAAATGAGTATGGGCAGATCATTGACCAGGCTGGGGGCCAAGGGCTGAACGCGACCACCTCCGCCGATGCCACCCGCTACTTTTACAGCTTGCCGTCCAACAAGCTGGAGCTGTGGATGTCGCTGGAGTCAGAGCGGTTTTTAGACCCGGTCTTTCGCGAGTTCTATGAAGAGAAGGAAGTGATTTTAGAGGAGCGTCGCCTGCGGGTCGATAACTCCCCGATCGGTAAGCTGATCGAGGTCTTCTTAGAAGAGTCTTTTGAGCAGCACCCCTATCGACGCCCGGTGATCGGCTATGAAGAGGATCTCTTTAATGCCACCCGCGCCAAGATTGATCGCTTTTTCCATCAGTATTACGGCCCCAATAATCTAACTGCCACAGTCGTCGGTGATGTGGATCCCACTGAGGTCAAAGCCATGGCCGAAGCTTACTTTGGCCGATATACCGCCCGTGCCCTGCCAGCGGAGGTGGAGATTAATGAGCCCCCCCAAACAGCACCTAAAGACTTTACCCTGGCGCTGCCCTCCCAACCCTGGTACCTAGAGGGCTATCACCGCCCCGGCATTACCCATCCTGATCATGCCATTTACGGCATGATCGAAAGTATCTTGGTGAATGGCCGCACCGCCCGCCTCTATAAAACCCTGGTGGAAGACGAGCAGGTGGCCTTGGATGTGGGGGGCATCAACGGCTTTCCTGGGGATAGATACGAGAACCTGATGGTGCTCTATGGTCTAACTACCCCTGAGTCTACGACCGAAGATATTGCGGCCCTGATGCGCCAGGAACTGGATCAACTGATCAATCAGTCGGTTTCAGAGCCAGAGTTGGAGCGGGTTAAGACCCAGGCAAGAGCCAGCTTACTCAGCCGCCTGGCTTCGAATTCTGGTATGGCCTCACTGTTGGCGGAATACCAAGCCAAAACGGGCTCCTGGCAAAATGTCTTTTCAGAGTTGGCAACCATTGAGTCGGTGACTGCGGCGGATATTCAGCGGGTTGCCCAGGCCACCTTCCAACCCCAAAACCGCACCGTTGGCCGCATTGTGCCCTCTGAGGAATAGCCTAATTTCCCTGCCGTCCTGATAGGACATCCACCCTTTTGATTGCTGTCCCACCTTTTATTGCCGTCTTTGAGACATCCTATGCGCTGGTCAAGATTGCTCCACTGGTTTCGTCATCCTGGGCTTATGGGCTTAGGGCTGCTGCTAGCCCTTTTGTTGGGGCTGAGCTGGCAGCCAGCGGCCATGGCCATCATGCCGCGCCATTATGACGAACTCGAATTTCCGGCCCTGCGGGATATTCAGATTCCTGACTTTGAGCGCTACGAACTCACCAACGGTCTGGTGGTGTACCTGATGGAAGACCACGAGCTGCCCTTGGTCAGCGGCAGCGCCACCTTTAAGACGGGCGATCGCCTCGTGCCTGGGGCGCAAACCGGACTTGGGGAAGTGACCGGGGACGCCATGCGCCTTGGCGGCACCGACAATTACGACACCGACACCCTGAATATGCTGCTAGAGCAACGGGCAGCAGCGGTCGAGACCTCAATTGGCAACAACTCGGGTAGTGCCAGCTTTAATTCTTTAAGTGAAGACCTGGATGAGGTCTTTGGCCTCTTTGCCGATGTGATTCGCAATCCAGCCTTTGCCCCGGACAAGCTTGACTTTGTTGAAAGCCAGTATCGGGGCAGCATCGATCGCCGCAACGACGATCCGGATGACATTGCCTCTCGGGAGTTTCGCAAGCTGGTATATGGCGGTAATAGCCCCTATGCCCGCACCATCGAATATGCCACCCTAGATGCGATCTCTCGCGACGACATCATCGACTTTTACAAGGCGTCTGTTCGCCCCGATCAGACTATCTTGGGAATCGTCGGCGACTTTGACCCAGTTGAGATGAAGGCCCTGATTGCCCAGTCTTTTCGCGATTGGATGGCTCCGGCTGGACCGCCCCCCTTGCCAGCGGTTCCGTCAGCGACCCAGGCCAACAGCGGCGTCTTTTTTGTGGATCAGCCTCAGCTCACCCAGAGCTATGTACAAATGGGGCATCTAGGCGGCATGCTCAGTACCCCCGAGCACCCCGCCCTGGCCGTGCTCAACGAAGTACTCAACGGCTTTGGTGGCCGTCTGTTTAATGAAGTGAGATCGCGCCAAGGTTTAGCCTATGTGGTTTACAGCTTCTGGGCGGCCCGCTTTGACTATCCCGGCACTTGGATTGGCGGCGGTCAGACCCAATCAGAAACCACGGTGCAGTTCATTCAGTCAATGCAGGAAGAGCTAGAAGCCATCCGCACAACGCCCGTCGGGGAAACGGAGCTGCAGCAAGCCAAGGATGCGGTTTTGAATAGCTTTGTATTCAATTTCCAGAATCCAGGCCAGATGCTATCGCGCCTAATTCGCTACGAGTATTACAATTACCCGGAGGATTTCATCTTCCAGTTCCGGCAAGCGGTTTCAGAGACGACCTCCGAGGACATCCTGAACGCCGCCCAACTGCATTTGCGTCCCGAGGATTGGGTGATTTTGGTGGTGGGGAATAGTGAGCAGATTGATCCACCGCTCTCGGCCTTAGCTCCCGGAACAACGGTGACGCCAGTGGATGTGTCGATTCCAGGGTCAGCCGAAGCTTAGAACACCTGAGCCTCGACCGCTTTCCCAAGGTTACGATGCTGGCTTGAGATGATTTGCCCTCAATACATTTCAGGGCAGTACAGATCTTGATCGATTACCGGTTTCAATTTCAAGTCATTTGGGAGAACTGGGATTTACTACTGGAGGGGGTCTGGTTTACCCTGCGCCTCTCAACTTTGGCGACGCTGTTGGGGTTAGCGATCGGGGTGGCGGGGGCGCTATGTCGCACTTCGGGGAATCGCTTCTTAGGGGCGATCGCGGCCACCTATGTAGAAGCCATCCGCAATACGCCGTTTCTGGTGCAGTTGCTATTCATTTTCTTTGGGGTCCCTAGCCTCGGTCCCAAAATCAGCTCTGACCGGGCGGCCCTCCTGGCTCTGGTGATTAACTTCGGAGCCTACGCCACAGAGATTATTCGGGCTGGGATCGAAGGCATTGACGGCAGCCAAATCGAAGCAGGACTTTCCCTCGGGTTAAAGCGACTGCAGGTGTTTCGCCATGTGATTTTGAAACCGGCAATAGCCAACATCTATCCGGCTTTGACCAGCCAGATCGTGCTGCTGATGCTGCTCTCCAGCGTGGTCTCTCAAATCTCTGCGGAGGAACTTACCTTCGTAGGGAATTTTTTGCGATCGCGCACCTTCCGAGATTTTGAAGTGTATCTAGCTGTGGCGTTGATTTATATCGCCTTGGCCTTAACCTTCAAGCTCTTGGCCCATCTGCTGCACCGCCGCCTTTTTAAGTTCACTGACTATCTCTAGGGGCTTTTATGCGTTGGATTCAGAACTCTCTCAATATCAGAACCGCAGCCCCTAGCTTGATTCAGCAGGACGGGCGCGGCTCTGGTGCTCCTGCCAGCTTTTTATTGCTAGTTGATAACGCGCCCTAAGCCATGCGGGACTTTAGCCATCTACAGATCTTGACGGCCCTCCTGTGGGCCACCCGCTGGACCCTGCTTTTATCGACAGTGGCCTTTGTCTGTGGCGGCATTGCCGGAGCGCTGCTGCTGCTGCTGCGGATTTCGCCGATTAAACCCCTGAAATACCTGAGCTGGCTCTATTCAGAAATTATCCAGGGAACGCCCCTGCTGATTCAGTTTTTGCTGGCCTTTTTTGGCCTAAGCATTTTGGGCATTGAGATTAGTCCCTGGAGCGCCGCCACCCTGGCCTTGACCACCTTCACCAGCGCTTTCTTGGGAGATATTTGGCGAGGCTCAGTGGAGGCCATCCCTAAGGAGCAGTGGGAAGCCTCGAAAGCCCTCAGCCTGAATTATTTTCAGCAGTTGGGGCTGGTGATTTTGCCCCAGGCCCTACGCCTGTCAATTGCGCCTACGGTGGGGTTCTTGGCTCAGGTGATTAAGGGCACCTCCCTAGCTTCAGCGATCGGCTTTGTGGAGCTGGCGCGATCGGCCACCAACATCACCAATGTCACCTTCGATCCTTTTTTCGTATATGCCGCCACTGCCGTGATTTACTTTTGCATCTGTTTCCCCATCTCAGTGCTGAGTCGAAAGCTGGAGAAAACCTTAGCCCACTAAAATCGATAGGGTGCATTGACGATTGAGGTGATTCATCTCCGGCTAAAAGCGCTTTTGAGTATTGCTCGATGAATGGCTCTAGAGCATCAAACAGCTTCATCGGCTATTCCCCAGTTTTGACGTAAAACCGGATGCCACTGGTGAAGTGATTTTATCTAAGCGTAATACTAGCCTATCTTTTGGATGTCAAGAAAGATGCTGCAGAAGCATACAAAAATAAGAACACACCTGCATCAGTCATCAACAACAATTAGGGCCAAGCCGTCGCGATAGGTCTTAACGCCCATGTCTTAGTGGTGCAGAAAAGTCCTGCAACCCCTTTGAATAGGTGAGTCTCATTTGAGACAGAGGTTTTTGAAAGAGGCACTCCATGAGAAGCTCAAGTTCCCCAACTTAGAACTAAGCTCATGGAGCATCCTCCTCTCC
>JBHJIP010000116.1:0-44109 GCA_050043365.1 Leptolyngbyaceae cyanobacterium
ACCCCGCCGATGTTTCGGTCTGCGTGATTCCGCCATTGGTATCAGAATTGGGGGCCTTGAAGGGCTGCTGACCCACCCCGCCCTATCGCTTTTTAGGAATGGGGTTTGCATCCCCCACTAGAGCCCATAGCAGGGGGTTTGGGGGCCTAACTCCCCCAAACCCGTAAAGGGAGATGCGGGTTGGGTCGTGAATGCGCACGGTAAGACGACAGGGGCGAGGCTGGCAATAATCTATTCCTCATAGGAACCGATTTAGAGGTTTTGCCCCTTGCAATTGAGGCCAGAACCCTCCCTATACAAGTCTTGTGTAGAGTTTTGCCTAACGGATAGCTCCCTAGAGGGGAAACTGACGCTAAACCGCGCCCACCGGTACCCGCTCAGCCTTCCAGCCCACTTGCTTCGCCTTCGCTTGCGCCTGGGCCGTCACGTCCCTCTCCACAAAATGCTCGTGGAGAATCTGCACACTCAACAGGTGATTGATCACCGCATCGAGCTGCACCCGCTCAGGAATGGGGGTGGTCTCAGTTTGCTGACGTTGCAGCAGAGTCTGCACCGCGCCGTGGTCTAACAGCCCCGCCGCTTCCACCCGATCGCGACTCAAATACCGATCCGCCAGGTCCAACATCGCCCGCTGCTTCACCCGATCTGTATGGGAGGGGGGGGCCATAAAGGCAAACTTTTGGCGCTTGTAGAGGGTTTCGGGCAAAAGCTCTCGCATGGTTTCTCGCAGGATGTATTTATCCTGACGACCCCGCAAGCGCAGGTTTGGCGGCAGGGTGACGGCAAACTCTACGAGAGGATGGTCGAGAAAGGCAGGGCGGGCCTCCATGGAGTTGGCCATATCGACGCGATCGCCCGCCCAACCCAACACCTGGGACTCAAACTGGGTCTTGATCCACACATACTGGGCCTTATCGAGGGGATGGCGATCGCGCAGTTGATCCACATCCAGGCTGTGGGCGATCGCCGCCCCTGGCGCATAGTTGCTGAGCTGGGCACGATGGTGGGGATGCAGGAGACCGGGGGTGTGAGCGGCAGCGGCCAACCAGGACTGCAGACAACTGGGGGTGAAGCCGCCGCGATCGCTGAGGGTGGCATCTTCTAGAGGGTTCTCGGCCAGCAAATTGCCTTTAAAGAGCCTGTTGCTTTGGGCCAGCCAATCCTCTAAATCCGACCGCTCTTTGGGGGTGGCATGGGCCATGCCATGGCGAATCATATCTAGCCGCAGTTGGGGATAGCCCGCAAACAGCTCGTCGGAACCTTCTCCGGTGACCACCACCTTGTAACCGGCTTGGTTGACATGCTGGCTCATCAACAGCTTGGCCACGGTGAAGGTGTTGTAGATGCTGCGCTCCGTGTGCCATATGGTGCGGGCAAAGTGGTCGTAGAGCTGGGTACCATCTACGGTCAAAATATCCTGGTCGGCCCCAACCGCAGCGGCCATTTCGCGGGCGATCGCCGTTTCGTCATAGTCGCTGTCATCAAAGCCAATGGTGAAGGCTTTAACCGGCGACTGCTGACAAGCCGCTGCCACCCCGAGAATAGAACAGGAATCGATCCCGCCCGAGAGGTAACAGGCCACCGGCACGTCTGCTTCTAACCGTAGTTGGATCGCCTCCACAAACCGCAGCCGCAACTCTTCGATGCAGTCCTGATCAGAGCGCTGGGGCCGATCGCCCCACACCGGAAAGTCGAGATTCCAATACTGACGAGTGTGAACCGTGAGCTGGCCGTTGCGGCGCTGCACGATCACCTGCTGACCGGGCTCCACTGCATGGATGCCCTCAAAGCAGGAGGTTCCCGGCACCATGGTTTGCATCAACTGGTGATAGAGCCCCTCGGAAGAGAAGCGGGCCTGCACGGCGGGGTGGGCTAGCAGCACCTTGATCTCAGAGCCAAATACCAGCCCCAATGGCGTCATGGTCCAGTAGAGGGGCTTAATGCCAAAGCGATCGCGCACCAGCGTCAGCCGATCCTGCTGCCGTTCGTAAAGGGCAAAGGCAAACTCCCCCCTCAGGTGGGACAGTGCCCCGTCGAGACCAAAGCGATCGGTGAGGTGCAGCACCAGCTCCGTATCGCTCTTGGTGCGGAACCGGTAGCCCCGAGAGGTGAGGTCCGCCCGCAAGCGTTTGTAGTCGTAGAACTCACCGTTGTGGGCAATCAAATACTGGCCGTCCGCCGAGCGAAAGGGCTGGCGGCCCCGCTCTGGATCTAAATCAATGATGGAGAGGCGGGCATGGGTGAAGCCGACGGCGCGATCGCCCACAATCTCAGTGCCGAACCCGTCGGGGCCGCGATGGTATTGGATGGCGGCCATCCCCACCAGTACCTCTGGATCCACCGGTCGGGACGGATCGGCGTAGAAGACGCCACCAATGCCACACATAAACTTGCCTCAAATAATGCGGTTGCTCCGTAGTAGGCAAGCCGCTGGGGTGGTCATCCTAAGGGTTTAACCCCTTGTAAGCAGGGCTTTTTCAAAAAAATTCAATAGAAATTGATTGCCTTTAGTTTGGTATCCAGGATTACCAAAACGCCGCTAGTCCAATAGGAGCCAGTCTCACCGGGATCAAAAATCGTATGCTGCGCCACAATCCGAATTTCAACAGTCCCTGACAATTGAAGCGTTCCAGTCGGGATTGATGTTGAGATGACGTTTTCGATTGTGGCCTGGGACCCCGCCACGGGGATGACCGGCGTGGCCGTAGCGACAAAGCATTTAGCGGTGGGGGCCTTGGTGCCCCATGCCAAAGCAGGGGTAGGGGCGATCGCCACCCAAGCCCAAACCAACCCCTTACTGGGGATTTGGGGATTGCAGCTTTTAGAAAATCACCGGGCAGCAGAAAGTATTTTTAGCCCTGCAGCAGCAGAAACCGTATTGGATACGCTGCTGGATCAAGATAGCGATCGCCACCAGCGCCAGGTGCATCTGGTGGACTATCAGGGCAATGCCGCCGCCTGGACCGGTGAAGCCTGTGAGGATTGGGCCGGACACCGTACCTTTAGCCAGGGTTCGGTGGCGGGCAACATGCTGGTCGGCCCCGAGGTGCTGGCGGCCATGGCCGCAGCCTATCAAGCTAATCTGAACCAGCCGCTCGGGGAGCGGCTTTTGTTTGCCCTAGAAGCGGGCGATCGTGCTGGAGGCGACAAGCGGGGACGGCAGTCAGCGGCCCTCTATGTAATGGGGCAAGCCGTATATCCCCATCTGGATCTGCGGGTAGACCACCACGATGACCCGATTGCCCATCTACGGCTGCTCTACGACGAGGCTCACAAGGACTATTACCAATCCTTCCGGCAGACCATGCCTGCCCAATTGTCTGCGCCACGGCCAGTGGACCCCCGCTGGTTACCGAAGGCCGTGTAAATCAATCAGCACAACCTTAGGTTTGTTCAGCCATGCCGCCGAGCCCGTCACAGCGGAAAGATTGTTTCGCCCCGAGAAAACACAGCATTCTTGATATTGCTCATAACCTATAGCGCTGGCCACTTTGCTTAAGACACCTCGGATCGCTCTGATCTTTAGCGAATCAGCAAAGTGGGTCGCAGTCTTGTCCTAACCGGACTGGCGACTGCTATAAAGCATCAACCTTCACGGTCTGGCGCTGGGCTTAGAGATAACCTATTCGACCTCTTGAGTCCTGGGCGCATAAATTTGCTTGTTTATTTGGCTTTGCAAGGCTCTAGCCGGACTTCCTCACGAGCCGAAGCATGCCTCAGGATTTGGGCAAACAACCGTTAAAGAGGCGGAGTCGATGTTGCTTTTACCAACCAAACAGGTAATCTAATAGTATTCATTCTCAATAAGATCTAGATTAGCCTTCTACACAGGCGGTGGAGTGCATCGCCGCAGTTGTCTCGTGCATCTCTAAGTGTGGCCTCGCTCAACTCAACGTATGAAACGTTTGTCGACCCTGTATTCAGGGTTCAAGATTCGCTCTAAAATCACCTTGCCCTTTGTGGTGGCATTTGTTCTATTGTGGCTATCGGGCACTTCGTTGCTTGGGTATTTCTTCACCCAAAAACTCCAAGCAGAGCAAATAGATAATACAGAAGAACTAGCTCTGCTGATCGCTGAGGGCTTTGAGAGCGAGGCTCTGCGGTTGCAGCAAAAAGCCCAACTCTTGGCCGATAGACCCGCTTTGAAACTGGCTGCAGCACGACAAAAACATGACATTTTGCGGTGGGAAGTCAACAACATTCTCAATATTCAAAGCGAGGATTGGATCGGCATTTTTGAGAATGATCGCCAGGTTCTGCTGGACCTGAGACAGGCTGAGTTGAAAGACACGGGGCTTAATTTCAGCAGCGCTGTTCGTCAGGGATTGGAGGGGGAAAATGAGTCCACTTTGGTGACTGCGAGAACTGAGAATCAATCCTTATTGGTGGGCGTATCACCAATCACCAATAGAAGTGGTGTTATCGCCACAATCTTGCTGGGCAGGCAACTCAGCAGTGAGCTGCTCTCAGAGATGGCTGGCAAATTGAATGGAGAACTGATTGCCCTGAGTGAAGATGCGATCATTGCCCACAGCTTCAGTACCCTGCCAGAAGTCGATGTTCAAGCTTTGCAAGCCCAAGATAGCGACATTATTCGCATTGGCAACCAACGTTATTTCAAAGCCAGTTTGCCTTTGCAAGGCATCAGTGGTGAGGAAGTCATGATTTTAGTGTTGGGCGATCGCAGCAATTTTGAACGGGCCATTCTGACCATTTGGAGCGCTGTTGCCATCGTGGCTGTGTTGGGAGCAGGGCTAGCCACCGCGATTGGATTTTGGATTGGCCAACGCATTGCCAGTCCCATTCAAGAACTTGCGGACGTGGCCAATCAGGTTTCCCATGAAGCAAATTTTGATGTGCGAATTCCAGTCGCTGGCAAAGATGAATTGGGGATCTTGGCAAACGCTTTGAATCACTTGATCGCCTCGTCTGGGTTTTACACCCGCAAGCTAAAGGTTATGAATCAAGCCTTAGAAGAGCGGACTCAAGGTTTGGAAACAACCGTGCAGGAGTTGCAAGATACCCAGGTGCAACTGGTTCAAAGTGAGAAAATGTCTAGCCTAGGGCAGATGGTGGCAGGGATTGCTCATGAAATCAACAATCCGATCAACTTTGTTCAAGGGAATATTTTCTACGCCAAAGAATACTTTGATGATTTGAAATCACTCTTAGAGCAATATCAAAAGACTTATGAGGCAACCCCAGAAATCAAAAAAAAGATACGTATGATTGATCTTGATTTTCTTATTCCAGATTCTCAGAAGGTTTTGGACTCTCTTGAAATAGGAACTAGACGGGTCAAGCAAATCGTCGTCGCTCTTCGCAATTTTTCCCGACTTGATGAAGCAGATGCTAAAGAGGTTGATCTGCACGAAGGCTTAGAAAGCACCTTACTGATCCTAAGTCACCGTCTTAAATATGGTATTGAGATCATCAAAGAGTACGGAAACTTGCCACTGATACAATGTTATCCGGCTCAGCTCAATCAGGTTTTTGTTAATATTATTGCCAATTCAATTGATGCAATGGAAGAGGCAAAATGTGAGCCTCAAAGCATCAGGATTTCTACCCGCCTTATCTCAAAAACTCATGTGCAGGTCTCTTTTCGAGATATAGGTCCTGGCATTTCTGAATCGGTTAAAACGAAGATGTTTGATCCATTCTTTACGACAAAAGAAGTCGGTAAAGGAACCGGCCTCGGCCTCGGAATTTGCTATCAAATTATTCAAAAGCATTCAGGCACTATTGAAGTTTTATCAACGATGGGGAAAGGGGCTGAATTTAAAGTGACCTTGCCGATTAAGTTGCGGCACAAGCAATTAGACAATTACAGGCAGAACACCGTTGTATGCCATTAGATTGCGTAAAGCAAATCATAAAGCAGCCTCGTATTAACTCATTGTCAGCCAGCCAAACACGCGATGTCTGGGACGAATCCTAATTGCTGGCGCGGTTGGTTTATTGTCCTATAGCCAATGTCGCAAAGCTTGCGGCATTGGCGACGCCAGAAACCCTGTGGATAAAGACTTAGCGCTTTCAAGCGTGCCGGAGGCTTTCTGGCCAGAGCTATATTTAGGGGGCGTTCTTTAGCGATCGCGCGGGCGTACCCGTCTTTTGCCGCCCCGTTTCAACCTTTGGCGCTTCGCTAAAATCTCAGCCTTATCCACCATGGTGATCATTGCTGGCAGATCTTTCGAGGCCCGGTCCTGAAAGTTGAGTTCAGTAATCACATCGGGGAAGGTGCGGCCCTTGGTCATGCGGTAAGCGACTTCTTCCATTTCCTCCCAGGTGAGGTCGCTCTCAATGAAAGCCTGGGCCATCACGTTCAGCAAGTCCTGATATTCATCGCCCTCCGCCTTGGTGAGCATAGTGTGGGGAATATCAAGGGTGCGGCCAAAGCGGTTGTACCAACATTGCGGCTGGGCACTGACCGCCCGGTCAAATAGAGTGCGGTGGTCCAGGTTATTCACCGCTTTGTCGCTCTCGCTGGAAATCACAAACATCGGCGCGACCGGCCCTTTGTCTCGCGACTTGGCCATCACATATTTACCAATAGAGAGCACCGCCCGCAAAGCCTTTAGCGCAAAGCCTTGGTAGCTCTGGCCCACGGTTTTTTCCCACTCAAAGTAGTCATCAAAGGTGTTCACAAACAGGTCAATCACCCGCAGGCTGGCGCTCATATAGGGGGCAAACAGCAGAGCGCGATCGATATCGCTAGATTTCTCATAGGCCAACCAACTGCAGAGGGTGCCGCCTCCCGAGAGGCCACCAACCACAACCTTATCCCCCATTTGCTTGGCCAAGTTCAGCCATTTCACCCCAAAGGTGAGGTATTCCTTTGAATCTGTGGGGAGCGGCGGCGGGTTGTCTTTGCTCCAGTCACCGGCTCGACCATGACCGGGCATCAGCGGTGCCAACACGTTGTACCCAGCTTGATAGAGCTTCTCACCCAAGGGTTGAAACTGGTATGGCCCAGCGGTGAACCCATGGAGAAACAAACAGACTCGCGCTGTGGGCTGGGGATGCAGCCACACCTGGCTGTACATTGACTCATCCATAAGAGGATAGGCCGCTTCTTGGCTGCGCAGATCCCGCTCTAGAACGGCTTTAATCTCGTTGTAGCTTGCCATACTCCCGGTTCCCTGAAGGGCATTAGCATCCCCAAAGCATCTGCACTGGGACTATCGTGGACAAATTATAACGACGCTTAGAGGCTGTTTGAAAAGGGGTTAATCCAGTCTTGAATGATATTGGAACTCGTCCAGAGAATGACTCAAGCGCTGATGTTATCGTTGCCTGCCCTGGGTAATCCATGTCGCTAAATGCAATCCAGATAACTTTTCAAACAACCTCTTCGGGAGATTGCTAGAGGAGCGGGAAAACCGAGCAAACACGGACGAACGCCATCGTTCTAGATAGCCCTGCTTTTAGGTTTAGTGCTGTCTAGGTTTAAGCATTCGCCCCACGGTGACCATCAGGGAATATGGTGTTGCCGTCGCAGAGAGCCTCCGTAAAATCGACACCCGCGGCCCGGAAGAAATTTGCGCCAAACAAGCAGCTCCCAGAAAGGACCGCATCAGTCAAGTTCGCACGAATCAATTTTGCCCCAGACAAGTCAGCATTTGTGAGATCAGTGCCGCGTAGGTCAGCACCACTCAAGTCTGTATTCGTGAGATTTGCCCCCCGCAGGCAAGCCTGCCTCAGATTGACTCGGGCTAAGCATCCCCCTTGCAAATTTGCCTCACTTAAATCGGCAGAAAAAAACTTGGCATCGCCTAATTCTGAACCTTTCAGCAGGGTACGTCTGAGAATTGCTTGACTAAAATTGCTATAGGGTAAATAGGCTGCCGTAAACACACTGTTGCTGAAATCACCGCTCTGGAGATCGCTCTCAAAACCATCTACCTCAACGAAGCACAATTTCTGAAACATGCGCTCTCCTTGCCGATATCGCTCAAGGATCTGTTGAAAATTGACTTTCTCCATAGCCTCCTATTAGCCAAACAGAAATTCAAGCAATGTGTGATCAAAGTCAGGGCAGCTCCTAAGCTTTCGGAGGAATCTATGGACTCCCCGCCAGCAGCCAGACCGTCTCGAAACGAACTTTTACAAAACTTAGTGAACGAAAATTAATTTACAGTGCCGTGCCTATCTTCCAGCAGGGGTTAATGTTCTTTTTACTTTTATGAACCCGACGGAATCAGTCCCCTGCTCTTGGTTGTCGAATCATGGGCACGGTTTGGTATGGTGATGGCGACATTGATGCAACTGAGTGTGGGTCTATTCTTTGGACTAAGATCTAGGCAGAATATTGAAGGGCCTTGGGGTAATCTCAGGGCTGCAATGCCTCAGAATCAGAGGTCTTAAAAATGGTTGTATCGGCACGGGTAGGCAGGCACGGTAATGCTCATCCAGTAAGCGTTTTATGGTTGATGGATGATTGTTCAGGGTGGCAGGACAGTTGAAGCCCGTCGTAAGCTAGGAAGCCACCCCAAGTTAAGTTCTCTGTCCTTGAAAAACGGTCCCTTCGGCACCGTTCGATGCCCTCAGAAAATTTTCACTGACCGTTTTCGTTGTTATGGCCCATTTGGCTCCATCTTTCGCCCAGCACTTTCACGATCGCACCAAATACGACCCTGACACCATCTCCCAGGTAGCGGGGGCAATGCAGGGCTCTCAACCCGAACCTTTCAAGACTTATCGGTTGGGCAGTCCTGTTGACCTCAAGCCTTATCTGGATGAAACAGCATCGTCAAGCCCTGGGCATCTTCCTTGGGTACGCCTCTCCCGTTTATTGATCAATACCTATGGGTTGACGGCTCAACTTTCCTCTCAGTCCGGCAAACCTTTCTATCTGCGGGCAGCCCCCTCGGCGGGTGGTCTGTACCCAGCTGAGGTTTACCTGATTGCTCGGGGTAACGCCCTCTTGCCCGCAGGTCTTTATAACTATCAAGCCCGCAGCCACAGCCTACTCAGGTATTGGGATGATCATCCTTGGCAACGACTCCAGGAGGCCTGCTTTTGGCATCCAGCCCTAGAACACACGCAATTAGCCCTGGTGGTAACGGCTGTTTTTTATCGATCGGCTTGGCGCTACCGAGATCGCGCCTATCGCCGCATCTGTCTCGACACCGGTCACCTACTTGGCAACCTAGAGCTAGCTGGGACCCTGACGGACTATCGCCCCCATTTGATTGGTGGTTTTGTCGATAGCGCCATTAATCAACTGCTGTACTTAGATGAACGCCAAGAGGGGGCGATCGCCCTAGCCGCTTTGGCCGATCTCCTGGAAGTGGAGCAAAACCTCACTCCGACCCTTGCTGCTCAAGCAGCCTCAACTCAAACAGACTATCCGGCCTTAGCCGATGGCGATCTATGGCCGTACTTACACCGCACTACCAGCATGGCTGCTGACGGAGATATTCGCTGGCAAAATCGCTCCTCTCACCATCCGCCAAAATCTGAGAATAGCCTTAACCCTGATTCAGACCCCCTAGCGGCAGCGGCAGACAAGTACAACTTTCCATTTTGTTTAAAAGTTAAAACCTTGGCAGCGCCCATTGCTTGGGGAGAGCATCTGCAAGGTCTGGAAACCACCATTCTGCAGCGGCGCTCTACCCGCATGTTTAGTGGGGCAAATCTCACCCAAGCAGACTTAAATGCCGTTCTGAATTTCACCTATCATCCACAGCATTACATCACGCAAGGATTTGACCAATCACCTGACTACTTTGATCTAAGCCTGGTTCAAAGCTTCGTTACTGTTTCTGGCATTGACGGACTAGATGCCGGTTGCTATTACTACGCCCCCCAGGGTCAAGAGCTACGGCAAATCCGGTTCAAGAACTTTCGGCAAGAACTGCATTATCTTTGCCTAGGTCAAGACTTGGGTCGCGATGCTGCAGCCGTTATTTTTCACACCGCCGATCTCAAAACCGCTGTAGAACGCTACGGAGATCGCGCCTACCGCTATCTACACTTAGACGCGGGGCATCTGGGGCAGCGGTTAAACCTGGCCGCCATTCGTCTAGGGCTGGGCGTGAGCGGTATCGGCGGCTTCTTTGATGACCAAGTCAATGCCGTCTTGGGCATCCCAGAAGGGGAAGCGGTGCTGTACATTACGGCCCTCGGCCACCCCGCTTAGGATTCAAAGGGATTACCAGAGCCTTCATTGTCTAGTCCACTTTCCAAACATCCCCTAAGCTGAAACCATGGCACTGTAACGAAAGCTTAAACGCATCCATGGTCACCATTAACGAGAATTATTTAAAGCTCAAGGCTGGGTATTTATTTCCTGAAATTGCTCGCCGGGTTAGCACCTTTGCCCAAGCCAACCCCGACGCCCCCATCATCAAGCTGGGCATTGGCGATGTCACGGAACCTTTGCCTGCAGCCTGCCGTGACGCCATGATTGCCGCCGTGAATGACATGGGAGATCGCGCCACCTTTAAAGGCTACGGCCCTGAGCAAGGCTACCTTTGGCTGCGAGAAAAAATTGCAACCCATGACTTTCAAGCCCGAGGTTGCGACATTAGTGCCGAAGAGATTTTTATCTCTGATGGCTCCAAATGCGATTGC
Organism: Leptolyngbyaceae cyanobacterium; assembly: GCA_050043365.1. Lineage (GTDB taxonomy): Bacteria > Cyanobacteriota > Cyanobacteriia > Phormidesmidales > Phormidesmidaceae > PCC-6406. The sequence goes on from JBHJIP010000116.1 coordinate 10,579, forward strand.
AGCAACATCCTAGACATCTTTGGCAATGACAACACCATTGCGGTTACTGATCCGGTGTATCCCGTCTACGTTGACACCAACGTGATGGCCGGTCACACCGGAGCGGCCCAAGCAGATGGCAAATACGAAGGGCTCAATTACTTACCGATTACAGCCGACAACGACTTTACTGCTGAGATCCCGAGCCACAAGGTCGATCTAATTTACCTGTGCTTCCCCAATAACCCGACCGGTGCCGTTGCCAGCAAAGATCACTTGCAAGCCTGGGTAGATTACGCCCGAGCCCACGGCTCCTTAATTCTCTTTGATGCCGCCTATGAGGCTTACATCACCGATGCGGCCATTCCCCATTCGATTTATGAAATTCCGGGAGCCAGGGACTGCGCGATCGAATTTCGTTCATTCTCTAAAAATGCAGGCTTTACCGGCACGCGCTGCGCTTTAACCGTTGTCCCCAAAACCCTCACCGTCAAGGCATCTGATGGCAGCGAGGTCGCCCTCCACAGTCTATGGAACCGCCGTCAATCCACTAAGTTCAACGGTGTCTCCTACGTGATTCAACGGGGGGCCGAGGCAGTCTATTCTGAGGCCGGTCAAGCCCAAATCAAGACGCTGATCAGCTTCTATCTAGAAAACGCCCAGATCATTCGCGAACAGTTGTCTGCAGCGGGCATCACCACCTATGGCGGCGTAAATGCGCCCTACGTGTGGGTGAAGACTCCTCAGGGACTCTCCAGCTGGGACTTTTTTGATCAGTTGCTGAACACCTGCAATGTGGTTGGCACCCCTGGGTCTGGCTTTGGCGCTGCTGGGGAAGGCTACTTCCGCATCTCAGCCTTCAACAGCCGGGAAAACGTCGAAAATGCTATGGCTCGAATCACTGCCAAGTTTTCAACGTGATAACTGACTTCAACAGAAGTAACGCAGCCCTCAGGAATTAGCGCCTGAGGGCTGTTGTTGGACGGTGAGACTGGCTGAACGCGACCTAGGAATCTCTCTGGCTCAATCTAAGCGTCGTAAATTAAACTTCCACCTCGGACGCATCTTGTGCCTTGCGCTTCAGGGCAGAAACGCCGACAGCGCCGAGCATCAGCAAACCCGCAACAGAAGCAGGTTCCGGGACAGGCTTAGGTTCTAACTTGATATTGATATCAGACTTCGTATTGCTGCTTGGATTAAAAGTCTTCATCACAACTGGATTGACACCGTCATCGTACTTAAATGTACCGGTGTAGCCAAACCAATAGGATGCACCTACATCGCTATTCTTATCATTCGCTCCCTCTCCAACCTGAGCGACATAGTTGTTGGCGCGGTTATAGAGATTGAGGAGCGACCCTTCGTACTTACCAAGACCGATCAATTTATTTTGCTCAGGGTCACTACTGATCTCGTAAAAATCCCACTTTTCTAATGCAGCATCACGGCCACCTGCATAACCGGCTCCCTTAGTTCCACTGGTCCAGTCTGCAAGAGCATTGAAACGCAAATCCACCTCAAACCGCTGACCATCATCATTCTTGTTAACGATCTCCCCCATTAAGGTGATGTAATCAGCATCACCATCATTATTGGTATCCCACTCAGTCAGCATGCCGGGTTCGTCAAAAACGAAGTGTGGTCCATTGGCGTAGCCCAATTCAGACAACCCCTTTAGCCAGAACGCATGACTAGGGCCATATTCCATGGCGTTATAGCTTTTCAATGCAGTCTGCGCATCAGCCTGACCAGCAAGACCCAAAAGCGTAGAGCCTGCGATTAATGTTCCGACAAGGGCTTTCGTTGCATTCATGGTGTTTAGAGAGACGTTAGAGAGATATCGGTACCATCCACCTATCTAATGTATCCAGAATTACGTACTAGCATGTGAATTTCACGCAAGCACCTTGTGTTGTTTGTATGAAAATTATTCTGGCCAGATTTTAATGATCAAACTTCAAAGTTGAGTTCCGGTAGCTTATCCTCAAAAACCTTACATATCAGAAGGTCTAAGAATTCATGCATATTTAGAACGCCCAAACTGGCTTCACAAAATCATCCTTGAATCACACCATCAAGACAGTTGCTGTGCTGTCATTCGACAAAAATGCCTTTATCTAAGTTCACAAAACGCTCAAGGTTTATTCCGTGAAACCCGCATTTCGTGCAGGTTCATCAGCCGCACATCCGTGATTACGCTGCGGGCGCAACGCGCTTTTTGAGGGATTCAGACCGGCGCTTCGCCGTTTTGTTATCAGGCTCGTAGGCCAAAGCTTGCTCATAAGCCTCTAAGGCTTGAGGAATGAGCTGTTTGCGCTCATAGCTGTGGCCAATATTATTGAGGGCGGTCACGTAGTTGGGATCCAGATTCAACGCTTCTTTGTAGGTGCGAATCGCTAAGTCATACTGCTCTTGGGCAAAGTAGGTGTAACCCAGGGCGTTATAGATTAGAGGTGCATTATCGACTTCGTCATCGCCTAGAGCCTTCAGCGCCAGCTTGAGCTGCGCCATCGCCTGGGTGTAGAGCTTTTTATCGAGCATCAAGCTACCCAGCTCGTAATATTCCTGAGCCGTACCTTTTTCTTTGGAAAGCTTGGCCTGAAGACGCCCCAGAGTCCCCTCTACGCGACGCGTTTTCCAAACCTGACGAAAGATCAGGATGGCGGAAACGCTGAGGAGAACAAGCAGAGTGGTCAAGTAGACCAAAAGCAGGTTGCTATTTTCCATGGATTATCAAATCAAGTCCCAGTAGGCCATCATATGGCACCATCTTGCCACGTTCAGGGAAGCTGCCAATGGCTAATACGTTCTGCCAGCCAGCCATTGTCTTGGAGTTGGGCGATCGCCCCATTCACTTCGCGGCGGAAACTGTCATGTTGCGTCCCCTTGGGCAGCACAACAGCCAGCGGCTCAACCGTCACAAGTTCGGGTAGCAAATGATAATTGGGATGTTCCTGCACCCAGCCTGCCAGTACACTGGCACTGCCCGCAAACACATCGGCTTGATTGGCCTCTAGGACTGTCCATGCTTGCTGGTAAGAAGAAACGCCTAACAAGTTGGCAAAGGGAAAAAGATAGTTGATCTGGGCAACCGCCTCTGAGCCTGCTAACAGGGCGATGTCACTGGCCCCTAAATCATTAATGCTTTGCAGGGTGGGTTGATGGGTCACAAACCCGGTTCCATCCAGGTAGTAAGGGCTGCTGAAGGCAACTAATCGCTGTCGCATCGGGGTAATGGAAACGCCTGCGATCGCCATATCCACTTCGTTATCTATCACAGCCGGTAAGCGGTCAAGATTGCTCACCGGCTGTAATTGAATGGCTTCGGAATCACCGAGTATTTCCAGAGCGAGCTGACGCGCCAAGTCAATCTCAAAGCCAACCAATTCGCCCTGCTCATCGATAAAACCCAGCGGTCGCCAGCTATCTTTGACCGCGACCACCACATAGCCTCGATCTTGAATGGTGTCTAAATCAGCAGACAAGACAACTGGGGACGCACCTAAGTGCATCCCCAGTATCTGCATGCCTAGTACCGTGCTAAACCCAAAAAGTGCGTAGCGCATGTCGCAGGTTCCAACTTCGCGACGGTTGGGTCAATCAGGCTTTACGAGCCACCTCGACCACTTTGCTAAAGCCCGCTGGATCTAAAATCGCCATCTGAGCCAGCATTTTGCGGTTGATGTCAATATTGGCTTTCTTAAGCTGGCCGATCAACTTGCTATAGCTCAACCCTTCTTGGCGGGCTGCAGCATTGATGCGGGTAATCCACAGGCGACGGAAATCGCGCTTGCGGTTGCGGCGATCGCGGTAAGCGTACCGTAATGCCTTCATCACCTGCTGATTCGCAGTGCGAAACAGCTTGGAGTGGGAGCCCCGAAACCCCTTAGCCAGCTTTAGAACCTTTTTGCGGCGCTTGCGAGCGACATTGCCGCGTTTAACCCGTGCCATGACGTCTAACCTTCTCTAAATCAAAATAACTGTGTGTTGAACCTGATGTTTTCCTGACCTCAAAACCCGCCCTAGAGATAAGGAAGCATGGCCTCTACATTGGGGGCATCTGCATCGGTTGTGACCGCAATCTTAGAAAGATTACTCTTGCGGGCAGTGGATTTCTTCTGCAGGAGGTGGTTTTTGAAGGCTTTGCGGCGCATGATTTTGCCGCTACCGCTGCGCCGGAAACGCTTTGCAGCTGCCCGACGAGATTTCAGCTTAGGCATAACTTTACTTGGGTTTAAACACAGTCTTCAATCATACACTGAGGGTCTAAGTCCCCACAAGCACCATGACGTTTCCATCTCCCACAACCAATTCTTTAGTTCCAGATGAAGGGGTCATCAAATATCATTGCGACTGGCAAATCGGCCCTGCTGTTGAAGATCCAGCCCTAGCGGATTTGATGGCATGGCGCGATCGCCTATACACCAGCCATCTGATTGGGGTCTATGCCGATGGCATTGGTTTCGGCAACGTCAGCCATCGCCATCACCAGTCTGGGTTCATCATTTCTGGCACCCAAACGGGCCATCTGCCCACCACCATCCCAGCCGACTACGCCTGGGTAACAGATTGGGATATTGCAGCCAACAGCCTGCACTGTGAGGGGCCGGTCCAGGCGTCATCGGAATCACTCACCCACGCCGCCCTGTACGAGCACCCTGATATCCAGGCCATTGTCCATGGCCACCATGCTCAGATCTGGCAAACGTATCAGCAGGTCTTGCCCACCACCCAACCGGACGTGCCCTATGGCACCCCAGCCATGGCTGCTGAAATGGGACGATTGTTTCAAGAGAGCGATCTCGCTGAGCGGCGGGTGTTGATTATGGCGGGTCACCAAGATGGTGTTTTGAGCTTTGGCCCCACCTTGGAGACTGCCGCCAAGGCAATCTTGGCCCTGTTACCAGCCCCATAGCCGTCCATCCCAGTATCGGAGTTGGGTGTTCAAAAATCCTTGTAAAGCTCTTTAATGGCAGAAGGTAGCGATGAGGTGAAGGGCAAGTGACTCGCTGCTAACCCGTATTGCTTAGGGAGAGAACTTGTGAGACTGATTTTACTCGGGGGGCCTGGCGCAGGTAAGGGCACCCAAGCCAAGCGATTAAGCCAGTCTTTAGCCATTCCTTGGATCTCGTCAGGAGATTTACTCCATGGGGCGATCGCCGCTCAAACTGAACTGGGCAAAGCGGTGCAAGCCACAGTCGAGAAGGGCGAGTTTGTCAAAGATGAAACCATGATTGCGCTGATGCGCGATCGCCTCAGCCAAAACGATGCTCAAAAGGGCTGGCTCTTGGATGGCTACCCCCGCACCGCCTTCCAAGCCGAGGAGCTAGATTTTTTGCTAGATGAGATTCAGCAGCAGGTGGATCAAGCGATCTGGCTGGATGTCCCGAAGGAAATTCTGATGGAGCGCTCTTTAGGGCGATCGCGATCAGATGACAACCCGGAGGCGCTGCAGCGGCGCATTGAGCTGCTCTATGAGCGCACCCTCACCATGCTGGACTACTACGGCTACCGGCAAAAATTACTCAAGGTGAATGGCAACCAACCCCCAGAAGTTGTGGAAGCCGCCATTCGTGAACACTTAGGCTTGTAGCCTGGGCCTGTAACCCTGCCCCAGACCTCAAGGGGAATGGCACAATAAGTCAGTTTATGGAGACGATAGGTCAACCCAATGGCAATACCCACCCCGCTTCAAACTGCCTTCAATCAAGGCCAAGCCCTCAAAATCATTAGTGGTCTCACCAACCATGATCAAGAGCGCGTCGCTGCAGTGGTTAGAGCTGCAGATCAGGGGGGCGCTACTTTTTTAGATATCGCCGCCGATGCTGACTTGGTCAAAATGGCGCGGCAGCTCACCCAACTGCCCATCTGCGTCTCGGCAGTCGATCCCGAAGCGTTTTTAGCCCCCGTGGCAGCGGGCGCAGATCTAATTGAAATTGGCAATTTTGATGCCTTCTATGCTGAAGGCCGTCGTTTTGAGGCTGCTGAGGTATTAGATCTCACCCGTCGCACCCGCGCATTATTGCCCCACATCACCCTATCGGTGACCGTGCCCCACATTCTCACCCTCGATCAGCAGGTACAGCTCGCAGAAGACTTGGTCGTGGCAGGGGCAGACATCATTCAGACTGAAGGGGGTACTAGCAGCACACCTTCCCATCCTGGCACCCTCGGGCTGATTGAGAAAGCGGCCCCGACTCTGGCCGCTGCTCGGGAAATTTCTCGTGCCGTCTCGGTCCCTGTGCTCTGTGCCTCGGGGTTATCGGACGTGACTGCACCGATGGCGATCGCGGCTGGCGCGGCTGGCATCGGGGTTGGCTCAGCGGTGAATAAGCTCAACAGCGAGGTGGCCATGGTGGCTGTGGTGCGGCAACTGGTGGCCGCCCTGCAAACGGTTCAGCGTTCAGTCGAGGTCAACGCTTAGAAAAGCGTCAGACTAGGGCAAAACCATGAGCCCACCCATCTGGGCCAAGCGTGCCGTACCCAAGGCGGCTTCTGTATGCTCAGCGACGGCTACCGGCACCGGTAGCCGTTGTTGTCGTATGGCTGTCCAAGTCGGGTTTTGAGCACCGCCACCCGCTGTCCAGACGCGCTTTAGGGGAGAGGCTCCCAGGGCTTGCAATTGCTGATATCCCTCCGCCTCAATCCGCGCCATTCCCGTCAACATACCCTGCAGGAAATCCTGGGGACGCTCCGGTCGCGGCTCCAAGCGAGGGGGATAGCTAGGGTCATTGATAGGAAAGCGCTCCCCTAGGCCAAGCAAAGGGTAATAATCCAACTCAGAGGGCACATCTGGGTCAATCAACCGGCTCAAACGCCCTAATTCTGCTTCCGAGAAGAACGCATTCAGCACAGCCCCGCCCGTATTCGAGGCCCCACCCACTAGCCACAGGTCGCCAAAGCGGTGACTGTAAATGCCCATGGATTGATCATCCACCCGCGTCAGACTCAGCAGTTTCAAAACCAACGTGGATCCCAAAGAAGTCACCGCTTCGCCAGGCTGACTGGCCCCACTGGCGATAAAAGCGGCAATGCTATCGGTGGTGCCAGCGTGGATCTGGCAAGCTGGGTTCAGGCCATATCGTTGAGCAGCTTTTGCACTCACGGTCCCAATGCGACTGCCGGGGGCAATCACTCTGGGTAACAAGGATGCGATCGCAAGCTGCCGCAGCCAGACCGGATACGCCAACGCCCCCACGTCGTAACCGATCTTGAGGGCATTGTGATAGTCACTGAGGCCCCATTGGCCATGGAGTTGCGCGGCTAACCAGTCGGCCTGATGCAGGCAGTATCGGGCCTGCTGCCAAGTCATTGGTGCTAGATTTGCCTGCCACCAAAGCAACTTAGCCAGGCTAGAGGTAGCGCTAAGGGCTGGACTATCGCTGGGTGCAAGCCCTTGCAATTGGGGTAAAACACTCTGCCCCCGTTTGTCGTTGTAGAGCAGGGGCTCCGTCAAGGAATGACCAGAGCGATCGCACAACAAAACCGTACCTGAAGTGCCATTAATGGCGATCGCCTGCACCGCCTGCCGCAGCAAAGGCGGCACAGCGTGCAGCAGCCTCTGCAAAGCCCATTGCCACTGCTGGGGCAAATCTCCGGCAGGCGCTTTGTCAAAGCGAAGGCGTCCTTCGTGGACAACCTGCGCAGCATCCAGCACCACAATTCGGGCTCCTGAGGTGCCAAAATCAACGCCGATCCCATAGACCATCAAAAGCCCTCGTCTTTGCCGACAAGCTCAGATCCCCAACCCAAAATTAAACGGGGCACCCAAGTCGGGTACCCCGCCAATCAGTTAACCCCAGCGCTATGCCGCCGGACTCAAGCTAAACGCTGACTTCGCTCAGCTCTTGCAGCATGTAGTCAAAGGGTTCATCAATAAATGAAGTGTCGGCAGCACCCGCCTCGGCAACTATGTACTTAATCATGTCTATCATGATTTGGATACCCATGACGGTGGAACCAATGGGAACACCCAGAGAGTTATAAGTTTCCCGCAAGCCCTGCAGCACCCGCTCATCTAAAACATTGTTGTTACCCGCCACTAGGGCATAGCTGCCGTAGCGGAGATAGTAGTCCATATCGCGTAGGCAAGCCGCATAGCGTCGAGTCGTATAAGCGTTGCCACCGGGCCGCAACAACTCTGGGACTGTCTCAAATAGACGGGAGCCTGCTGCCCGCACCAGCTCTGCGGCATTAGCACTAATCACCGCTGCCGCCTGAATGCGGGCAGAACCCGTTTCAAAGTAGGACTTGAGTGCATCAATCGCAGTGCCGTCTAGGTAACGACCGGTGGAATCGTAGTTGCGAATTAAAGTAGTGACTGCGTCCTGCATTTAAAGTTTTTCTCCCAATCAGTCGTACATATCCCTGCAAAAGCAAAAATGAACAACTTTGCCGCCGCCGGAATGGGTTTAAGAATCTGAACAAACGACTCACAGACCAGCTCTTGAGCTATCTAGCCTGCGCCATTTCCAGAAGCAAGCTTATCACGCGCTCTCATGTCACCGAACCACTCCCTGAGAAACGTAAAGCTGCAAGCGGCTCTACCGTTACAAACAGAAACATTTCGATACAAGTTCGGATTGCCTCTATCCCAAACCCAAACAATTAAAGAATTTTGAGGGTTAAAACGCCAACTTGATTTTGGTGTCGGTTGATACAAAACGCACATAATCCTATCCATAGGATAAGTCAGACAAGTTCAGTCAAAACGCTGCTGGGCAAGTATTACAGCCCAACGGGAGCGCCTCTTTCAGCCGGATTTGCCCCCTCATGCTGCAAGCATGGCTTTAGGAAGATTGGCTGTAAGGCCATTCATTGTCTCCTCAAAGCGTGGACACCTCTGGGTTTAGGGTCTGGCGATCGCTGCTCCCCTTTAGCGTTCAATTTTTCAAGGAGTAACTCATGGCAACTGCTGCAGAGGTCTTAAAACGCATTCAAGACGAAGACATCCAGTTGATTGATCTAAAGTTCATCGATCTGCCCGGCATTTGGCAGCACTTAACCCTCCACCGCAGCCAGATTGATGAGAGCAGCTTTACCGATGGCGTCGCTTTCGACGGATCCAGTATTCGCGGTTGGAAAGCAATCAACGAGTCCGACATGATGATGGTGCCGGATCCCGACACCGCTTGGGTTGATCCCTTTATGAAGGAACCCACCCTAAGCATGATCTGCACCATTAAGGAGCCCCGCACAGGTGAGCTATACGAGCGTTGCCCCCGGGCAGTGGCCACCAAGGCGATTGACTACTTAAAGTCCTCAGGCATTGGCGATACCGCCTTCTTTGGCCCTGAAGCAGAATTCTTTGTATTTGATGATGTGCGGTTTGATCAAAACGAACACTCCGCCTACTACTACGTCGATAGCGTCGAAGGCCGTTGGAACACCGGTCGCGAAGAACCGGACGGCAACCTCGGCTATAAGCCCCGCTACAAGGAAGGCTACTTCCCCGTGTCTCCCACCGACACGCTCCAAGACCTGCGCAGCGAAATGCTGCTGGCCATGGCCAATCTTGGCGTTCCCATTGAAAAGCACCACCATGAAGTGGCAACCGGTGGCCAATGTGAGTTGGGCATTAAATTTGGAGAACTCATCCAAGCGGCTGACTGGCTGATGATCTACAAGTACTGCATCAAAAATGTCGCTAAGCAGCACGGCAAAACCGTGACCTTCATGCCTAAGCCTTTGTTTAACGACAATGGCTCCGGTATGCACACCCACCAATCCATCTGGAAAGATGGACAGCCTCTGATGGCCAGGGATCAGTACGCTGGCCTCAGCCAAACGGCCCTGAGGTACATCGGCGGCATTCTTAAGCACGCCCCAGCACTGCTCGCCTTTACCAACCCCACCACCAACTCTTACAAGCGCTTGGTACCAGGCTTTGAAGCTCCGGTGAACCTGGCTTACTCCCAAGGCAACCGCTCTGCTTCTGTGCGGATTCCGCTCTCTGGCGACAATCCCAAGGCGAAGCGCCTAGAGTTCCGTTGCCCTGACGCCACATCTAACCCCTATCTGGCCTTCGCAGCCATGCTCTGCGCCGGTATTGATGGCATCAAGAATCAGATTGATCCGGGCTCTCCTCTAGATGTGGACATCTACGATCTGAGCCCCGAAGAGCTGGCTAAGATTCCTTCTACCCCTGGCTCTCTGTTAGAGGCTCTGAATGCGCTCAAAGCCGACCACGACTTCCTCACCGTTGGGGGGGTCTTCAGTGAAGATTTCATCACCAACTGGATTGAATACAAGCTCGACAACGAGGTCAACCCCATGCGGCTACGGCCTCACCCCTACGAGGTTGCACTCTACTACGACTGCTAAGTTGTAGTGTCACCTGCCGAGGGCTAAGGGCTGACCGTCAGTACGGGATAAGCGAGAAACCTATACCAACTAACCGATTTTTCCCTCCTCCTGGGAGGGGTTCGGGGTGGGTTTTCGATGAATTTCGAAGGGTTTGACCCACCCCGGACTACGGCCACCCCTCCCAGGGAGGGGATAGTTCAGTCCGGTTTCCTTACCCCGTACTCAGGTTACTTAAGCTAGGCGTCTAATTCAGATGACTCAATACCCCCCAAAGGCCACAGCACCATTTTGCTGTTTAGACCTTTGGGGGGTTTCTCATTCAGTCATTGGGTTCGTGCGTCAGCCGCAGTGGCACTTTGCCCACCAAAACTCGTTACAATTCTTGAAGTTTAAGTTCACCTTTTAAAACCTGACCTTGCTGCCATGGCTGAAACCCTCACGAAGCTAGCTTACCAAGCCTTTCAAAATGGTAAGAGCGCCTTTAGCTTGGGCCACAGAACCTTCGCGACCCAATTACGGCAGTGGTTACGCCCGGAGCTGCAGTTTGAGATGGCTGAGGTTGACGATGACTTTTTAAAAGAGGTCACCCGCCGCCGTGAGGCGCTTTTGCAGTTGGACTGGGCAGATGCAGAGGCTGGGGTTTATCCAGAAGCACTGCTGTTCGATAATCCCTGGGATGATTTCTTTCAGTACTACCCAGCGGTTGTGTGGGAGCTGCCCCAGCTCTGGGAACGCATTTTAAATAAAGAAACTCAGGTTTTTGACGCCAATATCAATACCCAAGGGTTTCCTCGCTACTATCTCCAGAATTTTCACCATCAAACCGATGGATATCTCAGCGATGCTTCGGCCAATCTCTACGACTTACAGGTGGAGCTGCTTTTTAGTGGTACTGCCGATGCGATGCGGCGACGGGTCCTCGCCCCGATCAAGCGGGCTTTGGGCGCAGACTATGACCGCCCAACCCAACGTGTTTTAGATGTGGCTTGCGGTTCGGGCCGCACGCTCATATTCCTGCAGGGATCTTTCACTGAGCTGTTTCTTTACGGTTTTGACTTGTCGCCCGCCTATTTGCGCAAAGCCAATCAGTTGTTGAGCCAGACTAACCTGCCTCAACTTGCTCAGGGACAAGGGGAGGCGATGCCCTATCGGGACGACTATTTTGATGCCTTGACTTGTGTCTTTCTCTTCCATGAGTTGCCAGGACCGGTGCGACAACAGGTGATTGACGAATGCTTCCGCGTGACTCGGCCCGGTGGAACGTTCGTAATTTGTGATTCGATTCAGGCGATCGAAACCCCAGAATTAGAGCCGATGATGGCCAACTTCCCGGTGCTCTTCCACGAGCCCTACTACCGCGACTACATCAAAGATGATCTCGTCACCCGCCTAGAGACCGCTGGGTTTAATGGGGTTACGACTCAAGTGCATTTTGTGAGCAAATATTGGGTTGCCCATAAGCCTGTTTAGAGGGTGCTTGAAAAGGGGGTAAGCCAGTCTTGAACAATACCGGGGCCATCAGTAGGATGGCTGAAGCCCTGATGCTACCGTTACGTCTGTTGGGTAATGCGTCGCTAAACGAAGTCCCGAGAACTTTTCAAACACCCTCTTAAGGAAATCAGAACATCCGTAAAACCCGCTAACGTAAAAAAAATTAATCGGCGTCCTGTGCTTTAGGGGATGTCGAGGTTAGAGTTTGTGAGAGCCAATTCATATCAAGGATGACAACACTGACCATGAGCACACCATCGAGCTTAGAAACCTTGGCCCCCTTAACCTCTGAGCAGGAGGAGGCTGACTTGGCGACTGAGCATATCGAAATCATCGAAACTGTCATTGCCAGTCTGGACCAGGACCAAAGTGCCATGGTCAGCCATCAGGACGGCGGCTATCTCTGGAAGTTTAGCTATGGCAGCGTTGAAGTGTATGTGCAGCTCTCTGGGACCAACGACAACGATATTTTGACGGTCTGGTCACCGGTTTTGGGTTTACCCGCCCAAGATGAACCCAAGCTGATGCGCCATTTACTGGAAATGAACTGCGGCGAGACCTTTGAAGCTTGCTTCGGTATTTTGGGTGAGCAGGTGGTCGTTTTAGCGAGTCGTCCTCTGGCCGATATGTCTGCGGGGGAAACCTCTCGCATTATGACCATTGTGGCGACCATTGCCGATGACAACGACGAGGCACTACAGGCGGAATATGGGGCCTAATTCAGGTTCAGGGTTCCAAAAGCCCCTTCACCTAGATGGAGTCTAGGAAAATAAGGTCACAACCTTGGAGGCTTTTGCCATTCAGCCAGGGGCCAGGAGACTGGCACATGGCCTTAGATAACTGGCTACTCAATCAGCACATTGCTGGTCAGCAGCCCACCCTGCGGTTTTATACCTGGCAGCCTGTTGCGATTTCGTTGGGCTACCATCAGCGCCATTGGCCAGACCATTGGCAACACCTTTGTTGGCAAAACCAATCTGTCTCCTTAGTCAGGCGGCCCTCAGGGGGGCGGGCAGTGCTACATCAAGGGGATTTGTGTTATGCCATAACGCTCCCCTTAGACAATCAAAAACGACAATATTGGTATCGTCGCATTTGCGATGGGTTAATTGCGGGCTGGCAGCAACTGGGCGTCGCTCTCAACTATGGCGAGGCCGGACGGGGCTATATCCACAATTCCAGTTGTTTTGCGACGGCAACTGCAGCAGATTTAGTCACGACCCAGGGCTATAAGTTAATTGGCAGTGCTCAACTGCGGCGCGATTGCAGTTTGTTGCAGCAGGGCTCGATGCGCCTGAGTCCAGACCCAGTCCTAACTCAAGCCGTATTTGGCGATATAGCAGACGGGTCGCTGCCCCTCTGGTTACAAACGGCAAGCCGGGATGCGTTGCTTAAGCGCATTGTTGAAGTCATGGTGGCAGCAATCTCACGCTCACTCAACGTCACGTTTGAAACCCGATCGCTCTCAGATGCAGAACATCAAGCGGTGTTGAGGCAACTGCCGTTACCAGCTACTCCGTCAGTGTCTTTGCCAAACTCGCCAGCTTGAGACCGGCAGGATATTCCCCCTCTTCTTTGATGCGCTGAATTAGGGCCTCAGAAATGGAAAGGTTCATGGTCTGGGCCATGGCTCGGACAATATCGCCGCGATCGATCACCCCAGCCACTGCATCAGCGGGCGTTAAAACGGTAATGCGCTTGAGACTCTCCTGCTCAAGTTGATTGATCACGTCAGCCAGAGGCGTTTGCTCATACACCACCGGGATACTATCCAGGGGCTGGGCAATGGCCTGCAAAGACGTTGTATCCCAGGTGCCACGCTCTAGTTGCTGCACGGCCTCCAGGGTAATTAGGCCCCGATAACGACCGTCAGAGGCCGCAAAATAGGCGGGAGCCCGCTCGGTTTGCAGTAGATACTCTTCCGCAAAGTGGCGCACCATCTGGGTGGCATCAATGACGCGGAATTCCCGAGACACCGCATCTGCAGCGGTGAGCCGCTCCAGCGTGTCTTGGAGGTCGGCCACGCGGCCATAGGCGGCAGCATTGCGCACCGCAAAGCCACCCACGAGCACAATCCAAATCAGATCCAAACTCGGTTGAGCCAGGTAAGCCAAGACCCCTAAGCCGATCGCACCCCACCCCAAAAACTGACCGGTTCTAGCAGCCCAGCGAATTCCTTTCACCCGACTTTGGGTGGCCTTCCAAATGGCGGCCTTCAGCACCTGCCCGCCATCTAGGGGCAGTCCTGGGATCAAGTTGAACAGGGTCAGCACCAGGTTGATTTGGGCAACGTTTACCAGCACGGTTTGCACCATCAAAGGCAACGTTGCCAGACGAATCAGCAAGGTCAGCCCTAAATAAAGTCCTAAGCTCACCAACGGTCCAGCGATCGCCACTTGAAACGCCTGCCCTGGCGTCCGAGATTCTTTTTCAATGGCGGCAATCCCGCCAAACAAGAAGAGGGTGATCGAGTTTACCTGAATCCCTTGACTACGGGCCACCAAGCTATGGCCCAGCTCATGGAGGAGCACCGAAGTAAACAGAAGCAGCGCCAGGGCAAACCCCACGGCCCAAGCCGACATCCCCCACGCACTTTGCCAGTTTGGATCGCTGCCATAGGCAAAGGTTACCAGCAGCAAAATGATGAACCAGGAGGTATCCAGAAACAGAGGGATACCCAAGATGGAGCCGATACGCCAACCAGATTGCATAAAAGAATTTAAAGCGCTAGGGAGAGGAGGTTTTCAATCAAAACTGTGGCTGACCAGAGATTGCAAATGCCGCCTAACAATTGTTCTTCTATTGTAGTGGTCTCTTTTATGGGCCATGGGCGATCCGACTCACCCCTGATGGTTGTGATTGCATATCGCCCAATCGCAGTTGAGCCAGGGCGCGTCATCAATTACAGATAAAAACCTTTCTAGGCAAGTTGATCGCGCTCGTCCCCATAGTCTTGTTAGGGGCTGAAACCTTTGCACCACCAGGACTCTAGATTCAATCAATGACAGTCCTTCATGCTATTGCCAGTGGCTGAAACCGTTGCAACACAAGGATTTCAGTTTCAATTAATGACAGCCCCTGGGTGCAGCCGACACGCTATAGCAAACCCGCATTCCCCAACCCCAAAATCATCCCAGCCCCCAACAAATGCCCGAAACATGTGGTTGCCAATAGCTCAGGCACCCCAAACCCATCAAACAATCCAGGCAGGGAAACGGGCAAAGTCGGCCCCACCCCTCGCTGTTGAATGGCCGATCGCCCGATCGCGATCGCAAACAAATTACAGGTCACCATGATCAAGGCCACTTTAATCGACCACTCTGGGGTAGATGGGACCGTCGCGGCCAACAGGGCCATGGATGTGTAAAGCAAGGATTCAGCTCCTAAAAGAAGTTAAAAACTTTGTGTCAAAGTACAAAGGATTATAAAAACGGACGCCGACCTTGCGGGGGTTGTTTAATCAGAGTTAACACCTCGGTGTCAGTGGCTTATGGAACGGAGTGGGGCGCGAGATGGGATATCCCTGGGTCAAAATTTGCGGATTGATGGCCCCTGAGCAGGCGATCACCATTGCGCAACAGGGGGCCGACGCGATCGGGTTTATTTGCGTGCCGGCTTCTCCCCGCTATGTCACCCCGGCAGTCCTGAAATCTTTAGGAGCGGCGTTAATCAGGGGTCACAGTGCGGTCGAACGGGTCGGCGTCTTTGTGGAGGCCAGCGATGCCGATATCGAGACAGCAGTGGTTGCCGGACAACTGACAACCCTACAACTCCACGGCGCAGAGTCTCCAGAGCGCTGTCAGCAACTCCGCCAGCGGTACCCAGACTTGCGGCTAATTAAGGCATTTCGCATTCGATCTCCGGAGGCATTGGGCCAGATCCAGCCCTATGAGGCAGTGGCTGATGCAGTCCTCTTAGATGCCTATCATCCGCAAGTCTTCGGCGGCACTGGCCAGACTTTAGATTGGTCAGCCTTGCAAGCCTTTTGCAGTCAGAAGCCTTGGATTTTAGCGGGGGGGCTGACCCCAGATAACATTGTGGAGGCTTTAACGGTGTTGTCCCCCCAGGGTATTGATCTCTCCAGTGGGGTTGAAAACCGCCCTGGTGACAAAAATCTTGAGCGAGTCCAGCAGCTTTTTGATGCGCTTCAAAAGCTGGATGCCACAGTCTGAAACGGGAACGATAAACTGAGGAAGAGTAAAGGTCAGACATCCTTTGGCACAGTTTTGACAGCTGCTTTTACCCCCTGACCGACACAAGGCACAACCTCTTATGACATCTCCCTTGCATCAGCGTTCTCCATGGCGTCGAACCGTCAAAACCACTGTCTCCAGCGTGGTGACAGCCAGTTGGCTGATGCTGCAACTGCTCACGGCTGTTCCTGCGGCGATCGCTCAGACTGAAAATGAAGACGAGCTCTCTTACGGGGAGTTTCTTGAGAGCGTAGATGCCGGTCAAGTCGAGCAGGTCAACCTCGACCCGGAGCGGGGAACTGCTGAAGTGGTCTTTAAAGGAGATGACGACGAGACCGAGCCTCGCCAGGTCTTGCTATTTACAGACGATGGCCGTAACCCTGATCTAATTCAACGGCTGCGCCAAGAAGGGGTCGCTGTGGAGGTGGAATCCGCCGGAAATGGCGGGGCGATTGCCTGGGTGGCCACCAACACGCTGCTGATTTTGGTGTTGGTCTTTGGTTTATTGCTGATTCTGCGTCGCTCTGCGGGTAATGCTGGCGGAGCCATGAGCTTTGGCAAATCCCGAGCCCGCTTTCAGATGGAAGCCAAAACCGGGGTGCAGTTTGAAGATGTGGCCGGCATTGAGGAAGCCAAGGAAGAGCTGCAAGAAGTGGTGGCCTTCCTGAAAAAGCCAGAGAAGTTTACGGCGATCGGGGCCAAGATTCCTCGGGGCGTGCTCCTGGTTGGCCCCCCTGGAACCGGTAAAACCCTGTTGGCCAAGGCGATCGCGGGAGAAGCCGCTGTACCGTTTTTCAGCATTTCCGGCTCAGAATTTGTGGAAATGTTTGTTGGCGTCGGGGCCTCCCGCGTCCGCGACCTCTTTAAAAAGGCCAAGGAAAATGCCCCCTGTATCGTCTTTATTGACGAGATCGATGCCGTCGGTCGGCAGCGGGGTACGGGTATCGGCGGCGGCAATGATGAGCGTGAGCAAACCCTCAACCAACTGCTTACCGAGATGGATGGCTTTGAGGGTAATAGCGGCATCATCATCATTGCGGCCACCAACCGCGTTGATGTGCTAGACCAAGCCCTGCTGCGCCCAGGGCGCTTCGATCGACAAATCATGGTTGATCCACCCGATGCCAAGGGGCGGCTAGAGATTCTAAAAGTCCATGCCCGTGATAAGAAGGTAGATGAGGAAGTTTCTCTAGACGCCATTGCCCGACGGACCCCTGGCTTTACCGGTGCCGATCTCGCCAATCTGTTAAATGAGGCTGCCATCCTCACCGCCCGCCGCCGTAAAGAGGGCATCACCATGGCAGAAGTGGATGATGCGGTAGATCGGGTGATTGCCGGGATGGAAGGCATTCCCCTGGTGGATAGCAAAAGTAAGCGGCTGATTGCTTACCACGAAATCGGCCAAGCCATCGTGGGCACCTTGGTCAAGGCCCATGACCCGGTCCAAAAGGTGACCTTGATTCCTCGGGGGCAAGCCAAAGGGTTGACCTGGTATACTCCCGACGACGAACAAGGCTTGCTCTCGCGTGCTCAAATCTTGGCCCGCATCATCGGCGCTCTAGGGGGTCGAGCTGCAGAGGTTGTGGTTTTTGGAGACTCAGAAGTGACCACAGGCGCAGGTCAAGATCTGCAAGTGGTCGGCAGTCTCGCCCGCCAAATGGTGACCCGATTTGGCATGTCTGATCTGGGTCCCCTATCCCTTGAAAGCGCTCAAGAAGAGGTCTTTTTAGGACGCAACTGGGGGCAGCGCTCTGAATATTCTGAGGAAAGTGCGGCGCGCATTGATGACCAAGTGCGTTCTATCGTCAACCACTGCTATGACCAGGCCAAACAGATCATGCGCGAAAACCGTATGGTGATTGATCGCCTCGTTGACCTCCTGGTGGAAAAAGAAACCCTAGACGGCGACGAGTTTCGCCAAATCGTCAGCGAGTACATGACTATCCCGGCAAAAACACTGGTCAAAACCCACTCCTAAATTCGTAAGGGATTCGGCAGGGTGTGGGGCACACTTGAATAAATAAGAAAAAGGGCAGAGCGCATGATTCGCTCTGGGCAATGTTCTGATCCCTCCGCCATGACCGCTAACTGTCCTGTGATTGTGCTGATAGGGGACGGTAGCTTCCCCTATCAGCATTGGTTGACCTCACCAGACCAGCCCCACTATGAATGGGTGACGGCTCCTGACCTGGCGTCTGACGGCCTAGGGGATAGGGCTGATTTGCTAATTTGGGTCACTGCAGCACCCACTGTCAGCGGGGTGACCCAACTGCGGCAGCACTGTTCTGCTTCTCTGTTGCTCGTTTTACCCGCAGACCAGGAGGAAAATGCCCCCCTATTGCTGGCAGCAGGAGCAACCGACTATTTAGTCGCAGATCACCTGACGCCAATCCGTTTGCGCACCACCCTAGAGCGCGTGATCAAGCAGGGGCAGCTACAAAATCAGCTCCATGCCCACCAAGCCTGCGATCGCCGATCAGCTCAACAGCAAAGCATTGAAGCCCTCGGTCAAACCGGAAGTTGGTCCGTTGACTTAGAAACAGGGGAGACCTGGTGGAGCCCCCAGATGAGGCATATCCATGGTCTAGATGAAAGCTTTGGATCTAACGTTACGCAAAATTTTGACTTTCACCTCAGTTTCTACCCATCTGAGAGTCGAGAAACAATCCGTCAAGCCTTGGCCCAGCTTCTGGAGCAAGGGCAAGGGTATGACCTAGAGCTGCCCTTTGTAACAGCCCAAGGCCGTCGCCGTTGGGTCCGTACCGTAGCGCAGGCATTAACCCAGGCGGGCCAGGTGACCCAGTTGGTTGGCACCCTGACTGATATTAGCGATCGCAAAGCCTTAGAACTCAGCTTGCAAGATTCAGAGGCTCAGCTCGGGCGCATCCTTCACGATGCCCCAGCCTGCATTGCCAGCTATCGCCTCTATGGCAGGGACTGCGCCGATCCGACCCATTATGCCGACGACAGTTGGGACTATGGGTTTTACTCAGCAGGGTGCGAAGCCGTGTTTGGGTATACCAACACTGCATTTTTAGAAGATAAAAATCTCTGGCGATCGCGCGTCCACCCAGAAGACTGGGACGCTGTACTGTTGCCCCGTTATGAAGCTTTTTATCGGGAAGCGCCAACCGATGTTAAGTACCGGTTCTACCACGCGGATGGTAGCCTCCGCTGGATTGCCGAAAAAACAACATCTCAGTGGGATGGGGAAAACAATGCCTGGCTGATCACCACCGTAAGCAGCGACATCACCGCGTCGAAACAGGTACGTCTGGCCTTACAAACCCGTGAAGCCGAGTTTCGGGCCGTGTTTGAACAGGTCGGGGTGGGGATTAACCAAACGAATCAGGCCGGACAGTTTATCAAAACAAATCAATGGTTTTGTGCGCTGTTGGGCCGCACCCCGACTGAACTCCAGGGCTTAACCTACCAAGACATCACCCATCCTGAGGATTTACCGAAGCAGCAGCAATTGTCTGAGGCGCTGTACCAACACAAGCTGGGATCTTACCGGTGTGAAAAACGGTATCTCACCAAAGACGGCACCCCGATCTGGACTGCAGTCACCGTGTCTTTGATTCGGGATGAGCAGGGGCAGGTGCTGGGCGACTTAGCCATTGTGGAAGATATCCGCGATCGTAAACGAGCCGAAGAGGAGCTACGGGAGGCACTGCAACAGTTGACTTTCCATGGCGAGAACTCTCCCTTAGCCACCATCGAGTGGGACAGTCAATTTCGCATTAAGCGCTGGTCGCAGCAGGCTGAAGCGATGTTTGGTTGGTCTGCAGCGGAAGTGATAGGCAAACACCCTTACGATTGGCCCTTTTTGGTGGAGGCCGATCAGGATGGCGTCAGCAAAGTTTTTGCCGCAATCTCTGCGGGCACATTTAATCGAGGCGCTCATCGCAACCGCAATTACCACCGCCAGGGTCAAGTGTTGCATTGTGAGTGGTATAACTCGGTGCTCAGAGATGAGGCCGGTGAGATGGTTTCGGTGCTGTCTCTGGCTCAGGATATTACCACCCGACATCAGCTTGAACAGGCTTTGCGGGCTTCTGAGGCCAAACTCAATGACATGCTCAATAACGCTGGAGCTGTCATCGCCAGTTTAACCCTGCGGCCTGATCAAACTTGGCAATACGACTACTACTCTGAGGGCTGCAATCAAATTTGGGGCTATACCCGCAGCGAGTTGCTGTACGACACAGATCTCTGGCTTAGCCGCATTCACCCTGAGGATCAAGCGACGGTACGTACTAACCGAGCTGCCATGACCGAGTTGGCAACCGGCAGTTGTGAATATCGATTTCGCCATCATGATGGCCAGTGGCGCTGGATTGCGGAAACGTTTACTTCCCGTTGGGATGCGCCCCAAAACAGTTGGATCGTCAACACAGTCAGCGTTGATATTACCCAGCTTAAACAGACTGAAATCGCCCTGGCCCGAGCCGATCAACAGCATCAAGCCCTGTTAGAGGCTCTACCGGACCTGGTGATGCGTATCTCCCGAGAGGGAATTTATCTTGACTTTTTCCGTCCGACCTTCTTTGAGGCGCTCGGGGGGGAAAGCCTGATTGGTCAAAGCATCGCAGGCAATCACTTGCCACCAGAGATGGTAGAAACCCGGATGGCGGCGATCCATCGTGCTTTAGATACTGAAACCCTTCAGGTTTATGAACAAAGCATTTTGGTCGCGGGGCAGCAGCGCATTGAAGAAATCCGCATTAGTCCCTGTGGTCAGGATGAAGTGGTTCTCGTGGTGCGGGATATCAGCGATCGTAAGCAGGCCGAACAGGCATTAGCTGCCAGCAGCCGCAAAGGCCAAGCCTTAATCGCCGCCCTACCTGACTTCATCATGCGCCTCACACGAGACGGCACCTACCTCGACTTTCGGCCACCTGCAGGCATGGAAGTGATTGGAGATCAGAGCTTGGTGGGCCAAAATATTGCCGACCACGGTTTACCAGATGAGTTGGTCCAAGCGCGCTTAACCGCCATTGATCAAGCGTTGAAAACAGGGAAACTACAGGTTTCTGAACAAACCTTAGTGATTGGCGATCACCTCCGGATTGAAGAGGTGCGCGTAACCCCTTGTGGGGACGATGAGGTCCTAGCGGTGGTGCGAGACATCACCGATCGCAAACAGGCTGAAGTGGCTCTCATGCAGAGTGAGCGAAAATTACGGGCACTGATTGAGGCCATGCCAGAGCTGGTGATGCGGATTTCAGGGGATGGGGTGTATCTCGACTTTTTCCCCCCCTCTAGCTTTGAGGCTTTGGGGGATGAAACCCTGGTGGGCCAGAGTCTTCACGGCAATATTTTGCCTGACGAGATTGTTGAGACCCAGATGTACTACATTCAGCAGGCTCTGGCGACCCAAACCCCCCAATCCTACGAACAGCCGATCATGATTGATGGCCAACGTCGCGTGGATGAAATCCGGGTCGCGGTCTGCGGCGATAACGAAGTGGTGGTGGTGGTTAGCGATATCACCGATCGCAAGCGGACCGAACAAGCCTTTCAATCTCTCCTTGAGGGCACCGCTGCTGCGACCGGGCAAGACTTTTTCCCCGTTCTGGCCACCCAGATTGCCCAGGTGCTGCAGGTCTCCCAGGTGTTATTGACAGAACAGCGGGGCGATCGCTTAGCGCCGATTGTGTTTTATGACCATGGGACCTTCCTGGAAAATCGAGACTTTCCCATTGACAGCAGCCCCTGCGAACAAGCCTTGATTCATGGTCTCTATCACTGTGAGCGCGACGTTCAGGCCGTTTTTCCTCAGTATCAGGACCTAAGCGCACTCCGGGCTGAAACTTACCTTGGAGTTGCCCTTACCAATGGCCAAGGACAGACGATTGGGGTTCTCTGTGTACTCAGCGATCGCCCGCTCCAGCAACCCGCATTTGCTGAAACTATTTTGCGGATTTTTGCAGCCCGAGCCGCTGCTGAGCTAGAGCGTTTGGCCACAGCCTCAGCTTTAGCACAACTCAATCAAGCCCTAGAAGAACGGGTCGAACAACGCACCGCCGACCTGCAAGCCTCTCAGAACCTATTGCAGTTGGTCTTCGATACCCTACCCCAGCGGGTGTTTTGGAAAGATCGGGATAGCCGCTTTTTAGGCTGCAATCGCCTTTTTGCAGAAGATACCGAAACCCCCTCCCCCTCAAATATCATCGGCAAAACCGATTATGACCTCTGGCCCTCAACCGCTGCTCTATATATCAAGGACGACCAGCAGGTGATCAACAGTGGCATCTCCAAGCTGAATTATGAGGAGCCCCAATTGCGGAATGACGGCACCTCAGCTTGGCTGCTCACCAACAAGATTCCCCTGCGAAATCAGGATGGTGAAATTATTGGCGTCTTTGGCTCCTATGAGGACATCAGCGATCGCAAACATGCTGAAATGGCCTTGCAAGAGAGCGAAGAGCGCTTTCGGCAATTGGCGGAAAACATCAATCAGGTCTTTTGGCTAACCACCGCTGACCACGAGAAAATCCTGTACGTTAGTCCGGCCTACGAAGAGATTTGGGGACGATCTGTCGCCACAGTTTATACAGAGGGTCTGAGCTGGTTGGATGCCATTGACGAAACCGATCGCCCTCAGATTCAGGCAACCCTGGACCAGTTCATCCGCGACCAAGCGCCCTACGATGAGGAATATCGCATCTACCACCCCAACGGAGAAATGCGTTGGATTCGGGAGCGCGCCTTCCCGGTTCGGGATGAAACCGGACAAATGTGCTCCATTGCCGGCATTGCCGAAGATATCACTAACCTTAAGGCCGCAGAACACGTCTTAAAACAAACCAATCAAATCCTAGAAGAGCGGGTAGCCGAGCGCACCGCCCAGCTACAGCAGGCTAAGGACCTAGCCGAAGCCGCCAGCCACGCCAAAAGTACTTTTTTGGCCAACATGAGCCACGAGCTTCGCACCCCCCTCAACGCCATCTTGGGGTTCAGCCAGCTCATGGCCCAAGACTCAACCCTAGACCCCGAATACCTGGAAAATCTTGGCATTATCAATAACAGTGGCGAACATCTCCTCACCCTGATCAACGGTTTACTGCAGATGTCAGCCATTGAAGCCGGTCGAGTTCCCTTACAAAATCAGCCATTTTGTCCCCGTCAACTGGTGGAAACCATCGCGGCGATGCTGCAGGGCAAAGCAGCAGCCAAGGGCTTAAAGTTTGAGATCACCTACCCGGATAATCTACCCGCCACCATCGAAGCGGACGAGCATAAACTGCGTCAGGTTCTGATTAATCTTGTCGGTAACGCCATTAAATTTACTGACCAAGGCCAGGTGACGCTGCGCATCCTGACGGTTCAAGAGGCAGCCGGGCGAAATGCTCCCCCCTCAGCAACTCAACGGCCCCTTTTGCCCCTAACCTTTGAGGTCAAAGACACGGGGCTCGGTATCGCCGAGATGGATCAAGCGCTAATCTTTGAACCTTTTTCCCAAGCAAAAGTTCATAACCGTTTGCAAGAAGGGACCGGCCTAGGACTCGCCATCAGTCACCGTTTTGTAAAGGTTATGGGAGGCAACCTGCAGGTTGAGAGCGTCGTCAACCAAGGTTCTAAATTTCGCTTTACCATACCCGTTACTATCGTTGAGGCGTCAGCGATTAACCCCGAGCAGATTGAGCCTCAGCCCGTCGCCCTGGCCCCTGGCCAGCAGCCCTATCGCATTCTGATTGTTGAGGATGATCTGGCCAGTTGCGCTGTTTTGTATACCTTGCTCAGTCAACTCGGATTTGAAGTCAGAATCACCAACAACGGTGATGGGGCGATCGCCCAGTGGCAGCAATGGCGTCCCCATCTGATCTGGATGGATTTGCGCATGCCCGGTCTCGATGGCTATGTTGCCACCCGTCGGATTCGCGCTTGGGAGCAACAGCACCCTGAAACGACACCAACTAAAATCTTGGCCCTCACCGCCAGTGTCTTTGCCGAAGACCGGAATAAGGCCCTGATATCAGGATGTGATGATTTTGTGCCGAAGCCGCTCAAGACGCCGATCATCACTGCCAAACTGACTGAACACCTGGGTGTGCAGTATCAATATAAGCCCGTACCCTCCAAAACCATTGCCCTCGAAATGGCGACCGCTGGTCCGTCTAAGCAGAGCATGATTGCCACATTGGCGACCCAATCTCAGCAATGGCTAGAGCAGTTACATCACACGACCCTGCTGTTAGATGAGGAGGCCATTATTGCCATGCTGCAGCAGTTACCCGCAGAAGATGCCGAGGTTGTCCAGTACCTGAGTGAGCAGGTGAGTGATTTTGATTTTGATGCCGTGCTGCCGCTCATTGAGGCCGCAATCGCTCAATTGGCCGAGTCCTCAACAGCGAAGTGAGCCCATCGTCAGGGACAGTTTTTCTTACAATGCCTAAGGGCTAATTGCTGCGATCAAGAGGCCCCTTGAGCTGAGATTGAATCGGAGAACACCACCCATGGCAGAGGTTAATTGTGCCGTTGATTGCGTCAATGGCTGCGTCCTTAAAGAGAGCTGTCCCCATAAGGAGTACACCCAGCAGGCCGCTAGCTTCATTGAAAACACCTCCCTAGACAAAATGCTGGAAATGGCCGATGAAGCCGTACGGCGCAAAATGCTGGAGCGGGCCTCTCAGCGGAAATGGGTGATTCCCGAAGAGTAGCGGCGCAACTGCTGGCAGCGCTTTAGCACCCTCAATTTTTAGCCTAATCTCCGAGGGGGATAATGCCCCCTTGGGAGGAAATAATCGGGCGTTGCAGGGTGGCTTTATGGCTTTCCTCTTGGGTGGCTAAATCGATGGCGATCGCCTCAAATCGTACCTCTAAGCACCCCATCGGTACTTGCAGGTGTAGCAGCGCTTCCAATTGCCCTTGCCCAGTCGGCGTCCAATTCATCAGCCAGCGAGGTTTCTCAACCAGGCTGCGATTCTGAATATCGGTCATCCAAAACTTAACCGCCAGACGGTGGGGAAAAGATGACAAGCTCACAGTGAGCGTTAAAGGGCTACCAGCCACTAAGGGGATATTGGGTAAGTTGACCTGGGGCACAGGCACAATCAGGGTTTCTACAGGCTGTGCTTCATCTGCATCACTCCTATCCTGATCTGATCGGTCTACGGGTGCGGGAACGGGCACATCATCATAGACCACCACCTCGTGACTCGGGGCGGCCACAGTCATGGTAGGCAGCACAGGCTCCGATTCAGGCACATCCAACTCGGGCAAAGTAGGGTCGCTATTGGGTTCAGACTCAACCCCAGCCGCCTCCATTTGCCGTTTTAGTTCCGCAGCTGCCGACTGTCCTTCATGGGCCAATGCACTCAAACGACCCCAAAATCGATCCTTGAGGTTGAGGTCCGTGAATTGGGCATCAGGAACCAGGCTAGGAACCTCAGAGATCGGTTCATCCAAAACAGCAGGTTCAGACTCTGTCCCAGCCCTGTTAGTCGAATCAGCCGCTTGCCTCCCGTCGGGTTGAGGTATGCGGCCCAAGGTTGGCAGCTCAAGGGAGCGACCTTCAGGCTCCTCTGAATCCGCTGCAGAACCCGGTAAATCGGCTGCAGAAGAACTGTCTTGGGGTGCCGCAGGCGCTGAAATCAGGGGCAGCTCCAGAGAACGCGCCGGAGATGACGCGGGTGCGGAAGCTGGTCGGGTCGGTTGGTTGGGCAAGGTCGGCAGATCTAGCCTGCGCGGCCCGCTATCGCTCAAGGGTATGGATTGAATCTGAGGGGGCAGTGTCAGCCCAGAAGCCGGCAAATAAATTAACCGAAAAGGCACGTCACGGACCGCAGGCATGGCTAAGGGCATGGTGCGAATGGGCACCTCTGGTGAATCATCGCGTTCTGAGTTGGGCGCTTCTCCCGCCCAGACTTCGTCCCCATCGCCTTTGCTGGCATCTTCCTGGAAAGCCACCTCTCCTTTTTGCGTCACCGTTTCTAGCAGTTGGGCTAAGTTCGTGGTGACGGTAAACCCCTGAATTGCCATGACCTGGGGGGCTGGCATCGTCCCTTGCCATAGGCTCATTTCCCCTACCAACAAACGGGTATCCGCAGCCTCTGGCAAGGGCATTGTCACTTCAAAGACAGCGGGTAAGCGGGGCCAGCTCAGCGATCGCGACCACCGAGCAACCACCTTACCCTGGGCAGGATCTCGCAGTTGCACCCCTAGGGTGCCAGAACCGGGCAAGGCCGGTTGATTCCCCACATCTATGACCTCACCGGCCAGGGTAATGGGCTGCTGAGCCTGAGCCATAAAAGCCTGTTGCTCAAGCCGCAGCCGCAGGGGTAAATCTCCTAAGGATTGAGCATCTAAGTCCGGAAAGGTCTCACAAGGTTGCAGCCCAGGCACCGGCATATCAGCCTTACTAGATGCAACAGAAGTCTCTGGAGAGCGCTGCCGCGGTTCTACGGAACCCAGTTGATGCAAGACCTGCAGCGGCTCGGGCAAGGGTTCTTCTTCAGGAATATCCCAATCGGGAGCCCAGCTTTCTGGGTCAGCTTCGACCGGCACCACCCTTAATTGCACCCCATAGGCGAGAGCTTCAGTGTTATCCCCCTCAGCGGTCGCCACACAGCGAATCGTCCAAGTACCTGCCGTTAAATGGGTGAAGGGCATCACTACCATGAGTCCCTCAGCATTTGTCTGCCCCTGCCGCTTCAGTCGCCGCTGCTTGGGGGGCATTTGCTGAGCCAAAACTTGGGTGAGGTGAATCTCAATGGGGGTCTCACTATGGCTGGTGTGGGCCACAATCCGATACCGCCCTTCCCGAATTTCCACATGGGCAGTTTCTAGCGGTAGCCAAGTAAGATCGCCATCTTGCTGTAACAGAAACTCCCAGTAAGCCATAGCCAAACGTGCTCAATGATAGCGCTGACCATTTTGTCAACGGCACTACCCCACCGTACTTAGGAATAGTCCCCAACCAAAATGGCTGACAGTCTTGCCCTGGTTTCGGATGAGTGACTGCGGTACCCAGGTCATGACAGATTTTTAGGAAGTATAGCGGGCATCCCCAACCCTCGGGAGGATTCTGGTAAATCCCTATAGATTTCCCCCAGACATCTGCGTGCTTTCAAGGCTGCTTTTAACGGGGCTCTCCGAGACCTGAAGCAATGGGCTACCATAGTCTACTGGGATTTTATTGAGTGATGAGATCGGCCATGAGCCAAGGCACCCTGTTCGACAAGGTTTGGGATTTACACACAGTCGGAACATTACCCTCGGGCCAGACCCAATTGTTTGTAGGGCTACATCTCATCCATGAGGTCACCAGCCCTCAGGCTTTTGCCATGCTCGAAGAACGAGGGCTCAAGGTCCTGTTCCCTAAGCGCACTGTGGCCACAGTTGATCACATTGTTCCCACCGAAAGTCAGGCGAGGCCCTTTCAAGACGCCTTAGCAGAAGACATGATGCAGGCCCTGGAGCGTAACTGCAAAACCCATGGCATTACCTTCCACAACATTGGCTCTGGCAACCAGGGCATCGTCCATGTAATCGCCCCCGAACAGGGCCTCACCCAGCCCGGCATGACCATTGCCTGCGGTGACAGCCACACTTCACCCCCCGGGGCATTTGGGGCGATCTCCTTTGGTATTGGCACCAGCCAAGTCCGGGATGTGCTCGCCTCTCAAACCCTGGCCCTCGGCAAGCTCAAAGTGCGACGTATTGAGATGAATGGAGACCTCCCTGCCGGCGTCTATGCCAAGGATGTGATTTTGCACATCATTCGCACCCTGGGCGTTAAAGGCGGCGTGGGGTATGCCTATGAGTACGGGGGCACCACCGTTGACGCCATGTCAATGGAGGAGCGCATGACCCTGTGCAACATGTCCATTGAAGGGGGCGCCCGTTGCGGCTACGTCAACCCCGATCAAGTCACCTATGACTATCTGCAAGGGCGTACATTTGCCCCTAAAGCAGCCGACTGGGAGGAGGCCGTGGCCTGGTGGGACAGCCTCCGCAGTGATGCTGACGCTAGCTACGACGACGTAGTCAAATTGGACGCAGCAGACATTTCCCCAACCGTGACCTGGGGCATTACCCCGGGCCAGGGTATGGGGGTTGATGAAACCGTGCCTACGCTGGCGCACTTACCTGAGGGCGATCGCGCCATTGCCCAAGAAGCCTACGCTTATATGGACTTACGGCCTGGGACGCCGATCTTAGGCACCCCCGTCGATGTCTGCTTTATTGGCAGCTGCACCAATGGCCGCATTAGCGATCTACGGGAGGCGGCCCGCATTGCCCAGGGGCATCAAGTCGCCCCTGGGGTGAAAGCCTTTGTGGTGCCGGGGTCGGAACAGGTGAAGCAACAGGCCGAATCAGAGGGCTTACACAAGGTCTTTGAAGCGGCTGGATTCGAATGGCGGCAGGCAGGGTGCTCCATGTGTTTGGCGATGAATCCTGACAAGCTGCAGGGCCGCCAAATCAGCGCCTCCTCCTCGAACCGCAATTTTAAAGGCCGTCAGGGATCGGCTTCGGGCCGCACCCTGCTGATGAGTCCGGCGATGGTGGTCACAGCTGCGATCGCGGGTAAAGTTGCAGATGTGCGATCGCTGTAAACCCCAGCCCCATTCTCACCAATTGTTTGCCTTGGGACAAAAGCTCAAGTTTTACGTTGGATGATGTTTAGCGCGGCACTTCCACAAAATTTAACGTCCTGTTAATATCCCCATCGCCCTAACTTAACCCCAGCCCTTGACCATGGCGATTAGCTGGGGATTGGGGAAAACACTGAGGTTGGCTGTCGTCTCGGCTAACTGAATCGCTGCATCTCCCCACAGCCCCATTCAATCTGATTGAGGGATCCGTATGCTTGCGAAACCGTCTGTCTTGCCACTGCGGCCCGCCTCAGCCCACCAAAGCTTTATCGATGCTTTAGAGCAGCTCTACCGAGAACGGACCCTGATTGCTTATAAGGCCGGGCAGACGATTTCCCTACAGCAGGGGGCGCTGCTAGTGGTCTGTCGCGGGATTGTACAGCTCTCGACGATTCAACCCGACGGGTGTGAAACCCTCTTGGGTTTAGCAGGGCCTTCTACGCCTATTGGTTTGCCCCTGACGATAATCAACCCCTATTGGGCAACAGCTTTGACGGATGTCGATGTCCTCCCCTTAGCGATGGCCGAGATTGAGGCTTCACCGGTACTCATGGCGGGGTTGGGTCACAACCTGGTGGGGCGGCTCCAACAAACCGAGGCTTGGTTAGCGATCTCGGGCAAACGCCTGGTTGTTGATCGCCTGCACCATCTGTTAGTGCTCCTAGCTCAGGAACTCGGACAAGTGGAACCCAGCGGTGTCCGCATTCCCGTGCGACTCACCCATCACCAATTAGCCACGGCCATTGGCACAACGCGAGTGACCGTTACCCGACTGCTCAAAGACTTTAAGACCCAAGGGTGGCTCAAGACCCACCACCGCTATTTCATCGTGAATTGGGAGCAGCTCAATATCGCTAGCACCTCAGAAAGTTCACTCTTCTAGAGCCCGTGTAGCCCGGTAATTAGGTGTCCGGTGCGGTCAATAAACCCCCAGCGGCCATCCACCTGTACCCGCGCTAGGCCCTCTGAAAAAGGCCCTGCGTTTTGAAACTGAGGGGCGATCGCCAGATTACCGTCGAGATCAACATAGCCGTACTGATTCTCAATCTGCACCGCTGCCAACCCTTCAGAAAAATCAGCCGCATAGCGAAAAGCTCCGGTAATCGTTGGCTCACCGTTCGCGTTAATGTAGGCCCACTGTCCCTTTTGTAGGACGACCGCCTGACCTTCTGAAAAGTCAGAGGCATAGTCAAATTGAGGCTCGATTGTAAATGCCCCATCGGGTCCCACAAAGCCCCACTGATCCCCCTGACGGACCCGAGCCTGACCTTCAGAAAACGAAAACGCCCCATCAAAGGTCAACGGAATCGCAATCTCTCCGGCAGGGTCCAAATAACCATAGCGACCATCCACCTTCACCACCGCCCGATCTTCCCTAAAGCTCCAGGCATCTCGAAACTGCACCGGAATCGTGACCGCGCCTAAAACATCCACGTAACCGTGCAGTCCATCCTGCCTGATGACCGCTAACCCCTGAGAGAAAGACTCGGCCAAGTCAAACTGAGGCTCGATGATCCAATCCCCTTGAGGATTGATAAAGCCATATTTTTGCTCCACCTGCACGGCAGCCATTCCTTCTGAAAAGGCTTTGGCTTGGCGAAATTGCACCTTGATGGCCCAATGACCCGTGGCATCGATATAGCCGTAATAATCGCCAGCGCGGGCCACCGCCCGCCCCTCAGAAAAGTCACCCACCACCTCAACCGACTCATCAGCCACCGTAACGGTGAGGCTACCGGCCGCGTTAATGTAGCCAAAGCGATTGCTCCAGCGAATGGCAGCTAACCCCTCAGCAAAATTAGAGGCAGTATCAAATAGGAGCGGTTCCGGCATACTCCAGGAATCAACGGTATTGGGCTCTATGAACTGTACCACCGCAACCGTTGCGTCTTGAGATTGGGGTTCGCTGTCAATGCAACCGCCGAGGCCCCAAAGCCCCAAACTCGTCAATATCCAGGCAGGCCAATTAAGCAGACACATGGATTGATTCCAGGAGTAGGGATTGTTAAGGTGTGAAATCTTGTGGGCGATATAGGCCCTAATTGACAGCTTGACCCAGGATTTTAGTCTCTGGAGAAAATGACACAAAAGGTTTTAATCCTGGGGGGACAAGGTCGGATTGGATCGCAAGTCATAGCCGATATCTGGGCGCATACGTCAGCAGCCATTACCCAAACCGGTCGGCGACCGCGACAACCGCGACCTGAGTCCCCGCGCTGCAGATTTTTAGCCCTAGATTTGGGCGATCGCCCTGCCGTTACCGCCGCTATTGAGGGCCACGATCTGGTCATCCACTGTGCGGGTCCATTTAAATACCGCGATCGTCACGTCCTGGAAACCTGCATTGACCGGGGCATCCATTACCTGGATGTGGCCGATAATCCGAACTATGTCAAAAATGCCCTGGCTTTAAGCCCCCAAGCTCAAGCGGCTGGCATCACGGCGATCGTCAGCACCGGCGTCTTTCCGGGACTCTCCAACAGTCTGGTGCGCCAGGGCATTGAGCAGCTGGATGCGGCTCAAACCATCCAGCTTGATTACGGCGTGGCGGGCTCCGGGGGGGCGGGGCGGACGGTAATGCGCACCACTTTTCTAGAGCTACAGCATCCCTTCGCGGCTTGGATGGACGGCCAATGGCAAACAGTCAAGCCCTACAGTCAGCGCGAGAGGGTTTCCTTTCCGCCCCCCTATGGCCGTTGTGGGGTGTATTGGTTTAATACGGTTGAGGCCATGACCCTGGCTGAGTCGTTCCCGGTCGAAACCGTGGTGACCAAGTTTGGCTCTTGGCCCGATTTCTATAATCATTTGACCTGGCTGATGGCCCATGGACTGCCCAAGCCCTGGCTACAAAAATCCACCGTCGTCGAGTTTCTTGCCCAGGTCAGCTACCGCCTGACCCAAGTCACCGACCCGATTAGCGGCGTTGGCATTGCCATGATGGCCCGCATTCAGGGCCTCAAAAACCAACAATCCGTCGAGTATCGGGCCACCTTAACTCACCCTGACACCGCGATCGCCGCTGGCATCGGCACCGGCAGTATCGCCCAGGCCATCCTCTCGGGAGCCCTCTCAAAACCGGGGGTCTGGCCTGTGGAACAAGGCGTACCGACAGCACTGTTTGAATCCACCCTTGCCGAGAGAGGATTAACGATTCAGAGCGAAATCACGCCATCACAAAACCCCGGTTTCTGACAACTCTGCCCCTGCAGCCGTTGAGTTTAGAAAGAAACCGGGGTTTCAGACCCGCTACGGGTTGACGGACTTGAGACTAACTCAGTGCCTCCAAATAGTCTCGTACCCGGTTACGGCGCTTGGGCTGACGCAGCTTTTGCAGGGCCTTAGATTCGATTTGGCGCACGCGCTCTCGGGAGAGCTCAAGGGCACGGCCAATTTCAGCCAAAGAAAAGGGCGTGCCGTCTCCGAGTCCAAACCGCAGTCGAATCACTTCCTGCTCACGGTCGGTCAAGTCCGCAATCAACTGCTGCAGATCCCGGCGCAGCGCCTCCCGCATCAGCAAGTCTTCGGGAGAGATGCTGTCGGTTTCGAGCAGATCACCCAGCTCTGTATCGCGCTCCTTGCCCACTTTGGTCTCTAAGGAAACCGAACGGGGCACTCGCAGCAAAACCTCTCGTACTTGGCCAGCGGTCATGTCAAGTTCGCGGGCCACGTCATCTAGCGTTGGCGTACGGCCTTTATCCTGAGAGAGCTTGCGCTGGGCCTTCTTGATCTTGTTAAGTTTCTCAGTGATATGGACGGGCAGGCGAATGGTGCGGCTTTGAGTGGCGATCGCCCGGGTAATGCCCTGGCGAATCCACCAGTAGGCGTAAGTGCTGAACCGATATCCTTTGGTGGGGTCAAACTTTTCAACCGCCCGCTCCAGACCCAAGGTGCCTTCTTGAATCAGATCCAGCAGTTCTAAACCCCGATTTTGATACTTCTTGGCAACGGACACCACCAACCTGAGGTTGGCTTTAATCATGTGCTCCTTTGCCCGGATGCCGTCATGAATTGCTGATTCTAAGTTGCTCACCGAGAGGTCAGCCAGCTCGGCCCAATGGCGCTTGCCGGTAGACAGGGCAGGTTTCAGGTCTGCAACTGCAATCCCTGCAGCCTTAGCCCACCGCTCTAAAGACGGGCGGTAACCCAGGTGGGAGGTGAGGCGATCGCAGGTATTCATCAGGTGAACGTACTGTTCCAGGGGGCCACTGGCCTGCTCAGCAGCTTCGTTACGTAGCTCAATCAGCTGCATATAGCGCTGGACCAACTGCGCTTCAGCAACCTCTTCGTCCCGCTCTAGCAGAGGAACGCGGCCAATTTCCTGCAGGTAAAGACGAACTAAATCTGTCGTTCGCCGCTGAGTACCCCGACCGGTCTCACTGGCTTCGGAAAACTCAACCGTTTCTGAAGCAACAAGCTGCTCTAAATCTTCCGATGGGGCAATGTCGGGTAAATCGGCATCAGCAAGGGTATCCATGGCGGGGTCCGAATGGCGGGATTGTGAAGTCATATTGACGATTCGTCACTCCAGGAGGCGCGGTCAGACAGGCGTTACTTGGGGTCAGTGTGCCCAGTTGGTAAAGACCAGCCATCACCCTTGCGGGTTCCGACTCGGTCAGGATGAAGCCCTGATTCCAGTAATTGCAGTCTATAGAGGTGCAGCCCGCGACCTAGTGACCTGGGTCAAGGTCGTAGATTAATCTACGTCACAGGA
Organism: Leptolyngbyaceae cyanobacterium; assembly: GCA_050043365.1. Lineage (GTDB taxonomy): Bacteria > Cyanobacteriota > Cyanobacteriia > Phormidesmidales > Phormidesmidaceae > PCC-6406. The sequence goes on from JBHJIP010000116.1 coordinate 43,860, forward strand.
TCTGCGGATTCCTGACAAAGCGCGTCACGATGTGCGAAAAGCGTCTCACAAACCACCTGCATACACGTGTAGACAATGAATAACGAAGGGCGTGAGCCCGCTTGACTGAATCCTTAGTGGTGCAGAAAACTTTTCAGCATCTTAGTCAGTCTCACCATGAGAATCTGATCACCTTGTTGAACTCTATGCGCTGCTCTAAAGCAAGCCGTTTTCGTTGAGAAGCATAGGCCTTAGGTGGACTTTTACTGGG
>JBHJIP010000117.1:0-32574 GCA_050043365.1 Leptolyngbyaceae cyanobacterium
CGCAATATATTTCTCAAGGACTAGGTTGCGCTGATAGCAGGCGGTATTCCAGGTGACATCTGGGGTGACTGAGGGGTTGCCGTCGCGATCGGCACCGACCCAAGAACCAAATCGGCAAAAATCTTTGCGGGGTGGGCGCAAGCTCGGAAAAGTTGCTTTAAGGAGGCGCTCGAAGCGTTGATAGAGCTTAGGTAGGGCATCAAACAGCACCACTTGGAAGTAATGCAAGGTATAGTCAACCTCATCAATTACAGATGGCTTGAATTGATGGAGTTCGTCTGTGCGCCACCACAGGCGAATTTCTTCAGTGAGTTGCTCCTTGAGGGTGTCAATTTCCCATGATGAGGTGGCACCAATTGCTTGGGCGCTATCTTCAGCCCGATCTAGCCGCCTTAAAATGTCGGCAATCCGCCGCTGCTTGTCACGAATAGTATGCCGAACAATCTCTGTCGGATGGGCCGTGAACACCAGGCTAATGTCTAGATTGTCAATCAGTCGTTGAATCAATTGAGGCGGGACGTTCAGCTTTTTGAGGGTCGGCAATAGCCAGTGAAAAGTGCCGGTTTCTTTGCGAGGACCTTGCAGGGGGTTAAAGGCCGAATCTCCAAGGGCTTGGGCAGACTGGGGCGTATCATTAATATGGGGTCGTAGTGCCGTAACGCCATTGATTGTTGATAAAGGATCAACTTCTTCATAGGTGACCCGATACTGACGCTGTTGCCCCTGTTGCTCATAGTGCTGCTCGACACTATTAATCAATTGAAAATACAGGGCGAAAGCCCGAGCTGCCCGAATTGCATCTTCGAGTTTGAGGTCTTCGACAACCTGTACGACGTTTTGCACCGTTGCCTCACCCGCAGTGGGTGCTTGCCCCTCTTTAGAGCAAATTTGCCGGAGTAAATGCAGTAGGGTTAATAGCTCTTCGCCACATTCATTGCGGAGTACAGTTTCCCAAATGTCTTCTACTACCTTGAGGCGGTGCTGGACCCGCAAGTCATAGGCTGAACCGGGAGGCGTAATCGCAACATCATCAAGATTGGCTTTTACAGCCGAGGAATCAAGGGACTGCATATTGTCAGAAGGGGAGAGAGAAGAGGGCATAGACTCGGAAACGACAACACAGAGAGAAGCGGTTATCAAAGGTGAGGCATGGGCTCAACGTAAGGGTATAAGGGTATCAATGGCACAGTCTGGCTCGGCTAAACAGCAAAGTCGAGAACTAATACAGCGTTGGTAGGCGATCGCCCCTAAAAATCTCCTCACTGGCGCGGCCAAAAACAGTCCCTTGCTCGGCAATATGACGAGCTCCCATTAAGACGAAGAGAAGGGGAGCTGTCGCCATACTGATCAGAATATCTGGGTTCTTTGAACCTAGGGGAGCATATTTTGCCATGGAGACACGGGTACCTATAGTAAAGCTCACCATAGGCCAGCGTACTGCGACTTTACGGCTAGGTCTATTTATTTAACTAAGACCACTAAAACTAAGGGCTGTGGACAATTAAAACTAGGTTCCTTGCCGCAAGGCGGTTACAGCCCCTAGTTTGATTCATCAGAACGGGCGTGGTCATGCCTACCCAATCAGGGCTTCGCCGTTGATTATCCACACGCCCTAGTATCAGGCTATACAAACGCTAGGACGAGTCGATTAATTGAAGCCGTTGAATGATTCCAATCAATCTGATCTATTTAAAATCACATCTGGAGATCGCAACACATGCTGCGCAATATCGCCAGAATAAAAGTGTGATCATCCGCTTTGAAAAGACTGCGGTATCCTTCACATTTATATATAAGCTGTTGCTCTTTCGATCCCGTTAGAGCATTCGTATTGACTACTGTTTGAGTTCTATGCGTGCCAAGCTGCCGCTCAGTCCTAAACGCCGTCCTGCTGTCAGTCTGGTTGACTGGTTGGGGCAATATCTGGCACCCAAAACTGCAGTCAACGTCCAAGTGCGGCTGCGGGGCAATATTCTGCACGTTCTTTGTGAGACACCCCAACCTTTGGTGCAAGTCTCGGCGCTGACCCGCTTAGTCGCAGCCTTGATGGATCCAGCGGAATGTCAAGTCGTCACTCAAACCTATCCTCAGGTTTATCAGCTTTATATTTACAGTCGTCAGCAGGGTGCTAAGCAACCGGATTGGGCCGCGCCAATTTATCTGAACCGCTTAGAACGCCACCAAGCTCAACTGCAACTCAAGACCACAGAAGCTAAACGCAGCCCGGTCTCTGCAAGTTGGACCGAGAACAATACGACAGCAGCGCTGGCATTGTCTCAACTTAGCCTAGCTAAGCAGGGTGATACCGCCGCGATCGCCTGGTACTTGAGTGAGGTGTTAAGCACCCTTGATGTCGGGGTATGGGTGAGCATTCGGGCCATCCCAGGGCCTATGGGACCTGTCCCATCCACAATTGAAGCTCAAGCCTCGGTTGCGGCATCTGAGACTGCTGCGGCGAGATCGCGGTTGTGGGTCTTTTGTGAGGCGGCTTACAGCCCAGACCCGATGCTGATTGCTGAGCCCGTCACTGAGCGCTTGCGCCAGTTAGAGCTCACGCAGTTTAAAGATGCAGTAATTGTCGTCCAAGTTCAGGGTGAGACCCAGCCCGACTGGAGCCTGCGCATTGATTTAACCCCTCCCGCCGAGATGTTGGCCGAATGGAGCCGCTGGGGGGACGAAGCAGCAATTATGCGATTGCTCAATCAAACCCTAGCAGCCCAAGCTGTACAGATTACGGTCGAGCGCAAAGACAGCACACTGCACCTCGTCGTCACGGGTCAATCCCCCCAACAGCCTGTGCCCGATGAGGAAATCATCACGGCTGCAATTACAGAAACCCTAGAGAAACTTGCGCCTCAGGGTCTGCAACGGGCGATGGTATATGGCCAACCCCCGGCAGCTTTAACCCCCACCTGGGTTAAATGTATAAACCTACCGGCCCTGGAACATGAGGCCCTGGCCACAACGCCACAGACTTTAGCGCAGCAACGAGATTGGCCTGCATTACGCTTTATTTTGACGCGGTTGCTCAATCCAGATCTGGACGTACAGCTCGCCACAGGTGGGCTCAGGGTGAAACTCCTGGAGCGCTCGGACCTCCTCCACATTATGGTGGATGGTCCCGTCTGCCCCCAGCGAAAGCAGGTTGTACCAACCGTCATCAAACAATTAAAGGCGATCGCCCCTAATCGCATCGAAGGGCTACGCATCTATGGACGTCGGGCCGGACAATCTCGTCCCGCTTGGAACTATGGCACCGACTTCCAAACCCGCTCTCGCCTGATTCCCGAAGCAGAGGCTCAATTTGCCGCGACAGATGCTTACGTCGGTGACTTATTAACCCAGCCTGAAACGGAAACCCACGCCCCCGATTTAACCCCAGGCATTATTGGTCAGTGGCTCCGGGACAAGGCTCAGCAAACGGTTGTCGGCATTCGTGATCTGCTCTTGCGATCGCAGTTTTTTGTCCCCAGTCAGGGGTTACCCCGAGAATTACCGGTCCTGCCAGAGCGCGATCGCCAAGACGCGATCAAGATTGGACTGGTTTGGGGCGTAATGGGGATGCTCTTAGCCATTCAAGGGGACTGGCTGCTAGGCCAATTACTCAACCCTATTCCTGTTGCAGACTTGCCTGAAGATACCGAAGCAATTCCACCCCCCCAAGCCTCCGATGACGAATTCACCGCAGCCCTTTCTGAATTGGACTGGGGCAATGGCAACAATGCAGACGCCTTAGATGCCCAAGACAGTGGCCAGCTGACTGGCGATGTCTTTACGGGAGGAGACGCCGAATGGCCAGTTAGAGGAGAAGTTTCGGCTGGCGTGATCACCCCTGATCTGCTGGCAACTTCCCCATATCCATCGTTTCGCAGCCAGCAGATGGATCAAAAACTGGCCCTTTATCACCAGCGCCTCCAGCAGACGGGGCCTCCTGATGTTTTAATTATCGGCAGTTCAAGAGCCTTGAGAGGGGTAGATCCAGCCACCCTCCGTCAAGAACTCGATACCTTGGGGTACGGTGAGCTAGATATTTTTAATTTCGGCGTGAATGGTTCAACGGCTCAGGTGGTTGAGCTGACCTTGCGGCGCATCTTGACTGAAGATGAATTGCCCAGGCTGATTATCTGGGCCGATGGGGCCCGTGCCTTTAACAGTGGTCGGGTGGATATCACCTATAACGGCATCATCGCTTCAGAAGGGTATCGTCAGTTGGGGCGGGCATCTTCCCAACTAGAGGACTCAGCAGAAGATGGGGCTTTGGCAGAAGCCGAGACGATTGATGCTGACTTAGCCGATTCAATCGCTGAGCCGGAAACCTTAGATGCCTCCCTGAGAGCCAGCTACCAGACTTTAGATGAACAGCTCAGCAATGCTCTAGGGCGCTGGTCGGTGACCTATGGCGATCGCGAACGCCTCAAGGCCAAGGTCCAAACTGCTGTCCTGCATCCCCTGAGTAATGCCCTATTAGGTTGGCAACTGTCACCCGCCGATGCTGACGCGCCTCAGCTCAATACCTCCGATTTGCCCTTATCAGACAGCAGTCGCATCGATTTTGATGGCTTTTTAGCCATGGACGTGCGCTTCAACCCCGCCACCTACTATCAACTCTATGCGCGGGTCGCCGGGGACTATGACAGCGATTATCGCGATTTTGAGTTAGAAGGCGACCAAGCCTTGGCCCTACAGCGATTGGTGAACTTCACCCAAGCGCGCGACATTCCCCTGATTTTTGTGAACACGCCGCTCACCGATGAATATTTAGACGGTTACCGCATGGCTGCAGAAACCGACTTTCTCCAATTCATGGTGGAGTTTTCGGCCAATGAGCCCGATTTTATCTTTCGGGATCTGGGTCAAATTTGGCCCCAGCGCTACGACTACTTTTCAGATCCGAGCCACCTCAATCGCTATGGAGCCTATCAAGTGGCGACACGGATTGCCCAAGATCCGATGATTCCCTGGCCCCAGCAGCGTCCTGAGCCTGAGATCGAGGAACCCACGCCATGACCTTACCTTCGATTACATATGGCTTGTTTTTATTGAGCGTGGCTGGCTTGTATTGGGCGGTGGGGCGGCGTTCACTCCGAATTGGCGTTTTGGCGATCGCCAGCCTCGTCTTTTATGCCTCCCTTCAGGTGCAATATGTGCCTCTAATGCTGGCCCTGATTCTGCTCAATTTTTGCTGGGCTAGGGTGCTGGTTGCCCCCATGAATTGGCGCACCCCCAATGAACAGTGGCAAGTGGCCGAGCAGGGATGGCATCGCCGTCGCCGCATCCTGCTTGGCGTGGGGATTGGCCTCAATGTTCTACTTCTCCTAGCGTTTAAATATGTCAGCACTTGGCTAGGCTGGGCCTGGCCTCTCATCGGGGCAAGTGCTGATCTAGGAGACCGTTGGCTGGCCATTGCTTTACCCTTAGGCCTGAGCTTTTTTACCTTTGAATGCATCGCCTACTTAGTCGATGTCTATCGGGGTGCGCCCGCCACCGACAACATCCTCGAATTTGGTGCTTATAAGCTTTTCTTCCCGAAACTCATCTCCGGGCCAATCACCCGCTACCACGCCTTCAATCAACAAATTAAAACCCGCACCGCTCTGGATTGGAATTGGGTTGTCGAGGGGCTTTGGCTGATTGCCAGTGGCAGCATCAAAAAGCTACTGATCGCTGATCACATTGCCGTGTTGGTTAATCTCAGTCTCGGCAACTTAGAGCGGGCCGGTAGCGGCGATCTTTGGCTGGCCATTTTTGCTTATGGGCTCCAGCTCTATCTCGATTTCAGCGGCTATGTGGATATTGCTCGGGGGAGTGCCCTGCTCATGGGCATTAACTTGCCCGTTAACTTTAACTTCCCCTACTTGACCACAAACATCGCTGACTTTTGGCGACGGTGGCACATGACTCTGGGGGAATGGTTACGCAATTATCTGTATTTTCCTTTGGGGGGCTCTCGCCAAGGGCTGCTGAGGACCTGCCTCAATTTGATGATCGTGATGGCGATCGCCGGTATTTGGCACGGCAATACCTGGGGATTCCTGATCTGGGGGGTGATCCATGGGGCTGCTCTCGGCATCCATCGCATCACCCATTATCTCTCAAGCCGTTGGTCAGGACTAAAACAGCTCTGGCAAACGCCGTTGGGGGTCGTCTTGAGCTGGGGCATTACCCAAGCACTGGTGTGCTTTAGTTGGCTCTTTTTCCGCTTGCCGACACCGCGCGACTATGGGTTAGCCCTACAAAAGCTCTGGGGGGTTTCACGAGATGCTCAGTTTGCCCAAAAAGTTTATTTAGAGTCCCTCGGGTTTACCTTTGAGCAGCTTTGGGTACTGATGGGTTGTATCGTGCTGTTGATGGTGGGAGCCTACGGCATTCAGCAGGGGCTGCGTCTACAGCTCAGTTGGCCGGTCAAACTCCTGATGATTCCGCTCTGCTTGTTTGCGGCTTGGCTATTGGCTCCCTTAGAAACCTTACCCTACATCTATTTTGAGTTTTAGGGCGCAGTAATGCTTGCCCAAAAAGGTTTTTACCAGTAATTGATGACGCGCCCTAGGCTATGACGGTTAACTCCCTTTCATCTGAAACCCAAACCCAGGCCCGTAAAGCCGACCATATTCGAGTGTGTCTTGAGGATGATGTCCAATGTGACCAAATCACGACCGGTTTGGAGCACTATCGATTTATTCACTGCTGCTTGCCGGAGATTGATTGGGCCGACATTGATCTCACCAGCCAATTTCTGGGCAAATCTTTGGGATTACCGCTGCTGATTTCCTCAATGACGGGTGGCACTGAGCAAGCTCAAGTGATTAACACCCGCTTAGCCCAGGCAGCGCAGCATTATGGCTTGGCCATGGGGGTCGGCTCCCAACGGGTGGCGATCGAAAATCCAGGGGTGATGGAAACCTTTGACATTAGGCAATATGCCCCAGATTGCCTGCTATTCGCTAATTTGGGTGCAGTCCAACTCAACTATGGCTATGGTTTAGCTGAATGTCAGCGCATCATTGACGGCCTGGCCGCAGATGCTCTGATCCTGCATTTAAATCCGCTTCAAGAGAGCGTGCAAACCGGCGGTGATACAAACTTTAGCCAACTCCTGCACAAAATCGAGCATTTGTGCGATCGCCTGCCAATCCCCGTCATTGTTAAAGAAGTTGGCAACGGCATCTCGGCCCCCATGGCCCAGCAGCTTCTCAAGGCCGGTGTGAGCGCGATCGATATCGCCGGGGCGGGGGGCACTTCTTGGGCCAAAGTGGAAGGGGGGCGGGCCAGAGACCCCCGTCAACGCCGCTTGGGACAAACCTTTGCGAATTGGGGGCTACCCACCGCCGACTGCATCACCGCCGTGCGGGCAGTTGCACCCGAAGTGCCACTGATCGCATCCGGCGGCATCCGCAATGGCCTAGATATCGCCAAAGCCCTGGCTCTAGGTGCAGACCTCGTTGGCTTAGCCCATCCTTTCTTGACTGCGGCCAATGACTCCTTAGAAGCCGTGATGACGTTGGTTGATTGGCTGCAAGCAGAACTTGCTACGGTGCTGTTTTGTACAGGCCAGGCAACTTTGTCGGGGCTGCAAGACGCGCAGACTCTGCAGCGACTACCATAGAAACGGTTTGAAATCCTCCAGCGCATAGGGCAAAGGTATGGGCAAATTCCTCAAGTGGATGGCGGCCAGTGCCATCGGAACTGTGATCGGCCTGTTGGTGTTTGTGGCCCTACTGGCCATTGGCGCGGGGGGCCTTGTGATGGTGCTATTAGCCACCGCCACCAGCGAAGCAGAGCCCAGCCTAGAAGATAATTCTGTCCTGGTGATCAATCTCTCGACCGATATTCGCGATGCCGTCCCTCCCTCTGGAGCTGGGGTGGTGCTTGAGGAAACCCTGTCTGGCGGTAGCAATAAAGCGATTTCGATTTATCGTGCGTTGGAAGCGATCGAAGCAGCGGCAGAAGATGAGGCGATCTCAGGCATCTTTCTCTACGGCAGTTCCTTCAACGGCTTTGCCACCCTCGGAGAACTACGCCAGGCACTCGCTACTTTCCAAGCCTCCGGCAAACCTATTTTTGCCTATGAAGTGGGCTGGGCAGAGCGGGACTATTACCTTACTTCCATCGCCGATACGGTGATTTTAGATGCCTCTGGCCTTTTGGAAATCAACGGTTTCAGAGCAGAAACGCAATTTTTAGCTGGAGCCTTAGAAAAGTATGGCGTGGGCGTCCAAGTCTTACGGGCTGGACGATATAAATCAGCGATTGAACCCTTTGTTCGCGCTGATAGCAGCCCTGAAGAAGAGGAGCAGACTGAAGCCCTCTTGACTGACCTATGGCAAATCTTTCTAGAAACCGTAGACAATAGCCGGTCCCCCTCCCCGACCCAGATCCAGCAGCTTGCTGATGCGGGCGGCATTCTTTTGCCTGAGGAGGCTCAAGCGGCTGGCTTAGTGGACCAGGTCGCTTACTACGAAGACGTTTTAACCGAGCTTCAAGCCCTTACAGAAGTCGATGCAGCTGTTGGAGAGGATATTCCTTCGGTGGATCTGGTGTCCTATAGCACCTTGATTGGCTCAGACGCTACAGCAGCTGAAGACGTGGTTGCGATCGTCTACGCCGAGGGCGAAATTGTATTCGGTGAAGGCGGTGAAGGCATCATCGGCTCAGATACGCTCTCTCGTACGCTCCGAGACTTGCGATTCGACGAGGCTGTCAAAGCCGTTGTTTTAAGAATCAATAGTCCTGGTGGCGGTGCGAGCGCCTCAGAGGTGATTGCCGACGCGGTTCGCAGGCTACAAGCTGACAAGCCAGTTGTGGTTTCCATGGGTGACATTGCCGCTTCTGGTGGGTACATGATTGCCGCCGAAGGTAGCCGCATTTACGCGTCTGCCAACACCATTACCGGATCCATCGGCGTATTTGGGCTCTTGCTCAACTTTCAAAGCATTGCCAACCGCAACGGCATCACCTGGGATGTTTTAAAAACCGCGCGGTTTGCAGATATTGATACGGTTGCTCGTCCTCAAAACCCAGAGGAGCTGGCCTTACAGCAAAATGTAGTTAACGAACTCTACGATCGCTTCGTCACGCTCGTTGCTGAAGCGCGGAATTTACCCAAAGCCAATGTCGAAACGGTCGCCCAAGGGCGGGTCTGGTCTGGTCAAGCCGCCCAAACCCAAGGCTTAGTCGATGAGATCGGTGGTTTGAAGGCTGCGATTGATCATGCGGCGGAACAGGCTGAGCGTGAATCTTGGTCCGTCGAAGAGTATCCCCAGCCCCTCAGCCTTGAAGAACAGATTCTTGAGAGCTTATTTGGTGAGATCAGTAGCCGCTTACAAGGCCCAAACCATCCCCTGCTGGCAGAATGGGCAACTTTACAAGAGGGCATCACTCGCTTAGAAACGTTAAACGATCCGCACGGAGCCTATACCCGTCTCCCCTTCACAACTGAGATTGAGTAAGCCCCATCCGCTAAAACTCATCATCAGCATAGTTGCTCGACATTGCCGCTTCGTTATCTCGCTTAGAGCCTAAAAGTTCGAGGCGATCAACTCGGATCACCGGGGAAGTTCTAAGAGCGCCAGTGGCGCGATCGTTCCATTGGTCCAGCTTGAGGGCACCTGTCACCCCAATCAAGCTGCCCTTGCGAACATAATTAGCAGCAATTTCAGCGGTTCGTCCCCACATTTCCACATTAAACCAATCCGGTTGGTCATTGTTGCGGCTGCGTCGATTAACCGCCAGCGAAAACTTGCAGACAACACTGCCAGACTCAAAATAACGAACATCTGGATCTCGCCCGGCCCGACCCACCAGTGTCACTGTATTAATGCTCATAAGAAAAAAATTACTGCATCAAGCGATATTGTCGTTCGCTATTTTATAGCAGTCATCCCTGGATAAGGGGAAGGCTAACAGCCGTTTTCTGCACAAACCACTCCGGAGATAAAATGTCAGCAGCGGTAAAACGTTCGCGTCTACCCATCATAGGTACAGGTCAATTCACCAAACTCGATGTGCTCATCACGCAAAAGAGTGAATTGCTAGACGCATTGATGTAAAACGTAATAGAATCCTCATCGTTTACACGAATTCAAATCCACAACTGCTCTCCGTCACGTTTCGGGAAAGAGTAGCGTATGAGGATCGGGACCATGAATAGTAAAACCCGATTGAGTAAAACTGTTATTGTGATTTCACTTCGCATGTTTGGGGGCTTATAGGCTCGTGGGTCTTTTTGATCGCTTTTCTCGAGACATGGGTATCGATCTCGGTACTGCCAACACCCTGGTTTACGTTTCAGGGAAGGGGGTTGTTCTACAAGAACCCTCTGTTGTTGCGATTGACCAGGTTCAGAAAAAGCCCTTGGCCGTGGGTGAAGAGGCAAAGCGGATGTTAGGCCGTACCCCCGGTAACGTCGCGGCGCTGCGCCCCTTGCGTGATGGTGTGATTGCAGACTTTGACACAGCTGAATTAATGCTGAAGCATTTTATTCGGCAGGTACATGAAGGTCGCACTTTAGTTTCTCCCAGAATTGTGATTGGTATTCCTAGCGGTGTGACAGGCGTTGAACGGCGTGCTGTTATGGATGCAGCCCAGCAGGCTGGGGCTAGGACGGTTTATCTGATCGATGAGCCCGTTGCCGCTGCCATTGGCGCAGGCTTACCCGTTGCAGAACCCACCGGCAATATGGTGATTGACATCGGTGGCGGAACCACAGAGGTAGCGGTGTTGAGCTTGCAGGGCACCGTACTCAGTGAATCTGTGCGCGTTGCAGGGGATGAACTCAGTGAGTCCATCTCTCAATATATGAAAAAGGTTCACAACCTAGTGATTGGTGAACGCACTTCTGAGGAAATTAAGATCAAGATTGGATCTGCTTATCCTACGCCTGAAGATGGTGAAACCATGATGGATGTGCGCGGATTGCATTTACTCTCTGGCTTACCGCGAACCGTGACTGTGAAGGCAGGAGAAATTCGAGAAAGCATGGGTGAGCCTCTGGCTGTCATTGTAGAAGCCGTGAAACGCACCCTAGAGCGAACGCCCCCTGAACTGGCAGCAGATATTATCGATCGCGGCATCATGTTAGCCGGTGGGGGAGCCCTCCTACAGGGACTCGATACCCTCTTGAGTCATGAAACTGGCATTGTTGTACATGTTGCAGCAGACCCCCTGAGCTGCGTTGTGTTGGGTACAGGTCGAGTGCTCGAAAACTTTAGCCAAATGGGCCGTGTGTTTAGTGGTAGCTCAGGACTGTAAGCCACAGTTATTAGCGTATGTTTGCACTACGTCAATGGTGGAGTCGGTATGCTTTACGCGCCAGCTTATTAGCATTAGCTCTAGCCTCTGCTTGGAGTATTTATCGCTTGAATGCGGCACCCATTTATGAAATATATCGCTGGATGACTCTACCGCTCCAGCCCGGCCCCTCCCGAGCGGAAATCTTAGAAAGCAGTGCAGCCCAGGAGCTGCGCCAACGGATTATTGAGCTAGAGATTCAAAATCGCACCCTCCGCGAGGCCGTTGCTGCGAACTCAACCACAGACCAGCAAGGCATTCCTGCAGCCGTCATTGGTCGCAGTGCCAGTGACTGGTGGCAGCAGCTTGTGCTGAGTCGAGGCAGTCGCGACGGAGTTGAGATTGGGGATATTGTGGCAGGCCCTGGTGGTCTAGTCGGTCGGATTGTTGCTGTTTCCCCGTCCAGCAGTCGTGTGCTTTTAATTAGCGATACAACCAGCCGAGTGGGTGCTCGCGTCAGCCGCAGCCGAGCGACTGGTTACGTCCGTGGGCAAGCCGGACAGCAGTTGATTATGGAATTCTTTGACAAGATGCCGGAAGTTGAGGTGGGCGACGTAATTGTCACTTCTGCTTATAGTCAGCTCTTTCCCGAAGGCATGGCGATTGGCCGAGTTGTCGAACTTGACCTCAGTAAGAGTCCGGCCCCTGAAGTGACCCTAGAGCTTTCAGCACCGTTGAATGTTGTGGAATGGGTTGAGATTATCCCCTTTGATGCTCAGCAAGCCACCCCATCTGAACCCAACGACGCGTCAAGTGAACCCTCAGAGCAATTCTCTCAACCCGGCCAGCCATGACCCTATCGAGTCCCAAGAGTCGATTTGGCATGGCTCGATATCGATGGCTTAATACCGTCGTGATTTTAGGCTCGGTGTTGCTTTGTTTGCTGCTGCTCCCTGCTCGCCTACCTGGTATGGAGTTACTTGGGGTCACACCCAACTGGCTCTTAGTGTGGGTTGTGGCTTGGAGCTTAAAGCGTAACCAGTGGGAGAGCGCGATCGCAGGGTTAACTCTAGGCTTACTGCAAGATGCCATGACAAGCCCGTACCCAACCCATACGATTGGTTTAGTGCTGGTGGCACTCCTTACAAATCGGATTCAAAAACAGCGCTTTATCCAGGAAGATTTTATCTCCGTCGCCATTATCGTATTTGGGATGGTTGTCTTAGCCCAAACGACAATTGCATTTCAGGTGACGCTCCATAAACTTCTGCAACCTCAGTCTCTCTACCCTGCCTTCACCGCAATTTGGCAACAGCATCAGCGCATTGTGCTCAGCTCAGCGATTCTAACGAGCTTATGGGCACCCGTTTTGTATTATCCCTTGAACCAGTGGTGGCGTTATTTCGCGCAGCGCACGGCTCCACCTGTAAACTCACAGAATCCGCTGTAGCTTTTACGCACTGGCCGTCTTTACTGGAAGACTATCAACAGGCTGAATTGACCTACGCTAGGAGAAGCTGTGCAGCCCGATGAAGATCACCTGTAATGATCGTGGGCATACAGGCCTCTAAATGTTGCTGGGAGCGGATACCACAGGTGAGTCCCAGCGTAGGTAAGCCAGCCGTTTGTCCTGCTCGAATATCAGCTTCTGTATCACCGATCATCCACGCTGAACCTGCCGAGAAGCCCTGCTGGGTTTGATCCGAGAGTGCATATTTCAAACTCGCTATTTTATGTTCAACGCGATTTGGATAAGTGGCTGTTGTATCCGTCGCACCATAGATTTGACTCACGGTCGTTGCTAAATCATGTTCATGTAGGAACTGCAGGACTTGGGCAGTATGGCGAAGCGTAACAATCACTAACCGAATGCCCTGGCGCTGGAACTTGAGTAATGCTTCTCGTGCCCCAGGCTGTAGACAGTCTTGATGAAGCAAATGCGTCTGGTTCACGAGCTGTTCGACTTGAGTCAGAAAATAATCGATCTGCTCACCCCCTAAACCAGACCAATCTGCAATGACTGGATCCGGCACCCTGGTTTGCTTCATGTGCCAAAACTGCTGTTTCGCCAGCAATCGAATGGGCAAGGGGCTTGCTCCTACAGTCTGATATGCAGCACAGGTTGCATCCAAGGCCCGCTTATAAGTGCTGTAGTAGCGGTCTGAGACATCTGCAATAGGACCATCAAAATCACAAAACACGATGGATCCCCAAGCAATGGGCATAACATCTATCGATTCCATGGACATCGCTGAAGTCGATTGACTGTAGGTCTGCTGCATAGAGTGAATTGTTGCAGATCGTTAAGAATATCTTTACTGTAACAGTTCCCTAATTGAGGTTAAGAGTGATCTCTCCCTGTCAAATTCTTCTTTCAGCCAGACTGGATCCAGCTTGGCGACACAGCGGTTTGATATGGCTGCTGCTTAAGCGGGAAAATTGAGTGACAGACGTGTAAGCACCGGACAGTCACTTCCGAGTCTTGTCCCACAGGGACGACCCAACTCTATTAGCACGTTCACGGTTTTGCAGTTCTATTGGGCTAGAAAATTCGAATGATTATCTTTTGCTGTGGACTCATGCGTTCTGGTTCTACACTTCAATACCAGCTCACGCAAACACTTGTTGAAAAATTAGGTAAGGGCAAGGGATATGGTTGGTTGCCATCTATCCAAGATAAAGAAGCCCTAATGCAGCGTGCAACTGAAACTGATCAAGAGACATACTATGTCGTTAAAATTCATGGGCACAATCTCTCTTTTTCAGATCTGATTCAAGCAGATAAGGGTCGAGCCATTTATGTATATAGAGACATTAGAGATGTTGTCACATCTTTTATGTCTTGGCGAAATACATCTTTTGAGTCAATCATACGACAAAAGTGGATCGAAAAAGTAATCAAGGACAGCCATAACTGGGAATCTCTGAGCAAGATTCATACTTCTAAATATGAATCTTTGATGAGCGATATACCTAACGAGGTACTCAGAATTGCTGATCATATTGGCCTACCAATTAATTTAGAGCTTGCTCAAGAAATTGCTGACGAGTGCTCGATAGATAGAAAAAAGAAAGAAATTGCAAGCATGAAGGGAAAACAACAGAAAGTTGACAGTCAAAATATCTTGCACCAAAACCACATTAATTCTGGAAAATCCCGACAATGGCTGAAGAAACTTTCTAATTCAAAGATTGCACATATCGAGCAGAAGGCCCATAAGTGGCTTGAGGATCATGATTATGAGATTGCATTTGCAAATCCAATGCAGAGACAGATTTTGGCAAGTCAATGTAGCCTGAATTTATTCTTTTCAGACACTGTTTTTAATGCAAAAAGAACGAAGGGCAATATTGACAAATATCTGGGTTGGGTTGAGTAAGCTTGAAGTCTGTGCAAAACATCAGGGAGATCTTCAATGTCTTAAGAGGGTGTTTAAAAAGGGGTTAAGCCAGTCTTGAACAATACTGGAGCCCATCAGTAGAATGGCCAAAGTCCTGATAATACTGTTACTCTTTTGGGTGATCCATGTTTCTAAAGGAAGTCCCGAGAACTTTTCAAACACCCTCTAAGCAAAGTAGGTAAGGCTATAGTTGCGTAATCCAGCGATCGCCCCCTTCTATTTCCAACTGGAGAGACTTCAGAGTGTCCAAAAAGGTGTAAACGGCTGGCGTTTGCAGGGCGTCTTCTAGGAGAACTGCCCCCAATGTACGCTGCAAAGGCTCTGGTAATACTTTGAGCGTGACGGCTTCTGGAATGGGAATCGCCGCTAAATAAGGGAGAATTGTCATTCCTAAACCAGCGGCAACCATGCTGGTAATTGCGGCATCTTCATTGACTTCATAGGCGATCTCCAGTGAGAAGGGTAATCGGGAAAGGTAGGCCCGCAATTTGGCATAACTATTATCTTGAGGCACCGGCAAAATCAGAGGGTGTTGGTTCACAATCTGCCAGGACAAACAGTCTGCCGAGCGGTCAGCATGGGGAGGCAATAAGGCCACATAGTCATCGGCAAACAGTTCATACACGGTGAAGCCTTGGGGTGAATCAATGTCCATGAGCCCTAAATCAGCTTCTCCAGCCCGGAGTGCCTTCTGCACGTCACCGTGATTCGTGCAGCGTGTCACGGTAACGGTGATGTTTGGGTAACGTTTCTTGAAGGCTGCAATTGCAGTTGGTAAACCATGGGTCGCCAAACTCCGAATGGCCGCGATTCTCACCTGCCCTGCCGTTAATCCCCGCTCAGCCTGGCTTACATACACAATCTTCTCAACGGTTTGCAGCACAACCCGAGCTTGCTCAACCACCTTCTGACCAGCATCCGTAGGGATTGCCCCTTGCCGCCCCCGAAATAGCAGAACAATGCCTAGGGTTTCTTCTAAGGTTGCGATCGCGTGACTCAAGGCAGACTGAGTGACCCCCAAGACTAATGCGCCTTTGCCAAAACTGCCCTGCTCAACGATGGCAACAAGGGCGCGGAGTTGAGACAGCTTAATATCAAAGTCATGAATAACTTTCATGGGTTGACATTAGCATGACCATTGGATCTCTTCAGGCAGGCTGCTTAACGTGGCAGTATGGGCGATCGCGCCCCTGATGATCTGCCACCGGAGACAATGCCATGCAAATCGGTCTACCCAAAGAGATTAAGGATCAAGAATTTCGGGTGGGATTAACCCCGAATAGCGTTCATGCCCTTTGCAATGCAGGTCATCAGGTTGTCGTAGAAACGGGCGCTGGCATGGGTGCCGGATTTAGCGATCAAGATTACGTCCAAGCCGGAGCACAGCTCGTGTCTAATGCAGCGATCGCCTGGTCGTCGCAAATGGTCGTCAAGGTCAAAGAGCCCCAGCCCTCTGAGTACAAGTATTTTCGGTCCGATTTAATCCTGTTTACTTACCTGCATTTGGCCGCAGAGCGTCAGCTTACGGAAGCTCTAGTGAACAGCGGAACCACCGCGATCGCCTATGAAACTGTGGCCACCCCAGACGGCAAACTACCGCTGCTCACCCCAATGAGCATCATTGCCGGCCGTCTCTCTGTGCAGTTTGGAGCCCGTTATCTAGAGCGCCAACAGGGCGGACGGGGTGTTTTGCTCGGCGGAATTCCAGGCGTTGCACCGGGACGCGTCGTGATTTTGGGGGGCGGTGTTGTCGGCACCGAAGCGGCGCGAATTGCGATCGGCATGGGCGCGCAGGTGCAAATTTTAGATGTCAATATCGAGCGATTGGCTTACCTAGAGAACTTATTGGGTTCCCGAGTGGAGTTGCGCTACAGCACTGCCGCCACAATCGCTGAAGTTGTACCTCAAGCCGACCTTTTAATTGGCGCTGTTTTAATCTTGGGTCGTCGTGCGCCTATTCTGGCCAATCGTGAACTCGTGGCCCAAATGCGCCCTGGTTCAGTCATTATTGATGTAGCCGTAGACCAAGGCGGTTGTATTGAAACCCTGCGGCCCACATCCCATAGCCACCCAACCTATGTGGAAGCTGGAGTGGTACATTTTGGTGTCCCCAATATGCCAGGGGCAACGCCTTGGACCGCAACACAAGCCCTCAACAACAGCACGCTGCCCTATGTGCTCACATTAGCGAACCATGGGCTAAAGGCTCTATCAACTGATGCTGCCCTGGCTCAGGGGCTCAATGTTGTTAACCACAAAATCGTACACCCCGCAGTTCAAGCCGTTTTTCCCGATTTCCACGCTCAACAGCCTGTAAATGTTGCACTGAACTGAGTGTCATATCATCCAATCGGTACTTGCCAGGGTATCTTCGTAAGCCCCCAAGTGATCCTCACCCTCTAGGGTCACCTGGGGGCTTTTGTATGGTTCAGTCAATCGCGATGGAATCTCCGTTTGTCATCGTTTACAGTGCTTGAATAGGGAATAAACATTTAAAAATGTCACTTTTAATACAAAATAGTGGCCTTACTTGTGAATGAAAGAGTACAACAGATTAAGTATGGTGCAACCCATTAGCTATCGGAGTTCCCTGTATGAAACTCATTTATCGCGGCGGAATTAGCTTCAAAGCTCAAAGCACGCCCCCAAAACCGGAGATCGAAGCGACTCCGATGCACCCTAATCCTTATCAGGGTCTTCGATACAGTCGATACGGCATTCGCTACATCCGTTAAATAATTCCAATCCTTTAACGCTTTTCTGGAGATCGTTCAATGACCCCTGAGCAAACGCAAGGCCTTTTAATTTGTGCCGCCATTCTGACCACGACGCTCGCAGTTTGTCCCGTGCTTGTCTGGGGTATCGGCTGGCGAACCCACTAGGCAACTGATATAGCTAATGTCGCAAAACTTGCGGCATTGGCGACGCCAGAAAGCCTATGGATAGAGACTTAGCGCTTTTAAGCGTACCGGGGGCTTTCTGACCAAAGCTATATAGCCGCCAGCCCGTTTGACACGCCTTGACCTGCATACAAAGCATCAGAGCTGTCTTAGGTGTCCTAACCGGACTGGTCGGCGTTACCCATGGCAACCCAACCAGCACTTGGCAAGTGCTGGTTGGGTTGCGCTGCAACAGTAGCCTTTACCGGCGCAAGTGACGCAGATAACCGTTGCGCAACTGGACAACCGGATGATTCGATAGCCTTACCAGCTGCTCGTTATGGGTCGTGACAATTACGGTAATGCCGATAGAGTTGAGCTTTTTGAGAATTTTGACGACTTGCAGGGAGTTCTCAGAATCAAGGTTACCTGTCGGCTCATCTGCTAATAGGAGCGGTGGCGTGCCGACAACGGCGCGGGCAATACTGACCCGCTGCTGCTCTCCACCGGAAAGCTGATCGGGAAAGCATTGCGCTTTACCTTGTAAGCCGACCATCTTGAGGGTGGGCCATAAGCGCCGATGGATTTCTTTGCGGGTATAACCCTGCGCCCACAGCACAAAGGCGACATTCTCGGCCACAGTCCGCCGAGGAATTAATTTGTAATCTTGAAAGACAACGCCAATACGGCGACGCACCATGGCAAGGCGATTGCCCCGTAAACGGGTAAGGGACTGATCGCCAATCACCACCTCTCCAGAGCAGGGACGCTCTTGGCCATAAAGCAGCTTGAGCAGGGTGGATTTGCCCGAACCTGAGGAACCGGTCACAAACAAAAAATCGCCTTTGCCAATATTGAGATTGACATTGACCAGGGCACGGCTGCCATTGTCATAGGTTTTGCTGACATTGCGGAGGGAAACCGTTGCAGGTTTGGCTTTGGGTGGAGGACTATCAACCGCAGGGGGAGGTAAAGGATTCTCGCCGGTGCTAATCATCTGCAGTCGGCTGTTAAGCCGCGATCGCACATCGTCTGGGAGACGCTCATAGCGATTATCGGTGGGGGTAACAGCAGCGACCATAGGACCGATCCGGGTGGTGAAGAACTGGACAGCGGGTTGAGTAGAAGGCACCGCAACGTGACCATGCCGCTGTATTGTACTCAAACCAACGCAAATGTCTAGCCCATGGCATGAATTTAATCTAGCTAATTAGCGTTAAATCTAATCGACTGACGCTACTGGTAGCGTTTTATATCGATCCTCCGCCTTAGCTAGCGACTCCTTAAGCGCTAGCGTTTTTAACACCACGCATTTTTTTGCTAAAGCAGCGACACTTGCTGGGCGTTCAGCTCAACCGGTAGGGTATCGGCGGCATAGCCCAGGTGACGGCAGGCGGCGGGGGTGACGACTCGGCCTCGGGGCGTGCGATGGAGGTAACCAATTTGCATCAGGTAAGGCTCGTACACCTCTTCGATGGTTTGGGCATCTTCACCCGTGGCGGCAGCCATGGTATCTAGCCCGACCGGACCCCCATTGAAGTTTTCAATCATGACCGATAGCAGGCGGCGATCGGTCCAATCTAGGCCGCAGGGGTCAACGTTAAAGAGTTCTAGGGCTTCGGCGGCGATCGCTTCGGTAATAGCTCCCGATGCTTTTACCTGTACATAGTCTCGAACCCGCTTGAGAAGACGATTGGCGATACGAGGCGTGCCCCTAGCGCGACGGGCAATTTCGGTAGCGCCATCCTTCTCAATGGAGGTACTCAGCACTTGAGCGGTGCGGAGCACAATTTTAGTCAGCTCATCCACTTCGTAAAATCGCAGCCGCTGGATTAAACCAAAGCGATCGCGCAGCGGTGAGGTTAATGCGCCGACTTTAGTCGTAGCCCCGACCAAGGTAAACGGCTGCAGGGGCAGGCTGCGGGTGCGGGCGCTCTGACCCTTGCCGATGGTGATATCGAGGCGACCATCTTCCATGGCCGGATACAAGATTTCCTCTGTGACCTTGGGTAAGCGGTGGATTTCGTCAATAAATAACACGTCTCCTGGCTTGAGATTGACCAAGAGACCGGCGATATCCCGAGGCCGCTCTAGGGCAGGGGCCGTGGTGATTTTGCAAGCGACTCCCATCTCTTGAGCCAAAATCAGCGCCATCGTGGTTTTGCCTAAACCGGGCGGGCCGTAGAGCAATAGATGGTCGAGCGGTTCTTCTCGGGACTTTGCCGCCTGGATAGCAATGTCTAAGACTTCTTTCAGGGACTTTTGGCCAATGTAGTCGCTGAGTTGCTGGGGGCGGAGCCCATCTTCGGGTTTGCCCGCTAAGGGTTTACCGGACTGCACCAGAGATGGAGCGGGCTGAGTTTGCGGAACCGTCGCTTGACTGGGCTGTTGAGTCTCGCTGACCTTAGGTTGCTTAGGGTTAGGAGAGGATTGGGAAGAAATAATGGCCATGGTTAAAGCCGCAAAAGTCCGTGACTCTGATTCTAGGGCGTGTAGACCATTAACGACGAAACCCTTGGTGGGTGGGTATGACCACGCCCGTCATACGGAATTAGGCTAGGGGCTGTAATCCGCTCATGCCAGGAAGTCTAGCGTTGGTTGTCCTCAGCCCCTAATGAGAACAGAGGTATTACTCAACTGAGCCCAGAGAGATGCCTCAACCCGCCGGAATGCCGCTGACGCTGAGTAAATCACCCACGGTTGGGCAATAGCCTTCTCGCCCAAGCCGGGCTGGATAGACCGGATCACGATAGGTAAAGTGGCGATACTGCAGACAAAATCGATCCCAATCAGCCATCTCAATGTTGAACCAGTTGATCAGGCGATCGGTCCACCAGGGAGATAGGGACATCTGGAAGACAGTTGGCAACATGCCTAGATAGTCCAGCACTTGTGATATAGCTTCGTTGGCTGTGAGTGCAGGGTTGCCAATCACAACCTGGCGACTAGCGCCTGGACCAGGAGGATGCTCAATTAAGTGCGTGACCACTTGGGCAATGTCGTGGCCATGGGCAAAGTGAAAGCTGCCATCAACATTCAACAGGCGAATCAACCACATCCACTGGGCTACCTCGGCCAGACCCGTAGAAATATGAGAATAAGGCTTGTTGGCTTCACCCCCAAACACTAAGGTCGGAAATACGGTGGTAATGCGGGGAGCAATCTCCAGCTCTGGCAGACGTAGATAGCACTCATATTTACTGCGGATGTAGTCCGTGCCGATGGTCCCAGCTTCTTTGAGGGGGTGATTGTCGCGATCTAAAATGCTGGCGGTGGAAAAATACACCACTTGCTCACAGCGATCGCTGGCCAAGCGCGACATCAGCTCTAGATTGCCGGTGACATTGATGTCAAAGATTTCTTGGGTACCGCCCCATGAGGTCGCGGCCAGAACCGCTGTATCGATAGTATTGAGGAGATCTTGGTGGTTGTGAATATTGCGAATGTCGTCCTTAATCACCTGAATACGCGGCTCATCTTGCCAGCGCAACAGCAGCTTGTCAGGGTTGCGTAACAACAAAAAAAGCTGGTGAGGCGTTTCTGCCAGTAAGGCTTCGACAAGATAGTGACCAATACAGCCACTGGCACCAGTGATAAAAATACGTTTTGGTGTCGAGGAAGAGAAATCAGCCACCCGCCAACTCTAGAAGACATCAAATCATCCCAGTGTAAGCTTGCTCCAAATGCTGGAACATGCCTTATGCCAGGGTGATATCAGCCTATCACCGAAGGGGAATCCCCTGAGTTAAGCCGGTATAGCCAGGAGTTGATCTAGATTCTTGGCGGTTTCAAAGAAGAAGGCGGCGTTCTCCTCAGGGGTACCCGGCAAAATACCGTGACCTAAGTTGAGAATGTGGCCCCGCCGACCAGCTTTTTGAACCGTATCGAGGATGCGATCGCGGATGAAGTCCTTGGAGCCAAATAAAGCAGCGGGGTCAACATTACCTTGCACCGCAATATTGGGACCGAGGCGACGACGGGCATCAGCCATATCCATGGTCCAATCGACGCTGACGATGTCGACACCAGATTCACCCATCAGGTCAAAGACCCCAGCGCTACCGCTGATGTAGAGGATGAGAGGGGTGTCAGGATGCTTGGCCTTAACCTTACGCACCACCTGCTGCTGGTAAGGCAACGCGAAGGTGCGATAGTCCATGGGGCTGAGTTGGCCCGCCCAGGAGTCAAATAGCTGCACCACCTGAGCGCCGCAGTCGATCTGATAAGAGGCGTAGGTGCCAATATTGTCTGCCAGCTTGCTCAATAACTGATGCAGTAGGGCGGGCTCTGAAAAGGCCATGCCTTTGATGTTGGCGTAGGTCTTGGAGGTTTTACCCTCAACGGCATAGGCCGCTAGGGTCCAGGGGGAACCCACAAATCCCAAGACTGCCGCCTCATTACCCACTTCGCTGCGTAGGGTTTGCAGAATGGTGCGGATGTAGGGCAGTGCAGTCTCTGGGTCGAGTTCGTGCACAGCGTCCACCTGCGCTTGGGAACGGATCGGTGGATCAATCACCGGCCCCTTGCTTTCGACAATGTCGAAGGGGATGCCCATACCGGTGAGGGGGGTCAAGATATCGGAAAACATAATCACCCCGTCGGGGCGAAAGGCCCGCCAAGGCTGCAGAGAAATCTCAATGGCTAGATCAGGGTTCTCAGAGCGATCGCGAAAAGAAGGATACTTTTCCCGCAGATCTCGGTAGACCTTCATATATCGACCCGCTTGGCGCATCATCCAAACGGGAGGGCGATCAAGGGTTTCCCCGCGAGTCGCACGCAACAAATAAGGCACCTGATCCTGTGCGGTCATTGAAACTTCACCAATGTTTTGATAAACGGGCGCTGCTGATCCCCGGTACGATTTCACCTGCCAAATCTAGGCTGTCAGCCCACTTAGCAAATTGGTGAATCCTCTCAAGCAGCAACGGTAGTAAGCGCTGAAGAGCGCATTGGCTAGATTAACATTCTGTGAATCCCTTTCTGGATAAGGGCCTGAGGCGATAGATTAATCGCTACACAGCAGTCATGACACTTCACCGTAGAATGAAGGGCACAGGTCGTTTTCAGCCATTACGGGCAGATTGAATGGATATCGTTAATTTTTTTGAAAGGGCTGAGGGCACCTGGTTTTCCCAGCGCACCACTCACTTCATTCAGGGGCAACCGTCCCAGACAGGGCAAGCCACCCTCGAAATCACGGCCCTAGCCGCTGATGCCCCAGCCGTTGCCACGTTATGCCAAAATTTAGGCGCTGACCCGAACACCGTCCTGTTAGCCCTACAGATTCAGCAGGAGGGTCGCCTAGATGGAACGCCCCCGATGCCGCAAACCAGCGTGACCACCTTTGTCGTATTCAAGTCAGCTGATGCAACCGGTCAGTTTCTGAGCCAAACAGGCACGGAGGCACCCGTTCAAGGTCAGTATGAGCTGGCTGAAGAAGTGCTGACCCTAGTCACCGAGAGTGACCAACTGCACTCTGAGGAGCGGATTTGGTATCTCAACCCCAATCTGCGCATGCGAACCAGCTTTGCCACCCTCAAGGACGGGTTTCAGTTAGCGTCGTTTTGTTCTGAGATTCGTCGCGGGGTAACCCGAGCGGCATCCGGGTAAAGGGGCACGAAGCCATTGCGCCAGAGAAACTGCTGCCCCTCATCCGTTAGCAGTAAGCTGGCAAACTTTTTGCCTGCAGGGGGCACCTGATTATCGAGGGGATACACCACCACAATCGGGTAGGCCAAGGGATAGATGCGTTTTTGCAGGGCCTCTAAATCTGGGAAATATTGACCCTTGCGATCGCACAAGTCCAAACTCGGATCGATCGGTTCCCCCGTGGTCAGAGACAGGGGCTGGATGGCTGCTTTACCAGGGGCTTTGAGGGCGAGGGGATAAATCGAGCATTGGCCAATCACTTGGCTCAAAGGGGCAAAGGCGATCGCCCCCACCTCTTCTTCCTCAAAGTCGCGAATCACCGTGCGCAGCATTTCAAAGGTGGGCAGCACATTCAGTTGAGCCGTCGAGTCACCGGGTCGGAAGCTCGTCTCGGGGTAAACCAAAGCGTCAAACAAGGCAAAAGATTCAAAATTCTCAGGAGCATAGAGCCGTACGGGCATATCTGCACCACCCACATCTCGCCAGCTCACAAATTCGCCGTTATACAAGCGGCGCACCTGCTCTAAGGTGAGGGAGCCTTCTAAGGTACGGGGTAACCCCTGCCGCCGCTGGCTGTAGCTAAAGGGCACCATAATGGCTAAGCCGTCATAGGCCACCACTTGTACTTCCAGGGTGAGGGGCAAATCTTCGACCCACGGCACCACAGCGAAATCGATTTCCCCGGCTTCCACGGCCGCAATGGCTACATCGGCTGAGGGCGCTGGCTGGAAAATGATTTGGAAGTCTGGCTGGTCTTCGGCCAGTTGTTGATTAAAGGAGGGTAAGCCTAGGGTGACAGGGCCTTGGCGAGCGACTTGGCTCCAAGTACTGCCCTCGACGGCGGTATAGACAAATGGTCCAGGGGGGACGGCGGTGACGTCTTTTAGACAACAGAGCCGAGGCTGGGCCAGGGCAGCGCGTCCTGACCACCAGCGCCAAATAAACCATCCCGCTACGCCTAGGAGTGCCAAGACGATCAGCCCAACGCCAAAACTGATCCAGGGAAAGCGTCGCTTCTGTTTGGTGGCTTCCTGATCAACCGAGATCGCCTGATCAGATTGCACCATCCCTGGAGGAATCGCCCGCAACGCTTCCCGAGCGATGACCGCACTCTCAAACGGTGGCTCTACCGCCAGTAATCGCAAAATAAAGGACCGCAGGGCGGGATCTGTGGCTGGCCAGTGCTCATGGTTGGCAGGGTTTAGATTTGGATCATCGCGGCCCACCAGCAGGGCAAAAGCAACTCGGCCTAGATCCTGCAGGTCGGCGGCGACCGTGTGGGTCGGCATCTCCACAGCAGGCGGATCAAAGATGCGCTCCCATAGCGCTAGATCGCAGAGATAAATAAACCATTGCTGAGATGATGGCTCGGCAGCAGCAGGCTCAACCCAAATCAGACTATCGAGCCCCAGATTGCCGTGGACTAAGCCACTCTGGAGTTGCCCTGCGGGCAGCACAAATCGCTGCAAATGCAGAAACGTCAGACTCTGCAGAACTTGATCGAGCACCTCACGCACCTGAGGGGTCGATAGGGCTCCGGTGGTAGCCAACTGATGCCTGAGGGTCGGGTAAGCATCCCGCTGATCGGTAATCAGATAACAGCGCTCAACACTGCGGGTATCGGCGATCGCCTCCAATGGAGCCAGAATGCGAGAATCTTGGGGACGGCCATCGGCTAAAGCCAATCCAGCCAAGCGGGTAAAGGCTTGTTGGCGCTGGCGCGCTTCCTCTTCGTTAAATAAGCGGGACGGCAGCAAATATTCTTTGACCAGCACAGGCTGATTGGCCCCCACCTGGGTCGCCACAAACAGATGGCCCGCACCCCTGGCCCGCAGCCACTGTTCCACATGGTAAGTTCCCCGCTGTCCCCGAATGTGGGTATCGAGGATCTGAAGGACGACTTCATCTGGGGGAGCCGCCTCTAAGTCCTCACTGGCGGCTTCAGTGGTTTTGTCCTCTGGGAAAAATTCGGGCCGGAGTTCATTTAAGAGGTCTCCCATCCAGCGATAGCGGGACAGGTAATCAAATTGACCGAGTTGATTGGCCTCAGGATAAAACCTGAGGTACCGCCTCAATAAAATCTTGGGGACGTTTTTCATAGGCCCGATCAGGCATCCAAAAGCACAACATTGCAGATTCGGATGAAATGGCTGCTTACCGATTTAATGACTGTCTAAATTTAAATGGTAGGGCGTTACGCGCTGGTGGCGGCGTCTTAAATCTTTCCACGCAGTTGCTCTGCCCTGGCTGCCTTAGGGATTAGCGTAGTGGAGATTTAAATTAAAAAAATTAGCCTTTAGACTACCCATGGCCAAAGAAGATGTTGCCCGTCTGTTTAGAGCGGCCCAGAATGATCCGAATCTGAGGGCTCAGCTCAATACCGCCCCAAATGTTGACGCCTTTCTGGCCCAAGCGGCTCAGCTAGGCTATCACTTTACGGAAGCGGAATGGCGAGACATGACCCGCTTCAGCGTCGATGAACTGGAAGGGGAACTCTCAGAAATTCCTGGCATTTAGAGGGCGCTCCGTTGCAAATGTGGGTCTATGTAGCAGCTATCTTTTCGTCTTTAGACAAAGCAGCGATTAGAGCGGCCTGTCTTCATCAAGGGCGCGGGGTCGTCCCCACCCACCGGTATACTGGCCTGGGAGTAATTGAAGGACCCTCGTTTTGGGCGTAGACCTGCGTAGTTACGTATATATCGATAGTTTGCAGTCCCAACACGCGGCCTACATGGGCACCGTTTCCACCGGGTTCTTACCCCTGCCAGGGGATGCATCGCTATGGATAGAGATTTCCCCCGGCATTGAGATTAACCGCTTAATGGATATCGCCCTGAAGTCAGCGGTGGTGCGTCCAGCGGTATTGATGGTTGAGCGCCTCTACGGCAACTTAGAAATTCACGCCAGTAAACAGGGGGAAGTCCACGCTGCGGGCAAAGCCATGTTGGCGGCGCTGGGGGTCCGGCGGCAAGATTGTTTGAGGCCTCGGGTGATTTCAAGTCAGGTGATTCGCAATTTAGACGCCCACCATGTGCAGCTGATCAACCGCAGCCGTCGCGGCAACATGATTGTGGCGGGGCAGACCCTATATGTGTTTGAGGTTGAGCCGGCGGCCTATGCGGCCCTTGCGGCTAACGAGGCCGAAAAGGCGGCGTTGATCAACATTTTGCAGATTACTGCGGTGGGCAGCTTTGGCCGACTGTATCTAGGGGGCGAAGAGCGAGACATTCTGGCGGCACAGCAAGCCGTCTTGGCAGCGATGGAATATTTACCCGGTCGTGATCAGAGTGTGGGTCGGCGAGAGTAAATAGTACAATTGAACCAAGTTGTTTGTCAGTGAGCTAATTCCTGGGTGATGTGCCCCTCTCACTGGCATGGTGATTCACTTGGGGCGGTCGATCGCGTTTGGGGCAGCGGTGGGCTTAAGGGTTTGTCTCGTTGGCGCAGCGATCGCCCAGGGGATCGGTTAAGATGCTGTATCTAGCGTTGGCTCATGAAACGCAACGCTCTCGATAGCGTCTGACCCCAAGATTTTTGAGTGGGTATAGCTCTATGGATACGCCCCGGCTCCATCCAGATACGATATCGTCGGTGCGCGATCGCGCCGATATCGTCGATATTGTCTCCGAGCATGTCGTTCTAAAAAAGCAGGGCAAAGACTACACCGGCCTCTGCCCGTTTCACGACGACAAGTCTCCTAGTTTTAGCGTCAGCCCCAGCAAGCAGTTTTACTACTGCTTCTCCTGTGGAGCCGGGGGCAATGCCTTTAAGTTCATGATGGAGCTGGGCAAGCGTTCCTTTTCAGAGGTGGTGCTAGATCTAGCCAAGCGCTATCAGGTGCCGGTACAAACCCTAGAGCCCAGCAAGCGTCAAGCCTTGCAACAGCAGCTCACCCTGCGGGAACAGCTCTACGAAATTGTGGCGGTGGCGGCCCGCTTTTATGAACATGCCCTGGCCAGCCTAGATGGCGAAGCGGCGCTCAAGTACCTGGTTGAGCAGCGGGGGCTATCCCCAGACGTGATTCAGCAGTTCCAGTTGGGCTATGCCCCAGGGGGCTGGCAAACCCTGTATGGCTACCTGGTTGATCAAAAGCGTTTTCCGGTAGCGCTGGTCGAGCAAGCGGGGCTAATCGTGCCCCGCACCAAGGGTAGCGGCTACTACGATCGCTTTCGCAACCGGTTGATGATCCCCATCCATGACGTGCGGGGGCGGGTGATCGGCTTTGGGGGCCGTGCCCTCAGTGATGACGACAAGCCCAAGTATCTGAATTCGCCCGATACAGAGCTTTTCGATAAGGGCAAGACCCTGTTTGGCCTTGATAAAGCCCGGGAGGCGATCTCAAAAACCGATCGCGCAGTGGTGGTAGAAGGGTATTTCGACGTGATTGCCCTCCATGCTGTGGGCATTACCAGTGCGGTCGCGTCTTTAGGCACTGCGCTGAATGCGTCGCAGGTGCGACAACTGCTGCGCTACACCGACTCCAAGCAAGTCATCCTCAACTTTGATGCGGACGCAGCGGGGGTAAAAGCGGCTGAGCGGGCGATCGGCGAAGTAGCAGACATGGCCTATCGCGGCGATGTGCAACTGCGGGTGCTGAATATCCCTGAGGGCAAAGACCCCGACGAGTTTCTGCGCACCCACGCGGTTGAGGACTACCAAGATCTGCTCACCCATGCACCGCTCTGGCTGGACTGGCAACTTCACAAGGTGATTGCGGGGCGAGACTTGCGGCAGGCCGATCAGTTTCAGCAGACCGCTCAGCAGGTGGTTGAGCTGCTGGGCGATATTGCCAATGCCGACACCCGCACCTATTACGTGCGCTACTGTGCCGAGCTGTTTAGCAATGGCGATGCGCGGCTGGTGCCCCTCCTAGCCGAAAACTTAATGGTGCAGGTGCGGCGACGCAGACGCACCCCAACCGGTGATGCCCCGGCTAAGACCCTGGTGTTTACCCAGACCAGCACCCTAGAGGCCGCCGAAGCCACCTTGCTACAGGTGTATATTCACAGCAGTGAGGCCCGTGAGGCAGTTGTAGCGGCCCTAGAAGAGCGGGACTTACACTTTAGCTACTCTCACCATCGTGCCCTCTGGCGCGAAATCATGGTCTGGCAGCGGGCGGAAGCTGATATCCCGCTGCTCGACTGGCTGCGCGATCGCGCTAATCAGGCCCCAACCCTTGCCCAGACCCAGCATCTTTACTATTTAGATGAAAGCGGTCATCGGGCCGTACTGCGCGCCCCGTTGGTGATCCGGGCGGCGATCGCCTGCATTGAGCAAGCTTTTTGCGAAAAACGCTACCGTAGCCTGCTGGAAAAGTGGGGTGCCAGTGACTGTACAGCATCCCCTGAGACCCATGCTCAGTACCAGAGCCAGATCTACGCTGAAAAACGCCGCATCGCCGCCCTCGAAAAAGAGCGGCAAACCACCTTTGAAGACCTAGCAAAGCTGCCCTGGGTGGGCGAATCCTAACGAGAGCACCCCTAATTGTTGAAGCGCCCTAGACCTTCGATAAGACCGGTTGCTTGGCTTCTGTATTGGGAGCCTGATTCCGAATGCCAGGCAGTAGCTTCTTGGCGAGGGCGTGGCTCTCATCCATCATGTAAGACAGGAAGGTATTGGCCACTACAGAGAGCTGTTTACCCGCCAGATGAGAGATGTACCACTGGCGTTCGATCGGGAAATGGTCAACATCTAAAATGGCAAACTCGCCTGCGGTGCCTTCAGAAATGATCGTGTGCAAAGACAGCACTGAGATGCCCAAGCCCCCCGCGATCGCGTGCTTAATGGCTTCGTTGCTGCCCAGCTCTAGACGAACCCGCACGTCAATCTCATGCTCGTCAAACAGCGATTGGATTGCTTGTCGGGTCCCTGAGCCTGGCTCCCGCATGATGAAGGACTCTCCATCCAGTGCTTGAATTGGAATATTTTGTCGCCCTGCCAGAGGATGATCCTTAGGCGCTAGAACAACCAAAGGGTTATCTAGAAACGGATGAACAGTTAAATCCGGCTGCTCTAGAGGTTGGCTAATGATATAGAGGTCATCTTCGTTATTCACCATCCGCTCTTGAATATTTTGGTGGTTGGTGACCTTGAGCGAAATATCGATGCCGGGATAGAGCTGACAAAAGGGGCCAAGCAGACGCGGCTCAAAGTACTTGGCTGTGGTGATCAGTGCAATTTTGAGCTGACCCTGCTTCATGCCTTTGATGTCAGCAACGGCCATCTCAAATTGATCAAGGCCCTCAAAAACTTGTTGGCAGGTGTCGAGCAGCTTTTGACCGGCTTGGGTGAGATAGAGGCGCTTGCCAATTTGCTCAAAGAGGGGCAGACCAACGGCTTTGGTAAGCTGCTTAACTTGGATGGAGACAGTCGGCTGAGTCAGGTACAGCTCTTCAGCGGCACGGGTAAAGCTGCCAAGGCGAGCGGTAGCCTCGAATACTTTGAGTTGATGTAACGTGGCGTGAAACAAGGGCTTAGCGCTCCATTCGGGCTAGCAATTTCAGTATAGATTTTATTCTATCAAACCATCTGCTCATCAGTTAGAAATTCTATCGTAATAACTTGACAACTCTAGGGTGCGTCACCAACTACTACTGAAAGCCTTGCTGAGCAGGGGTATTGCCACGACCGCTTCTACAATATTGCTAGGGGCTAAAACCGTTGCAACACAGGGATCCTAGTTTGAATTGACGACAATCTCTAAGTTAAATCTTTACTTGGCAAGATTCAGGATCATGCCCAATGGTTTTGATAGTGCCAACTGGGGCTTTGATGCGTCGGTAAAGGATGGATAAGGAGTAAGCGTGGACAAGCGCAGCGGCTTCTTGATGATTTTTGGCGGTTTTTGGGCAACGGTGACCGGAGTCTTCTTTTCCTTGCCGACATTGTCGCCTTGGGTTGGGGTTGGGGGGGTGGTAATCGCCCTGCTCTATGCCGCGTCGAGATGCTGGTGGCAGCGTAAAGCCAGGGCTGTGGCGATGGGGATGACAGTCTTGGGGGCGATCGCGTTTCCCAGTACTGAAACGCTATTAGTCAACCTGATAGTCGCCATGGCCCTTTGTCTAAATTTTTGGATTTTTGCCGAGCTGGGTGTTGCTTGGTTAAAGGAAGTTAACCGGTGCCAGGCTTTTGTTCAGCTGGCCGGATTGTTAGCTGGCGCTTTGGGGGTTGGCTGGATCGTAGGCACTGTCTGGGGGTAAAGCCTAGCAGGCTGTCTAAACAGCCAGTGCGATTGATATGTGGGCTAACGACGACTTTAGCGGCAATCACTTTGTCACACAAATTGCACACTTTCTCTATATGAAAGAATTTTGAGTGTGGAAATGCTTGGGTTTCTTAAGTGCTGCAGACGCGTTGTGGCTGACTTGTTGTTTTCTTAAAAGCTTCAAACCCTTGAGGGACTGTATATTCACCTTGCCTGAGAGCAGGTGTTACTCCGTTGGCACATAAATTTCACACTGCTTGTTTATAACTGTGATGTAAGTCTTTAAGCGCAAATTACTTATGGCAAGACCATAAGCATTTCGAGATCATAAGAAGAAAGCATCACTATTAATTGGGTCTAGTTGACTCTTATTATTTTGGATTCGCTTTTCTTGAATGGGTTTCAAGAATGATTCATTTCCAGCCTTGAAAGCTTGTCGTAATTTCTAGACAGTGAAATCTGTCTTGCCAGTTGTTCGACAGGCGTTCATACATTCTCCGAGAGTCTATCTGGCTTGTACTTGTTCTGACCTAGTCACTTGACGTTTATCAAGACCTAGGTGTCATTGTCTTTCTGAATAGCAGCGCAAATACGGATGACGATCCCATGAGTTTCATCTGTTTTTTGCTATATAAAAACGCATTCCGACTATTTTTCGTCGTTTTAAATGCTTATTCTGCTTGATTTGCATGAAAACACTGAGGTTCCTGATACGTGTAAAAAAGTTACGTATACGCACGCATTGGTTTTGAGTTGGTGTCGGTCAATACTAATTATTGAGAGTAATTGGCTATGGATTGTGAGGAGGAACTTTTATTCATTTTGAGATTTCTTGAATCCGCTTTTTAGATTGAGTGAATGCAGCTTTTTAAGAGTTGATCTGAATAAGACCTGATTTTCTCAAAACTAAAGTCGATGTACTGACCTGAAAATTGTGACTATGGCGGGTGCTGCTCTTGAGCCCTTTGCTGATGTCGCCGAGAGCCCTTTCTACCGTTTCTGAGAGCTAATGAAATACGTTAAACAACCTAGAAAAATCCAGCGCAAAGCCTATCGTGCTTTGATTGCTACCGCGATCGCCCTAGGCGGAACCTTTCAAATGATGACGGCGGTTCTGGCCGATGGCACCCGAGCCGGCACGCAAATTACCAACGAAGCCACGGCCACCTACGAAGATCCGAACGACCCCAACAACACCCCCATCACCACTACCTCTAACCAGGTGGTCGTGCAGGTGGCTGAGGTGGCCGGTATTACGGTGCAGGCCGATGGCATCGACTTTATCCCTGACGATACGGGCACCGCTGGCGTGACTGAAGGGGACGTCGATGGCGACGGCCAGGTCGATCCTGAAGACCAGCTCTACTACACCTATGTAGTCACCAACGTCGGTAACGACCCCACCGAGTTCTTTATTCCGGATACTGCGACTGTCACCACTAACAACGGTAGCCAAGACGGCGCGATCGAAATTAGCTACGACGGCGTTACCTGGGGTGACCCCTACGACACCAGCTTCAATCCCGATGGGGATGGCATCACGAACCCCATTGCCCCCAACGGTCAGGTGCGGGTGCGCGTACCGATCAAGGTGGCGGCTAACGCCAACTCGGGTGACCCGGTTGAGGTGCGCTTAGGTGATACCCCTGGCGATGGTCAAAACCAAGATTACTCACCTAACGGTGTGATTGATGTCTACACCTCAGATGCACCCGACGGCACCACTGATGTGGGCGGCGACCCGAATGCCGACGAAGTCAATGGCAACCCGGCCAACGGTACCCGTGAAGCCAGCGCCCGCCAGTCGATTCCGGTGCAGTCTACCCTTGATAACAAGCCGCTGGTCACCTTAGAGAAGACCCTTAGCAACTACGAGGCCAACAATGCAGCTAGCCTCACCGACGATGAACTCACCTATAGGCTCCGGTTCGAGGTAGAGAGCACCGCACCCACGGGCAGTAACCTGACCCCTGGTCCCCTCTACCCAGTGGACGACATTAACGTGGATGGGGCTGCCGTCACCCGCATTCTGGTGTCCGATGCCCTGCCCGACCACACCACGCTGAGCGGCACGCCCACGGCACCCTCGGGTTGGCCGATTGTCAATAACGCCCTAACCCCAGAAACGGTTGCCGCGATTGATGCCGAATGGAGCACGCCCCCCGCAGCCGCAATTGCTAACAGTACCCAAGGTCGCGTCACCCGCATTGGCTAT
>JBHJIP010000118.1:0-7787 GCA_050043365.1 Leptolyngbyaceae cyanobacterium
CAACCACCACAACCACAACCACCTATACCGACATCTCTAGCAGCTACTGGGCCAGCACCTTCATTTATCAACTGGCATCGATCAATGTGGTCAGCGGCTTCCCAGACGGCAACTTCTCACCCAACTCTTACATCACCAAGGCCCAATACGCATCGCTAATGGTGCGGGCGTTTCGAAATGTCTCGGTGGTACGAGAGGCGGTTTCGATTCGCAATGTCTCTCAGTTCTACTGGGCCTACAGCGCTCTACAGCAGGCCTACTCCTTTGGCTTCATTGATCTAGATGCCAGTAATGGCTTGGACCCAGAGGCGACCCTGACCAAGCTCGATTTCTTGGTGACGTTGGCGCGTTCTTTGGGCTATACAGAGGTCACTTCAGGTAAGACAGTGGAGGAGCTATTGAGCGGCTTCACCGATGCCGACACCATCCCGGCAGAATACCGGGTGATCATCGCAGCTCTGGTCGAGAAGGGGATTGTGGTTAACTATCCCAACGTGAATACATTGAACCTGACGGCGATCGTCACCCGAGCGGAGGCTTGCTCTTACGTTTACCAAACGATGGTGAGTAGGGGGCTGGTTGAGCGAATTTCGTCAGCGTACATCGTAGATATCTTTGGGGTCTTCCAGGAGACAGAGACGACCACTGAGACCACCACAGACACCACGACAGATAGTTCAGGTGGGGATGATGACGACGACGACGACGACGATGACGACGACGACGATGACGACGATGAGTAAGGATTGACTCTGTTATCAATCGTTCAATAGCAATGGGGCCAAGGATTGCGACTCTGGCAATTCAAGGCTCCACCACCTTGGGTTTACAGACCTATGCCTTGGGCATGGGGATAATGCACCATGCCCAAGTTCACATCCCCCTGCAAAGTATGGACCTTGCTCAAGTAGGGCAATCCCAACCTTCAAATCGCTGAATTAGCCAGGATGTCCCTGCCGCACCCTGAGCTCTCCCCCTAAATTGGGTAGCCTGATTTTTAGAGCTGGGGTCAGAAAGCCCCTGCCATGCTGAATCACTCAAAGCTTTTATCTCTAGGCTTTCTGATATCGTCAGTGCTGCACATTGTCAGCCTTGGCGATACGCAGACCCTGACAACCTGCTCGGCAAGGATCAACCTATGACAACAATTTTGGTGACGGGTGCGGCAGGCTTTATCGGCTTTCATGTCAGCCAAGCTTTACTCAATCAAGGCCACACCGTCGTTGGGGTAGACAACCTGAGTGACTATTACGATGTCAACCTCAAACAGGCCCGCATCAATGAGCTTCTGCCGGACCCCAAATACACCTTTCATCGTTTAGAGCTTGCCGATCGCGCCGCTACCGATGCCCTATTCGAACAGGGGCAGTTTGACCGGGTGATTCACCTTGCCGCCCAGCCTGGTGTCCGCTATTCCATCGATCATCCCCACGCCTAAGTCGATAGCAACCTAGTGGCCTTCGTCAATATTCTGGAAGGCTGCCGCCACTATTCGATCAAACATTTGGTCTATGCCTCCTCAAGCTCTGTCTATGGGGCGAACAAAGCGCTTCCCTTTGCCACGGACCACAATGTCGATCACCCCGTCAGCCTCTACGCCGCCACCAAGAAAGCCAATGAGTTGATGGCCCACACCTACAGCCATCTCTATGGCATTCCCACCACGGGGCTGCGCTTTTTCACGGTCTACGGTCCTTGGGGACGGCCCGACATGGCCATGTTTAAGTTCACCAAGGCAGTCATTGAGGGCAAGCCGCTACAGGTCTACAACCATGGCAACATGCAGCGGGACTTCACCTACATTGATGACATCGTAGATGGGGTGGTGCGTATCGCCGATCATATTCCCCAGGGGGAAGCGGGTTTAGCGGCCAACAATCCGCCCTACAAGCTCTACAACATTGGCAATAACCGGCCAGAGTCTCTGCTGAAATTCATTGAGACCCTAGAATCAACCCTAGGCATTGAAGCGGAGAAAAACTTCCTACCCATGCAGCCTGGAGATGTCCCGGCCACCTATGCTGACATTACCGCTATTGCTGAGGCGGTGGGCTTTCAACCCCGCACCCCAATTGAGGTGGGCATTCCTAAATTTGTTGAGTGGTACTGCCGCTATTACCAGATCTCGACGACTAAGCCTTTGAGTTCGATGGTTGAAACATTGACCCCATAGTCGGTCGCGAAATTTTCTGACATCCATCAGGAAACGGCTGCTATTGCCTGAAGGAATGACCAGTGGACGTGATGGAACTCAACCCATGAAACACCATCGAATCAAAGACACAGTTCTGGCGTTGGGGGCGGCGATCGCCCTGTTCGGCATAATGGCCGACCCCACTACTGCTCAAGAAGCCGACGCGTCCTTAACGGCCTCCCCCGATTCCGTTGTGAATCTGCGCAGCGGCCCCGGCACTGACTTTGCGGTGGTAAGTACCGGCTTGCCCGGAGAGGCCGTCACCATTCTAGAAACCCATCAGAAAGAGGGCAGCAGTTGGCACCGGGTGCAGTTTGAGGGCTCGGGGACGGTGGGCTGGGCACGGGCCGACTTGGTATTAGAAGGGGGCATTCCGGTGAGCGATCGCTGCCATGGAGAGCTTGCAGCGGCGCGGGCCGAGCTGAATGCGGTGCCAGAGGGATTTTTGCGGGCTATTTACATCGGCTATGACGAGCAGGCCCCGGCGAATCGACCGGTATCGCTTCTATTTTTCCTGGGCGGACCAGGGCAGGCATCGGTGTTGTCGTCGCCCCAATTTATGTTGAGCCTCAGCCAGGAGGTGATTGACGATTGCGGATCGATTAGCTCAGTGCGGTTTGGGTCGGACAGCTCGGGCTGGCATGACATTTATGGGCTAGTCGGTGGAGAAGTGACGGGGTTTACCTGTGTGGGGTTGCACCCTGAACAGGAGCTGGAATGGGGCGAGTTTTTCTGTGAGCCATAGCAGCTCTGGACACAGAACGCTAGTTGAGAGAGCGTCAATTAGCGTTCATTTTGGTGAACTCAACAACTGCTGTAAATCCGCCTCTGACAACACCGGAATCTCCAACTTCTCTGCCTTCGCCAACTTTGACCCTGCCGCCTCCCCCGCCACCAAATAGTGGGTCTTGCTGCTGACCGAACCGGTCACCTTACCCCCGGCATCTTCAATCAACTGCTTCGCCTCATTGCGGCTCAAATTCGGCAACGTCCCCGTAATCACAAAGGTCTTGCCCGCCAGCGGCAGCGCCGTGGTCAGTGCCTGATCTGTCTCTGGCCCAGCCAGGGTCACCCCCGCCGCCCGCAATTGCCCAATCAGCCGCTGATTTGCCGCCACCTGAAACCAGTCATGGACCGATTGGGCAATCTCAGGACCAATCCCGTAGACCGCCGCGATCGCTTCCGGTGCTGCCGCCGCCAACTTTTCCACCGTGGGAAAGCTCTGACTCAGCACCTTGGCATTGACGCTGCCCACATGGCGAATCCCCAACCCATACAGCACCCGCGCCCAGGGCTGTTGCTTTGAAGCTTGGATCGCCGCCACCAGCTTTTCCGCCAGTTGCGCTCCCATGCGCTCTAGGGGCAGCAGCGTCTCCACCGTTAACCCGTAGAGATCGGCCACGGACTGAATCAGCCCTTGTTCCACCCATTGCTCTACCCATTTCTGCCCCACCCCATTGATGTCTAAAGCATTACGGCTAGCCCAATGGATCAACGCCCCCCGCACGATCGCCGGACAGGAGCTGTTGATGCAGCGAGTAGCAGCTTCGTCCTCTGGCTTCACTAAACCCTCACCACATTCAGGGCAGTGGCTGGGCAATTGATAGGGTTGCGCCCCCTCTGGACGCAGCTCTGCCAGCACCCGCACTACTTCAGGAATAATCTCCCCAGCCTTGCGGACAATCACCGTATCGCCCATGTGCAGGTCTAGCTCCGCAATGCGATCGCTATTGTGCAAGGTGGCTCTAGAAACCGTGGTGCCCGCCAACTGCACCGGCTGCAGATTAGCCACCGGCGTCACGGCACCGTAACGACCCACTTGGGCTGTTACCGACAGCACCGAGGTCGGCACTTCCTCAGCGGGATATTTGAGGGCGATCGCCCAGCGGGGGGCCTTTTGCGTGAAGCCCAACTGTCGCTGCAGGGCAAAGTCGTCCAGCTTCACCACCACCCCGTCGGTCATGTAAGGCAGCTTTAACCGCCTGGTTGACCAATCGTCATAAAAATCCCCCACTGCCGCAATGGTTTGGCAGCGCTGTCGATGGGGGTTTACCTTGAAGCCCCATTCCTCTAGCCGTTCTAGGGCCTGCCACTGACGGGTGGGTTGTAGCGACGTAGAAACCTCACCAGCCTCAGGAATTAGCAGGGTATAGGCAAAAAAAGCGAGGCGGCGATCTGCCACAATCCTTGAGTCGAGCTGTCTCAGGGTCCCCGCCGCTGCATTACGGGGGTTGGCAAAGGGCGGTTCGTCCGCTTCGACCCGCTCTTGATTGATGCGCTCAAATTCATCTAGCGGCAAAAACGCTTCTCCCCGTACTTCCACAATCGGGGGCGACGCGTCCACCTGCAGCCTTAGAGGAAGGGTGCGGATGGTCTTAACGTTCTGGGTAATATCTTCCCCCGTCGTTCCATCCCCCCGCGTCACCCCACGGGTCAGCACCCCGTTTTCATAGGTCAGCGCCAAGGCAGAACCATCGATTTTCAGCTCTGCGACAGCCGCCGCGTTCGTAGCGTCCGGGGCGAGCTTCTGCCAACGCCCCTGCCAAGTCTGAAACTCCTGCAGGTCAAAGGCATTTTCTAAACTATAAAGCGGGATATTGTGGCGAACCGCAGTGAACTGCTCGGCTGGACGTTCCCCGACGCGCTGGGTGGGGCTATCGGAGGTGATCAGCTCAGGATGTTGCGCTTCGAGATCTTGGAGTTGCCGATAGAGGCGATCGTAAATCTCGTCTTCCAGAATGGGGCGATCGAGCACATAGTAAGCGTAACTGGCCCGCTGCAGCTGCTGACGCAGTTGAGTCATTTGGCGGTCGATTTCACTAACCATGATGATTTCGAACGACTAATGTCAGGGTTAGTGTAGCTGCTTTGATCAGCCCCCATAGACATCATCAAGCCTGTAGTTTCTGCAGCCACTTAATCTGTCTTCGACCAGTTTGGGCGGGATGTTTTTCAGGAGCTCGTGCCTATTGCATTCTATGGCCATGGATTCGCTTCCATACTTCCACCATTGCGTCAATGGTGGAAGTATGAAGATGGAAGAATCTGCAATCTTCACACGATATAGGACGTAATCAGCAACTCACTAATCTTGCCGCGTCGCCGCGCGTTTACATTAATCGCCCGCGCTGCCTGAATTTCGCGCATGGGAAACCCTTCATAGAGCTCTCGAATAAACTCACAATCTGAGTTGGAGAGCATCACCTTCACCCCTCGCTTGGCTAGCTCTACAAACGTATCGCGCAGACGAGTTTGGTCCGCCACCGTGAAGCCATAGCGGTTATAGCGGGTAAAGCTACTGGTGGTGCTGATCGGATGATAGGGCGGATCGAAATAGACAAAGTCGTCTTTGTGCCAAGCTTGCTCTAGGACGGCATCGAATGGATCACAGATAATCTGCGATCGCTGCAACCCCTCAGACGCCAACCGTAACGTGGCGCTATCGCAAATCTTTGGGTTTTTATAGCGGCCAATCGGCACATTGAAACAACCCTTGGCATTTTCGCGATAGAGACCGTTAAAGCAGGTTTTATTTAAATAGATCAGCCGCGCCGCCCGCCCTAGGGGGTCGCTCAATGCTTGGGCGCGCACATCGTAGTAGTAGTCAGGCTCGTGGCGGCTGTGGTGCTCTTGGAGCCTCTGAATTAAGGGCTCTACCTGCCGCTGCACGCATTGGTAGACATTGACTAATTCGGCGTTGATGTCTGCCAACATGGCAGAGCCAAAGCGATCGCTGAGGTGAAAAAAGATCGCCCCACCCCCCAAAAAGGGCTCGTAATAGCGCCGAATCTGTTGCGGAAAGTAAGGCTGATATTGCTGAATCAGCCTTCCCTTGCCGCCCGCCCATTTTAAAAAAGGACGCGGATAGAGTGTAGTAGACAGGGCAACCGTCATTGGAAACGCCACTGACTTAAAACATTTGTACTTGTCAGCAGTATAGGCGACGGTGCCACAGTAGAAAGTCCTTCCAAACCTGACCTACGATAGGATTAAGCCGCAGTTTTATCCTGCGGTGCCGGAAAAATCCCGCGAATTTGGCTCAAGGGTAACGCGAGTTGAGAATATGCAAGAATTTTTTAAAAACGTTTCACGCTATCCCCGGTTTTTAATCTCCTTTTCCTTGGGCATTTTGTACAACGCCTTAGAGCCGTTAAAGCCCCTGCTCGAAAAGCCCACCACCGCGATTGCCCTGATTGGGGCCGCGATCGCCACCCTGGTGTTTCTCACCTTGACCCTCCAGGCCATGTTGGGGCTGAGCGTTTAGGCCCAGTCTTATAACCAGCTAAGCGCTCAAAGCAGGCAATACAGGGCTAGCTTGCTCTGCTTCATTGCAGTGGGCTTAGGAATTGATTGTTTCTGTAGAAAAAAGGATGGGCCATGGCCACCAGTCGCCGCATTGCTCGGGTTGCGTCACTGATCAAACGAGAAGTCAGTCAAATGCTGATTCACGGCATTAAAGATGATCGCGTCGGGGCAGGCATGGTCAGCGTTACCGATGTAGAAGTTTCGGGAGATCTGCAGCACGCCAAAATCTTTGTCAGCATCTATGGCACTGATGAGGCCCGCGTCGAAACCATGGCGGGGCTGAAGGCCGCAACCAACTACGTGCGAGGCGAACTCGGTCACCGCATGCGGCTACGTCGCACCCCCGAGGTTTTGTTCAAAGAAGATCGTTCCGTGGAGCGGGGCACTCAGGTGCTGTCCCTGATTAATCGCATCAGTGCCGAAGAAGCCGCCAAAGCCGCCACCTTTGAAGACGCCCCGGAATGGACGCCCGAGGACGCGGTCCCAAGCGCGACCGACAGTGAGGCTTAATCATGGCTGGCCTGCCCACCCCTGAGCATTTGCCCCTTACCGCCCAGGTGGCGCAGCTAGTGGTAGTCCGAGCCTCCGGCCATCTGTTCGATCACCAGCGTCGCTACCCCCAGTGGGAGCTGCCGAACGCTGAGCTACAGACCTGCATTCAGAAGCTAGGCGTGGGCGGGGTGATTTTGCTGGGGGGTAGTGCGGCTGAGGTGGGATTGCGCACACAAGCCCTGCAGGATGGGGCGGAGATCCCGCTATTGATTGCCGCTGATGTGGAAGAGGGGGTAGGGCAGCGGTTTGCGGGGGCGACCCATTTCCCACAGCCCCTAGCCTTAGACGCCATTGCCGATCGCCCCCAC
Organism: Leptolyngbyaceae cyanobacterium; assembly: GCA_050043365.1. Classification (GTDB taxonomy): domain Bacteria; phylum Cyanobacteriota; class Cyanobacteriia; order Phormidesmidales; family Phormidesmidaceae; genus PCC-6406. Next base: position 7,360 of record JBHJIP010000118.1, read on the forward strand.
GCCCAAGCCTATGCCACTCAAATGGGCGGCGCGATCGCCCAGGAAGCCCTGGCGATTGGGCTGAACTGGCTGCTGGCCCCGGTGGTGGATGTGAATAACAACCCAGACAACCCGGTGATCAACGTGCGGGCCTTTGGTCATACGGCGGCGCGAGTGAGTGATTTGACCCAAGCTTTCATAGCGGGTGCCCAAGCCCTGCCCGTCCTCACCACCGCCAAACATTTCCCTGGTCATGGAGACACGGCGGTTGATTCGCACCTGCAGCTGCCGGTGATTCCCCATGATCGAGATCGCCTCGAGCAAGTGGAGCTAGTGCCCGTTGAGGGGGCGATCGCGGCAGGGGTCGATGCGGTGATGACCGCCCATTTGCAGGTGCCTGCCCTCGATCCCGACTCCCCTTCCACCCTTTCTAAGCCCACCCTAACGGG
>JBHJIP010000119.1:0-14741 GCA_050043365.1 Leptolyngbyaceae cyanobacterium
CACTGGTCAAGGCTCAGGCTGCTGGCATACGCTGATGTCATAGCTTCCTAGGGGCTACAGAGGTTACTTTCTGAGCCTAATACTTAGGAAGCCTTTTCTCGAAATGAGTGCTGATTGATACTTTCCAAATATCCTCTAAGATGGCTTCAAACTCGGGCCAGCTGACATCACGAAGCAGAAGTGTCTGATCTGGAGGGACATCAAGTTGGTGCAGTTGTAGGGTGACCATCAATATCCCTAGCGAAATCCTGCCTCTATCCTAGGGCTTACTTTTCAAAAGAAAAGTAGAAACGATTAAGCTCTGGAGCACTTAATCTTGTAATCTGCCCTATCATCCCTATCGATGTGATAGGTCTTCTGCAACCTGCACTAAACTTAGTGCATAAAAATTTCTTGACGAAGCAGTTTTATCTGGTCGTTATTCAAAGCAAGCTGACTGGAGGAGACCTTTTTGGATAAGGCACTAGCGCAATTCGAGTTGGAAGATGGCAGTACCTTTCTGATTCAAGTTCCTGAACCTGAGTCAGAGGATGCCCTAGAGCCGGTCGCCATTGACGGGCAAATGATTTACCAGGCTACCCAAAAGTTTGAAGCTGCCTTGGATGTGGTTAAACCCGTCGCCTCTGCTGTCTTATCCAGACTTAAAGATGGTTTGACGACCCCAGCCGATGAAGTAGAGGTGAAATTTGGACTCAACCTTAGCGTTGACTCTGGCGTGATCTTTGCAACTGTTGGGGGAGGAGTCAACTTTGAAGTAACCCTCAAGTGGCAAGGGAATAAAGAATAGGGTCGCACCTGAATGTTTGATGCCGAACAGGAAGACGCCTATAAAGCATCCCTGGCCCGCTTCTATCGCCAGGGGAAGCATAAAGGCGCAGGGATTTTAGTGGCAGAAGGGTATGTGCTGACCTGTGCCCATGTCTTGTCACGGAAAAATGAGCAACCCGAAATCGTTCATCTAGACTTTCCCTTCCACCCCACCAGTGAACCGATAGTGGGAGCGGTTGTTTATTGGGATTGGGAACGGGACATTGCTGGTGTTCAGCTCTCAGAACCTGCCCCAACAACTACACGGCCTTTACCTTTAACAGCTTCAAGTCACTACACGGATCATCGTTTTCGAGCTTATGGCTTTCCTGAGAAGCACGCTACTGGAGGTTGGGCGTTAGGGGCCATTGTGGGCAGTGCCACGGGGGATTTGGTCCAAATTCAAGGAGATAGTAATCAGGGGTACGGGATTGAGCCAGGGTTTAGTGGTGCACCTGTCTGGGATGAAAATTTAGGATGTGTAATTGGCTTAGCTCGGCTACGCGATCAGGATCGCCCTGAAGCTAAAGTGGCTTACTTAATTCCCTATCGGCAACTGATTACGGCGCTAAAAATGGGCGAGGCCGTCAGTCTCTTAACCGTGCTAGATCCTTATTTGCCAGACATTCAGCCCAGTTTAGAGGGAGCCTATCAGGTCTGTCGGCCCGAAGGCTCGTTAGAGCTCATACCCAAAGGGTTGTTAGAACAATTGGATGCCCTTAGCAAGATGCACGATGGCCCAACTGGGCATCCGGCTTTGGTCAGGTTTGCAACCTGTTTGACCTTGGCTGAGTTCCCTGTGGCCACTGAAGCCAGGGCGGCGCTTCAGCAATGGTTGCAAAACAGGGCAGAAGATGTGGCTGCTGTGGTTGAGGCCATTACCCCAGCAGTCAATGCCCACTGTGCTCGAACTGCCCCGGAGGCTTCTCCTCATTTATTGATTTGGTTAAGCGCTAATCACTCCCAAGGGACATTCCCTGTTGAGGCCTTATTTATCCCAGACGCAAATCAATATGACCCAGAGATATCACAGGGTTTTGAGCCTCTACCCGTGATGGCTCAATATGGTGAACCGATTACCCCCGAACAACTTCCCAATGTATTGCGAGATTGTATTAAAGCCTGCAAGTCATTGGGCTCTGATATCAACCTATTAACGATCGACCTCCTGTTGCCGTTGTCGCTGTTGCAGCAGGCGTTGGAATGGGAGCCCGCCTATGAAGCAGATTTATTGGATTTTCTAGAGCCTGAGCCGATCGCGACTCTGTATCGATTTACGGTGCGCTCTTCAGAACGGCTCATTAATGAGTACACCCGTAACTATGGTTCGCTTTGGGAAACCAAATGGAATCATTTACAAGATCACCTTTCAACAATCGCCAGTATTGTTTTGCATCCTGTTGATGAAACGGTTGCAGTCAGGCAATTGCTTATTGACCTTAAAAATCCTCAAATGGTGGGACTCAAAATGGCGACTCCACCCGCCCAATCAGACATTCCGGCCTCGCTTAAGGGCTTATTGGGTAGTGGTGCGCCGGTGGCGATTTGGTTACGAGAAGCGCCTTCTCGGGTTGCCTGTTGTTCAAGTGCTTTAGAAACGCTTCTAAGCTGCTATTTGCAAACCCTTAAGCAATCTGTACAAACTGCCCGTCAAAACGCTTTTCCCCTAGAAAAAGACGCCCATATCGGTCATCATCTCTCTCTAGTGTGGGAAGACCCCAAGTTAGTCCCCCCTGCTACCAAGGAGCTTGCGTCATGAGCGACGACTGGAAGGTTTATCAAAATAACCGGACGGTTTCCGAAGGTTGGGAACTGCCTCCGCCCCCCAGTTGGCGCAGCTTTACGCAACAAACCACAGCGGCAGCAAGTGAACAGGAGCGACGTGGCATCCATTTCTATGCCGAAGAAGAAGAGATCAACATGATCAATGCCGCCCTTTATCTAAGGCGGCCTCTATTGGTGACGGGTAAACCGGGCACAGGTAAAACCTCTTTGGCCTATTCGGTGGCCTATGAGCTGGGTCTAGGAGAGGTGTTGTATTGGCCGATTACCACCCGTACCACCCTCAAAGATGGTTTATATAACTATGATGCCGTGGGGCGCTTGCAAGATGCCAAACTGCAAGGGGATGAGAATCTAAGCCGAATTGGCAAGTACATCACTTTAGGCCCTCTAGGTACAGCGCTGCTGCCAACGAAAAAGCCTCGGGTCTTACTGATTGACGAAATTGATAAAAGTGATGTGGATTTGCCCAATGATTTACTCCATGTCTTCGAAAATGGTGAGTTCACCATTCCTGAACTGACGCGCATCGCCACCAGTCAGCCGACTATGAAGGTGCAAACCGCATACACTACGGCAGACGCTGCTGATGAAAGTAGTGATGCCTATGCCGATGTCATCAAAGGGCGGGTTCGCTGCACAACGTTCCCTTTTGTGATTTTGACCAGTAATGGGGAGCGGGATTTTCCGCCAGCTTTTCTACGGCGGTGTCTCCGCTTAACCATGAGTGAGCCCAAGGAAAGCCGCCTCAGACAGATTGTGGCAGCTCAATTGGGTGAGACTGATGCTGAAGAAGTGACCAAACGCATCAAAGCGTTCATGGCCCAGCGCAGCGAAGGAGACATGGCGACTGATCAGCTGTTAAATGCCCTCTATATCGTCAGTCAAGGACAACTCTCGCCCCAGGGTACAACCCGTGAGGAACTGGTGAAAAAGCTATTACAGCGCCTGGATAGCCGCGAAGCCCTATGACCACAGTTGGCGAGAACCAGGGGGATATTGCTGCCTTTGCTGAATTGGCAAAGGCAGTGGGCATTCACCTGTGTTCAGAGGATGTCATGGACATCCTCTGGTTGGCGAATCAGACCGGCCCTATTCCATCGCCGAGCCAGCGTGAGCTAGCGGATGAGGATGAAGCGGACACAGTGACGGTGGTACAGGGGGAAGACTTACCCACGACCGCTAGTGATCAAATTCCCTTAACGCCTCAGCAAGGGGACACCCAGGACGATAACCGTTCTCGCCGTCCCCAGGGAGGGATTCCTATTGCTGTGCCTGCTGCCCCTGCTTTGCGTACCCGCTTGGCCTTGGGGCGGGCTCTGCGGCCCCTCATGCGTAAGGTGGCTGCCCTAAATCGCACCTACTTAGATGAAGAAGCCACAGCCAATCAAATTGCTGAACAGGATGTGTGGTTGCCGGTATTGTGTCCAGCGGCGGAACGCTGGCTAGAGCTCGCCCTGGTTGTTGAAGAAGCCCCCTCTTTACCCATTTGGAAATCGCTGATTCGTGAGTTGCAGCTATTGATGGAACGCCAGGGGGCATTTCGCACGGTGCAGCCCTGGCGCTTAACGGCTTCTGAGACCAACCAGCCACAGCTGTTTCCGGGGAGTTGCGCTCCCCGCCCAGGCCAACGGTCTCGCAGCCCCAAAGAACTGATTGACCCAGCTGGTCGCCGCTTAATTTTAGTTGTGAGTGACTGCACCTCCCCCCTGTGGCGGCAGGGGAAGATCCACCCTTGGTTAGGGCAGTGGGGGCAATTGGCCCCTTTAACCCTTTTGCAGCTTTTTCCGCAGCGGTTATGGGAGCGCAGTGCTCTGGGGCAGGGAAGTCCTGTGTGGATGCGTTCCTTCTCCCCTGGTAGACCTACCAGTTATTGGGATGTGGATTCGCCCCTGGACTTTTTGTCCTTGGAAGAGAGCGCTGTACCTAAGCAAGAGACGCTGGCAATCCCAGTGGTAACCACTGAATCCAGTTCTCTAGAGCCTTGGGCAAAGGTAATGGTGGGCACTGGTGAGGCCCAAGCCACAGGAGTACAGTTTGACACGAACCAGTTAATGTCAGTTTCCTCATCTGACGCGACTCAAGATGCGCCTGATGCCCAAACTTTGGTGCGACGCTTCCGGGGTGGGGCTTCGATTCAAGCCCAGCGACTGGCAGGGGTGATGGCAGCGGTGCCGGTTAGCCCTGACATTGTTGATTTGATCCGCCAAACCCTCTTGCCTGAAGCGCAACAGGTGCATATGGCGGAGGTGTTTATGGGGGGGCTGATTCGCATGACCCGTACCCCCAACCCCTCGGGTAAAACTTTAGTGGCCTATGACTTTGTCAGTGAGGAGGTGCGAGATTTACTCACTGATGCGGTAGAGGTGCCCAAAACAGAAGCGGTACTGGAGGCGGTTTCGAAATATATTTCGGCCCGACTGGGTTTGAGTACCCGCAGTTTAGAAGCGCTACTGGTGCCTAACACAGCGCTGGATGATGCCGCTCAAGCCGAGGTTCTGCCCTTTGCCTATTTGGCTCGTCGTACCCTTCGCCGCATGGGGGATGAATATGCTGACTTGGTGGACCTCTTAGAGCAACCGTCCGTACTCCTTGGTAATTCCTCTCCGGAGCAACCTATCTCATCTGGCTTCCCTGACTTCAAGACCTTTGAGTTTGAGGTGGCCCGGTTTATATCAGAAACAGAAGCAACCTGGCCACCCCTGCAAACTAAGGATTTTGAGGTAGTTAAGGTCAATGCAGCTATTCGGGATCGCAATGAACAGCTATTAATAGGTCGGATTGCAGAGATGTACTCCGGGAGAGGCGTGTTGCCGAACGAAGGACTTCAAGCAGCGGAGTTGCTGATCGGAGAAGCGGCCAGACCTCTGCCAAGCAACCCCGACCTGTTGGAGATCTTTGAGCGACCTGGGATTAACCAGCGCTTAATTATTGTGGGTGAACCAGGGGCAGGCAAAACCACTCTAATGATGGGGTTGACCGCAAGACTTATACAACGGGCAGAGCAAGATACCCATGCGCCGATTCCGATTCCATTAAATCTTGCTTCTTGGCAAAGTCCCAATCAGTCGCTGATGGATTGGTTGGTTGGGCAACTAATGGATCAGTACAAGGTCAACAAGCAACTTGCGCAAAATTGGCTGCGCAACCGGCAACTCCTACCGCTGATGGATGGGTTAGATGAACTGCCAGGGCAAAGGATTGAGCCGGTAATTGAGGCGATTAATCAATGGTTGGTGGCAATGGACCCGCCGGGGCTTGTTGTTTGTAGCCGTTTGTTTGAATACGAACGCAGCCGGACTGCTCTCAGACTTAATGCTGCAATTCACCTAGCGCCCTCTTTACTGGGAGAGTTTGGCTTTGAGACTGCCACCTTGAAAAAGCAGGAGCGGCGTGGCTTTTTGGGCCTGGGCCGTCGCCAGGCACAATGGCAGATCCAAATACAACGGAGGCAAGGGCGGCAACAGATCGAGCCCCTAGGGGATGATTTCACCTTAGAAATGGTGCGGATACCTGCAGGTCAATTTCTGATGGGCTCTCTTGATAATGAACCTAATCGCTACGACAACGAAAGCCCACAACACCAGGTGACGGTAGCTTGGTTCTTGATGGGTCGTACGCCTATCACCCAGGCCCAATGGCGGTTTGTGGCTCGGTTGCCTCAGCAGGAGATCAATCTCAACCTTGATCCAGCTCGCTTCAAAGGGGCTAATCGGCCAGTCGAGTCTGTAACCTGGCATGAAGCCGTGGAATTTTGTGCCCGCCTTTCAGTTCATACTGGGCGAGACTACCGCCTCCCTAGCGAAGCGGAATGGGAATATGCCTGTCGGGCCGATACCACCACACCTTTCTGCTTTGGTGACACCCTTTCCACTGACTTGGCCAACTACAGAGGAACGGCAACACCCTACAACGGCGGCCCTAAGGGAAAATATCGTGAAGAAACAACCGATGTAGGGGCGTTTCCGGCCAATCCCTGGGGACTGAGCGATATGCATGGCAACGTCTGGGAATGGTGCCAGGATGTGTGGCACGCAAACTATGAGGAAGCTCCCGCTGACGGCAGCCCTTGGGTAGAAGGGGGTGACCCAAAAAGGCGAGTCCTACGCGGCGGCTCCTGGAGCTACTTTCCGAGGTATTGCCGGTCCGCGTGTCGCGGCAGCAACAATCCCGGCGCTCGCTTCAACGCCCTCGGTTTTCGGGTTGTATGTTCGTCCCCCAGGACTCAGGGATAGCCCTTTGCCTTTTTGCTTCTTGCCCTCTGCTGGCGCGTAGCGCCTCGAATTTTTTCAGCCCCTAACGCCTTACTGTTTCCCCCATGGTTACCCTCACCCGCCAGCGCCACCAGGCCCAATACTATATCGAGCCTCTAGGCGAAGGGGCTGATCTAGAGATGACCCAGATCCCAGCCGGGACCTTTCAGATGGGCTCCCCCACCGATGAGCTGGAGCGTCGAGATTCTGAAGACCCTCAGCACTCGGTAACAGTACCCAGCTTCTTTATGGGCACCTATCCGGTCACCCAAGCCCAGTGGCAGTTTGTCGCAGGGCTCACCCAAATTGAGACTAAACTCGACCCCGGCCTGGCCAACTTCAAGGGAGCCCTAAACCCTGTGGAGTGGGTGACCTGGCATGAGGCGATGGAGTTCTGTGCTCGCCTCGCCCAGCACACAGATCGCCCTTACCGTCTCCCCAGCGAAGCAGAATGGGAATATGCCTGTCGAGCCGGAACCACCACACCCTTTCACTTTGGTGAAACCATCACCACTGAAATTGCCAACTACAACGGCACCCATAAGGAGTATGGGGCCTATGGACCAGGTCCCAAGGGTGAATATCGAAGGAAAACCACCCCAGTCAATCACTTTGAAATCGCCAACGCCTTTGGCCTCTGTGACATGCACGGTAATGTCCGGGAGTGGTGCCAGGATGTGTGGCACGACAACTATGAGGGTGCCCCCACCGATGGCAGCGCCTGGATGGAAGGCGGTGACCAGGGATTGCGAGTCCTCCGCGGCGGCTCCTGGGCCTACTCTCCGGGGTATTGCCGGTCCGCGTGTCGCGGCATCGACCTTCCCGGCGTTCGCTACTTCTTCAACGGTTTTCGGGTTGTATGTTCGTCCCCCAGGACTCAGGGATAGCCCTTTGCCTTTTTGCCTCTTGCCTTCTGCTGGCGCGTAGCGCCTAAAATTTTTTCGCGGATTTTCAGATCGGGCCAGGTCACGGGTGGATACTCATAGCCCTGCGATTGGTGCCATGCCCATGAGTGAACTCCCCATTATTCAAAAGACCCATGACCTGATTAAGTGGTACATTCCCCTGCTGAATCAACTGCCCCGTGACCATAAATTCGCCCTCGGAGAGCGCATGGTGGCTGGCCTCTACGATCTGCTGGAAGGGCTGATTGAGGCCCGCTATCAGCGAGAAAAGCGCACCCAACTGCAGGGGCTCAATACCCGCCTCGATATCCTGCGTTATCAAACCCAACTCCTGCTGGACTTTGAGTTGATTTCGATCCGTCGCTACGAATATGCCGGTCGGCAACTCAACGCCATTGGTACAGAGTTGGGTGGCTGGATTAAACGGCAAAAACCGATGCGCCATGAAACGGCACGGTAACCTCTGGCCCCAGATCATCGCCTTCGAGAACTTACTGGCTGCAGCCCGACAGGCCCAACGGGGCAAGCGCTATCGCGATAACGTCCTGGCCTTTAACTACAACCTGGCCGGGGAGCTGCTGCAACTCCAGCAAGAGCTGAACACCCAGACTTATGCGCCCGGTGCCTACCGCACCTTCAAAATCCATGACCCTAAAACCCGCCTAATTTCCGCTGCCCCCTATCGGGACCGAGTGGTGCACCATGCCCTCTGCAACGTGATCGTGCCGCTGATTGAGCGCAGCTTCATTCACGATAGCTATGCCAACCGCGTCGGCTACGGTACCCATCGCGCCCTCAAGCGCTTTGTCGGCTTTGCCCGCTCTAGTCGCTATGTCTTACAGTGCGATATCCGCAAATACTTTCCCAGCATTGACCATGGCATCCTCAAGCAGCGGCTGCACGGCAAGATCAAATGCCCTCAAACCCTGTGGCTGATCGACACCATCATTGATGCCAGCAACCCCCAGGACGAAACCCTGGAATACTTCCCTGGCGATACCCTGCTGACGCCCCTAGAGCGTCGCCATGGTTTGCCCATCGGTAACCTTACCAGCCAGTTCTTTGCCAATGTCTACCTAGACCCATTTGATCACTTCGTTAAAGAGCAACTTCACATCAAAAAATATTTGCGCTACGTCGATGACTTTGCCCTATTTGGCGATGATTGGCAGACACTGAAGGAAGCTAGACAACAGATTGAGACCCAACTAGCAGGCTTACGTCTTAAGCTCCATCCGATTAAAAGCCAGCTCTTTGAAACCCGCTACGGAGCAAACTTTGTGGGCTTTCGTGTCTTGCCAGAGCGGATTCGAGTGCGTAGCGACAACTTACGTCGGGCTCGATTACGGTTCAAACACCTGCGCCGTGAGTATCATGCCGGAGCCATTTCCTTGACTCAGCTCATCCAATATCTACGCAGTTGGGAAGCCCATCTCTTCCATGGCAATACCTGCGGCCTGCGGCGTAGTATCTTTCACCATCAAATCTTTGAGCCCCCTAAGGAGACTGCCCTAAAGACTTTTGGAACCTAGCCGATTTAACCCGATCTCAGCAGTATGCTCCTAAGTGGGACAGGCCCAGAAAACGCGGCGGCTCCTGGAACAACAATCCGAGGAATTGCCGGTCCGCGTGTCGCAACAACAACAATCCCGGCGATCGCAACAACAACAACGGTTTTCGGGTTGTATGTTCGTCCCCCAGCACTCTTCTGTGCCAGAACTGGCAGGTGGGAATCTGTCGGGCGTGCCCAGAGAAGAGTCCAGACCTGTTCCTGTGATGCCCGCTTTAAAGCGGTTATCCGAAAACCACCCTGAGGTCAGTTAGCTTGGTAGGGCAACCGAACAGTTGATTGGCCTCTCCCCATTTCTGTCCACGATGCCCGATCTGATTCTTGAGCGTATCCGCCAAACGGCTCAGGGGTTTACTGAACCCCTGGGTGACAGTCTGGGGCTGGACATGATGCTAATTCCAGCTGGGACCTTTCAAATGGGTTCTCCAGGTGATGAACCTGAACGTTACGACGACGAAAGCCCCCAACATCCAGTCACGGTCCCCAGCTTTTGTATGGGCCGCATCCCCATCACCCAGATCCAGTGGCGGTTTGTGACCGGTTTACCCCAGCAAAAAACAGAACTCACCCCTGATCCAGCCAGCTTTGAAGGCGCTGATCGACCTGTGGAAAAGGTGAATTGGCATGAAGCCGTAGAGTTCTGTGCCCGCCTATCCGTCTACACAGAGCGAGACTACCGCTTACCGAGCGAGGCGGAATGGGAATATGCCTGTCGGGCGGGCACTATCACCCCCTTCCACTTTGGGGCGACCATCTCCCCAGAGTTAGCCACATATCAAGCCAACACTGCCTATAACGATGGTCCCATCGGGGAAAATGCCCAGGGTACGACCCCAGTGGGAGCCGCTGGTGTGGCCAATGCTTTTGGCCTCTATGACATGCACGGCAACGTCTGGGAATGGTGCCAGGATGTGTGGCACGACAACTATGAGGGTGCCCCCACCGATGGCAGCGCCTGGATGGAAGGCGGTGACCAGGGATTGCGAGTCCTCCGCGGCGGCTCCTGGCCCGACATTCCGTGGTCTTGCCGGTCCGCGTGTCGCAACTTCAACAATCCCGGCGATCGCAACGTCGACTACGGTTTTCGGGTTGTATGTTCGTCCCCCAGGACTCGGGAATAGCCCTTTGCCTTTTTGCTTCTTGCCCTCTGCTCTCGGCGCGAAGCGCCTCGAAATTTTTTGCGGCTTTTCAATTGCATAGCTGCTCCACACCGCGACTATAGCGGTGCTTGGATCAATTAAGCACATCAGGTATCCATTACAAAGTTACCTTGGTGTTAAATCTGTACTTAACCCGAGTGGGCACCGCCATAATTATCCGTACTTAAGTGCCTTAAAACCCTGTTAGTTAAGGGATACAGAAGTTTTTAGGGTAGCTTTAGTGATTGCCGAGATTTCAGAGGGGTTGGGCAACTGTCCCATACTCTTTTAGAGCGTTCTCAGGCCAGATTTGGGCCAAGGGCTTCAATCAACTGACATAAGCAGAATCTGAACCTCTCAGCATCAGGCCGGGACTACAACTGCTTCGTTACCACACAGACCAAAGGCACTGTGAATCGCCTTGAGGGCCGTCACCCCATCAGCCTCCGCCACCAGACAGCTGATTTTAATCTCTGAAGTGGCAATCATCTGAATATTGATATTCTCCTGAGCCAAAGCCTGAAACATACGAGCCGCCACCCCCGGCGTTTCCACCATACCAATGCCGACAACACTCACCTTGGCCACCGCTTCATTCACAATCACCTCACCCCAGCCCATCTCCGCCGTGGCTTGATCGATCACGGCTCGGGCGGCACCGGCATCACTCTGAGCCACGGTAAAGGCAATATCCCGAGTCGGTGCTCCGCCCACCAGATGGCAGCGCTGGGACTGAATGATCATGTCCACACTCACCCCCGAATCGGCCAAGAGCTGGAAGAGCTTGGCCGCCATGCCGGGGCGATCAGGCACTTGGCGGATGGCCACTTGGGCTTGCTGGCGATCAAGGGCGGCACCGCGCACTTCAGGGGCCTCGGCGACATCTTCAGTGTTCTTTTGGCGAGGAGAACAGTTGACCTGGAAGGCTTCACAGAGGGCGGCAATGGCGCGATCGCACTGCTCGACTTGGACGGTGCAGCTCACCTTCACCTCAGAGGTGGAAATCATCTGAATATTGACCCCTGCCTCAGCCAGGGTCGAAAACATCTTGGCAGCCACCCCAGGGCGACCAATCATGCCTGCCCCGGCAATGCTCACCTTAGCGACTTGGGTATCGACCAAAACCTCAGCTTGGTCAGTATCAGTGGGGCGATCTCGCAGGGCAGGGGCGATCGCGGCGGCAACGGCCTCTGCCTGCTGCACATGGTCGCGGTTCACCGTAAAGGCAATGTCATTGGCGTTGCCCTCGTGGATAGATTGAATAATCAGATCCACATTCAGACTTTGGGTGGCGATTTCGCCAAACAAACGAGCGGCAATGCCGGGACGATCGGGAATGCGCAGCAGCGCCACCTTGGCCTGATGGGGGTCAAACTCCACCGCATCGACCGGATGAGCTAGTTCCAGCCCTTCGAGGGAGCGCGGCTGGGGGGCGGGGGCGGTGACGCGGGTGCCGGGGTCATCACTCCAGCTAGAGCGCACCACCAGGGGCATGCCGTAATTGCGGGCAATTTCTACAGCGCGGGGATGCAGCACCTTGGCCCCCAAACTGGCCAACTCCAGCATTTCATCGCAGGTGATCTGCCGCATCAGTTGGGCCTCGGGCACGAGGCGGGGGTCCGTGGTCAAAATGCCGGGGACATCGGTGTAAATCTCGCACTGGGCGGCACCGAGGGCCGCAGCCAGGGCCACTGCCGACGTATCGGACCCGCCCCGCCCTAGGGTGGTGATTTCTAGATCGGTGCTCTGGCTCATGCCCTGGAATCCAGCCACCACCACCACCTTGCCGTCTTTGAGATGGCGCTGCAGGCGATCGGTGCGAATATTCAAAATGCGGGCGCGGCTGTGGTCGGCTTCGGTGACAATCCCCACCTGAGGGCCGGTGAGGGAGATGGCGTCTTGCCCTAGGGCTTGCAGGGCCATGCTCATCAGGGCGATCGACACCTGCTCACCAGTCGAGAGCAGCATATCCATTTCGCGACGGCTGGGGGTTGGGGTGATTTCGCTGGCGAGGGTCACCAAACCATCGGTGGTTTTGCCCATGGCCGAAACCACAACCACCACACCATTGCCCTGGTTGACCGTGCTTTTCACCCGCTGGGCCACGGTTTGAATGCGCTCGACTGAACCGACCGATGTGCCGCCGTATTTCTGAACAATCAGCGCCATAGCGCCCACCCCGTTACCGTTATCGGCAGCTATTATATAGCGCTGGTTCGACTGACCTATCTGCAATGAAACTTAGGGTTATGGGGCAGGCCCATTCGCTTATGGAACCCATCGCCCCTGCCATCGGTCTACAATACTACTTTTCACAAGATTCCGGTACTTGATCTGTCTGCATACTCAAACTCAGGGCTGTTCTGGAATGCAGACCTCGCTGGCATCAGCATCCTTAAGTTTTGATGTTTTTTCGATACGTTTGTTAGTCAATTAGCCCGTCAAGGCACATTAAGCATTCGCTGCTTGGATAGGGTTGAGGGACTGAATTGTGTGTTAAGCGGTTGGCGTAATCAGGGTGAGCATCATGAAAACAGCATCACTGACAGGACTACCCATGGGCTTGGTGCTGCTATTGGTCGGGGGGACTGCCCTGACCTCAGCCCTGCCGGCCTTCGCTCAGTCCTCGGTAACCGCCGCTCCCGATGGCACCGGCACCGCTGTCAGCTTTGATGCCGCTAGTCAGACCTACACCATCAACGGCGGCACCCAGATCGATGCCAATCTGTTCCATAGCTTTCAGCAGTTTGGGTTGAGTACGAATGAAATTGCTAACTTCCTGGCCAACCCAGATGTGAGTAATATTTTGGCCCGAGTCAGCGGCGGCCAAACCTCTGTTATTAACGGCCTCTTGCAAGTTAGCGGCGGCAACAATGCCAATCTCTTCATCCTCAACCCAGCGGGGGTGCTCTTAGGGCGCAGCGCCAACTTAAACCTATCGGGGTCGTTTTCGGTCAGTACCGCCAGTGGTCTGGCCTTTGGCAACACCGTCTTCAATGCGACCGGCAACAATGACTACAGCAGCCTGATCGGCAACCCCACCGGCTATGTATTTCTGGGGGGCGAAGGGATTTTGCTCAATGAGGCGGACCTGGCGGTCAACCCTGGCGAAAGCTTGACCCTGGCGGGAGGCACGGTGATCAACACCGGTAGCCTCACGGCCCCCGGTGGAGCCGTGTCCATTGTGGCGGTGCCGGAGGCGGGCATCCTCCGCATTGCCCAAGATGGCTTGGTGATGACCTTGGCGGTCTCCACCGATCAGCTCCAAGGTTTGGTGGATGCGGGGATTACGCCGTTAGACTTGCCCAGTTTGCTGGCGGGGGAATGGGGCGGCGATGCCACCACCGTCAATACCTTGGCCGATGGCACTGTGGTGCTCTCCAGCGGGGATGCTGTGAATGCGACCCCCGGGGCCGTCACTTCAACGGGGACGGTGAATGTATCTGGGGTACAGGGCGGTCAGGTGGTTCTGATCGGTGAAGATATTGCCCTGCCAGCAGGATTGATTGATATTTCGGGCACTGCGGGTGGAGACTTGGCCGTGTATGCCAGAGATGACTTGAGGTTAGGCGTTAGCGTAGATGCCGCCGGGGGAGGTCAGGCTCTGTTTGACCCGACCACCCTCAACATTGATGGGGCAGCGGCCAGCACGATTGTGACCACCCTGCTAGGTGGGAATGCGATTGTGGAGGCGACTGAGACCATCAACGTCAATGCGGCGATCGATAGTAGTGCCCAAGCCAACACCAACACCCTCACCTTTAGGGATGAAAACGCTGATAACAGCCTCACCATCAACCTGAATGCGGGGATTACGTTGGGTGCTAACCAAACGCTGACGGGTGAGGGTACGACGGTTAACGTCAACACGACGACCGCAGGGGCTGTGCAGAATGGGGTGGATTTGGCTGCGGCTGACGCGACGGTGAACTTGGGGGCCGGGACTTACCAAGAGGGGCAGGAGGTGACTATCAACCAGGCTCTGACGCTGAATGGAGCAGGGGCAGGCACCACTACCCTAGGGGGGCAGGGCATCCATCGAGTGCTAGCCATTAACGCGACTGGGACGGTCAATATCAACAATTTGACGATCGCGAATGGGAGTACCACTGGCAATGGGGGGGGATTGCGAATAATGCTGGCGCTGCCCTCTCGTTAAGCAATGCCACTGTTTCAGGGAATTCGGCAGCCGATAGGGGAGGCGGGATAGATAGCAATGATGTTTAGAAGCAAATTTGTTCTACCGATTAGGAGAATTCATCAGCCAGAAGGGGAGGAGGGGTGT
>JBHJIP010000120.1:0-7526 GCA_050043365.1 Leptolyngbyaceae cyanobacterium
GCAGCATTTGCTGCTCGGCATTTTGCAAGAAGGCGAAACGGGGGGCGGTCTGGCGATGCACGTTTTGCAAACATGCGGTGTGGACTGCGATCGCCTACAACAGCAACTCACCTCGTAAAAATTGCGGATTGCACACAATCCAAAACCGTTAAGAGAGGGTTCGATTTTCCAGAAACTGGAGATGAATTTTGGCTCTTTTTCAAGATCTTCAAAAGATTGAGATCGCCCCTACTAAATTGATTAAAAATAAACCAGTATGCTCTCTGAAATTGTTCTGATTGGCCCCATTGGAGCTGGCAAATCGACGCAAGGTGAACTCCTAGCCAAACGCTTAGCGCTGCCGCAATGCTCAATGGATGACCTGCGTTGGAACTACTACCAAGAAATTGGCTATGACCCAGCCCTGGCCCAACAAAAACGCGAGGCTAGAGGCATGGAGGCAGTTATTCAATACTGGAAGCCGTTTGAAGCCTATGCGGTAGAACGACTGCTGTCAGAACACCGTGACTGCGTGATTGATTTTGGTGCGGGTCACTCCGTTTATGAAGAAGCGGCATTATTTGATCGGGTGAAACGGGCGTTATCTCCTTACCTAAACGTTGTGCTGTTGTTGCCATTACCCGACATAGATCGATCCTGGCAAATCCTGAAACAGCGCAATTGTGCTCTTCCCAGCGATACCCATTCGATGAATGAGCATTACCTTCGCCATCCATCGAATTTAAAGCTCGCAAAACATACGATCTACACCCATGGCAAAACGCCTGAGGTGACCTGCGCCGAAATTTTGCAGTTCACAGGACTGGCTTGAGTGTAGTGGTTTCGGTTTAACCCAGTTGGGTGGGTTATGAGTACCAAGTCAGGGGTATTGCGTCAAAGCGGCTGAATGACAAGCTGTGGTGAGTCAGTTGCGAGAACGACAATCAGATCAGAAATGGATCAACTTACATATTTGATAGGTATTTCCTGGCCCTTTGCACTACTGTCACTCTTCTTAGTGACTTTGATAGGCATTCTAGTTGCTCGGCAACGTTGGCATGACTCTGGTTCTCCTTCACTCAATCGCAGCTTACAGCGCTTCAAAGTCAGTTTGATTTTGTTGTCTATCTGTATGGGTATTGCTGCTTTTACCGCTTATCAGTTCACGGCTGATCTCAATAGATTTAGCTATCCCGATGGACCTACAGACGTCCAAACCGCAGAGCAAATTCTCGATTATTTGCAGCAATACCATCGTGTCACCATGACCAACACCTATGCGCTGCTCTGGTTTGTCTATGCGTTTGTGGTGTGGTTTTTGACCACGCTCTATGCATTTGCTCGGTCTGTCGTGAAAGCCACACTTGCTCACCCCCATTCATAGACTTTATTCCCGATGTTTGATCAATACCTGATCGGCCCGTCAAAATTCGCGATCGCGCTACTCATTCTGATCAGTAACGGATTGTCGATCAACACTGCTCACGCCACCATCGGTCACCCTCAATCTGAGGATGCTGAACCCGTATTAACGTCTCCTCGCCCCTCTCAAGCCCCGATCAATATGTCCCCCGCCACAGTCTCAGAACTCACTCAAACCCCCACCCTGACTGCTGAATTTGATGCCTATTTGCAGGCCCATTACGAGACCAGCCGCTTCATGGGAACCGCGATTGTCGTGCAAGACGGCGAGATTGTCTTTGCCAATAGCTACGGCATGGCAAGCCTAGAGCATCAGGTGCCCAATACGCGCTCAACCAAGTTTCGGATTGGCTCGATTACCAAGCAGTTCACTGCTGCAGCCATCCTGCAACTGCAAGATCGTGGCTTGCTAGACGTGCAGGCTCCTATCGCCACCTATCTGCCCGACTATCCCAATGGGGAGCGCATCACCATTCATCACCTGCTCACCCATACCGCTGGCATTCCTAACCTGACCAGCTTCCCCGACTATCCAGAGTGGATGAAGCAGCCGACCACCCTAGAAGATCTGGTCGCCCGTTTCCAAGATTTGCCCCTGGAATTTGAGCCGGGTGAGGAATTTCGCTACAGCAACTCAGGGTACACACTGCTGACCCAGATCATCGAACAGGTCTCAGGCCAGTCCTACGCCGACTACCTGCAGACGCAGCTATTCGCGCCTCTGGGACTTAACAATACCGGTTATGAGCAGCCTCTGGCCGTCATTGACGATCTGGCCAATGGCTATCGGTTTATCGGCGAGGGCTACCAGCAGGCAGACTATATCAACATGGGGGTCCCAACTGGCGCGGGTGGGCTCTATTCAAACCTGGAGGACCTCGTTCGCTGGCAGCAGTTTTTGATTAATGCAGATAATCGTCCATCCGGCATCCTCAGCGAGGCTGCCATTGCTGCAATGCAAACCCCCCATATCCCGATGGGTGAAGACGCACCTGAGTTGTCCTATGGTTACGGACTCATCGTTGGAGCGCAGGGCTTTATTTCTCACGGGGGTGGCAGCAACGGCTTTATGACCTATTTGGGGAGTTTGCCTGAGTCGGGCATCACTGTCGCGGTACTCAGCAATGTCGAAAATGCCAATCCTGCAAACATGGCGGAAGACTTACTCGCCATCCTCAAAGGCCAGCCCTACCAACTGCCCACGAACGACGAGGCCATCACCATTGGCTCCGAAGTATTGGAGCGCTATGTCGGCACGTACCAGGTGTTACCAGACTTTCAGGTGGCGATCGCTGTTGAGTCGGGGCAACTCTACATTCAAGGCACCGGGCAGCCACAGATTCCTCTGTTTGCTGCCTCTGAGACCGAATTCTTTGCTCGCGTCCTAGAGTTTCGCATCGTTTTCAATACCGCTGCTGACGGCACGGTGGAGAGCGCCACGCTGCTGCAAAACGGTCAAGAATTGCTTTCGCCTAAAGTCGACTAACTTGAGATCTGGAGTTTGGAGCGACGTGAAATTCCCAGTAAACTCATCACCAATGGGTAGCTGCTGGCAAAGAATCGTAGGTGCGTGATTGCCCCAAGCAAGGCACATAAAAACCCCGTCACAGGTTGTGGCGACCGGTACGTAGCGCTGCAAGAGGTTTAGGTCTTCTAAGGGCACAGACACCCGTAATCTAGGGACTTTTCACCGTACGGTAGCGAAACCAATCAATTGGCCTGGTTCATAAGGCAGTGTTTTTAGATAGGCAGTCCAGATAGCACTGGCAACCCAAAACCAGCCCTCATCAGGTTTCCTGGCGTCACCAATACCGCAAGCTGCGCGGTGTTGGCCATAACAAAGGCTTAAATCGTCCCATAAAAGACATCTAGGGCTTATTGAAAACCCTAGATGGAGGCGAAGTCAGATCGCTGAGGGCATGCCCTCAGCGATCGCCCGAATTTATTCGGCGGTTGCCAGCTCAGTGCTACCCCGGCGACGGCGGCTGGTGAGGCTGTTAAAGAGCATTTGACCAATCGCCTTAACCAGGTTGCCTTCCAGCTCTTGGAACAGCTTCATGTTGATGCCAAAGGCGTCGTTGGCTTCTGTGACAATGGCCTCTGCCATCGCTTCATCCACGTCAATCTCATCAAGAGAGGCCCGATAGTTGACCTTAAAGGCTTTCTCATCGGTGATGGTGTCGAACTCATAAAAGGCAGTGCCTTCGCCATCGGCTAGGTTCATGGCCCGCTGAGCAATGCCCTTAAGGATTTGCCCGCCGGACAGATCGCCCAGGTAGCGGGTGTAAGAGTGACCCACCAGCAGCTCTGGCTGATTGTTAGAAATCTCACGAATGCGATTGACGTAGTCTTGACCGCCTGCAGAGGGTGCCACCTGATCGCGCCAGTTGGCACCGTAGTAGTAAGTCAGATCTTGCTCTAGGGTCTGCTTGCGGTGTAAGTCAGGGAAGTAAACCTTGGATACCACCGGATGGTCTTTGTGGCGCTCTAGCTCTTCTTCCATCGCGGAGTACACGAAGTAGAAATTAGCAACCAGTTTCCGGTAAGAATTCTTTTCAACAACGCCCCGCAAAAAACACCGCACAAAGCCGACATTCTCGGCCATAGTGTGGGCTTTTTGGGTGCCTTCCCGCAGTTTCGAGGCTAAATTACTACTCATCCTAAACGTCTCACTTTATGTCCTGGCTGGCTTTTGGGCACCAGCACTCAACAATGTTTTAATGCCGTGATCGATACCTTACGGCTTTTTGATCAGCGCTACCATTACATTTTTTTACGCTGCCGGAGGAATGTCAGGGGGTGATTTCGCTAAATATCCAGATCCTCTAAATTGAGCCGCGAACCGTAGGTTTCAATGAACTCTCGCCTCGGCGCGACCCGATCGCCCATCAGCACGGTAAAGATGCGATCGGCTTCAGCCGCATCTTCAATTTCTACCTTTTTCAGGGTGCGGGTCTCAGGATTCATGGTGGTGTCCCAGAGCTGAACCGGCATCATTTCACCCAAGCCCTTAAACCGCTGGATGGTGTAGTTGGCGTTAGAGGGGAACTCATTCTCAATTAGATCATCCCGCTCGCGATCGCTATAGCAATACCAGTGGTTGCGGCCCCGCTCGATTTTGTAGAGGGGCGGGCAGGCGATATAAACAAAGCCCTGATCGATCAGCGATCGCTGGTAGCGATAGAAAAAGGTCAACAGCAGGGTGCGAATGTGAGCCCCATCCATGTCGGCGTCGGTCATCAGACAAATGCGGTGATAGCGCAGTTGAGACTCGTCAAATTCTTCGCCTTTGATGCCCAGCCCGAGGGCGGTAATCAGGGACTGGACCTCATTGTTCTTATAAATTTTGGCGTCGTCGGTTTTCTCAATGTTGAGGATCTTGCCCCGCAACGGCAGGATGGCTTGGAAACGGCGATCGCGCCCTTGCGTAGCGCTGCCCCCCGCAGAATCCCCCTCCACGATAAAGATTTCCGACTCACCGGGATCACGGCTGCTGCAGTCGGCCAGCTTGCCGGGTAAGGTCGAGGACTCTAGCACAGACTTGCGTCGCACCAATTCCCGCGCCCGTCGCGCCGCTTCCGCCGCGTTAAAGGCTTGGATGGCTTTTTCTAAAACGGAGTCCACCACGCTGGGGTGAAAATCGAGATATTCAGCCAGGGTCTTGCCCACAAAGGAATCGACAATGCCCCGGACTTCGGTATTGCCCAGTTTGGTTTTGGTCTGTCCCTCAAATTCGGGGTCAGGCACTTTGACCGAAATCACCCCGGTCAAGCCCTCGCGGATATTTTCGCCGCTGAGGTTTGACTCATTGTCCTTGCGCTTATTGCGCTTGCGGGCAAAGTTGTTCAGGGTGCGGGTAAGTACCGCCTTGAGGCCTTCTAGGTGGGTGCCGCCATCAACGGTGCGAATGTTATTGGCAAAGCCCAGCAGGTTATCAGAATAGGCATCGACACACCACTGCAGCGCCACCTCCACCTGCACACCGTCTTTTTCGCCCTGCACGTAGACAATTTCGTCATGGATGGGCTGCTTATCTTTATTGATGTAGGCAACATATTCTTGGATACCGCCTTCATAGTGAAAGCGCAACACCTTTGGTTCTGTCGCCTTGAGCAACTCCAGGCGGGCATCGGTAAAGGTAATGCTGACACCCGCATTCAGATAAGCCAGCTCCCGCAAGCGACCGGCCAGGATGTCATAGTCAAACTCGGTAGTGACCGTAAAAACCGTGGCATCGGGCTTAAAGCTGACTTGGGTGCCCTTACGACCGCTCTTATCCGGAGAGACCTCTAGCTCAGTAACTGGCACACCCTGTTCAAACCGCTGCACATGAGCCTGCTGATTCCGCCAGACAGTGACTTCAAGCCACTCAGAGAGGGCATTCACCACGGAAACACCCACCCCATGGAGACCGCCAGACACCTTGTAGCCGCCACCGCCAAACTTGCCCCCGGCGTGAAGCACGGTGAGCACAGTTTCTAGGGCGGATTTGCCGGTTTGAGGGTGAATATCGGTGGGAATACCCCGGCCATCATCGGTGACGGTCACGGATCCATCGGAATTGAGGGTTACGGTAATGTCATTGCAGTAACCTGCCAACGCTTCGTCAACAGCATTGTCAACAACCTCGTAAACTAGGTGATGCAACCCTCGGGGACCGGTGCTCCCGATATACATGCCAGGGCGTTTTCTAACAGGCTCCAGCCCCTCAAGGACTTGAATCTGCTCAGCACCATAGTTAGTGGCCGCCATATATTTTCCTACTCCTGAGGCGTCGTCAAGACGCTGTTTTAGCGATTTTGAAAAAACGCCCTAGAATTCTAGCACAAACCCTTCTGTGGGGATTTTAGAACGGTTTCTGGTTATGTCTGAAGTAGGGATCGTACCGTCGAAAGGCTCAGAACACCTGCCCCCCGCTTCAGAAAACAACCAAGTTGGTTCTTATGTACCAATGTTAATCGTTTTGGGCGGGGCAACGGCGACGGGTAAAACGGGTCTGAGTTTAAAGATCGCCCAGCGCTTGCAAAGTGTAGTCCTGAGTGCGGATTCTCGCCAGGTTTATCAAGACTTTGATATTGGCACCGCTAAGCCGACGGCGGTTGAACGCGCCCAGGTGCCCCACCATTTAATTGATATCTGTGCGCCAACAGCCACCCTGACGGTGGCGGAATATCAACAGGCCACCCAGGATTTGATCACGCAAGTTCACCGCGACAGAACCACCGTGCCGCTGCTGGTGGGGGGCACCGGCTTATATATTGAGGCGATCGTCAAAGGGTTGCAGATTCCGCCTATAGCGCCGCATCCGCAGTTGAGATCGCAGCTCCAATCCCTGGGCCAGCCCCACTGTTTTGCATTACTCCAGCAGCTAGACCCTCAGGCGGCAGAGCGCGTTCACCCCAATGACGCAGTACGCACCTTGCGTGCCTTAGAGGTGTTTTACGTGAGTGGGCAGTCTCTATCAGCGCAGCAGGGCGAAAGCCCACCCCCATACCCGATTCTGTATTTAGGGCTGGAGAGCGATCGCCTAGAGCAGCGCATCATTGCCCGCACCGAGGCCATGTTTCAATCAGGCTTTGTGCAGGAGGTCGAGTCCCTCTGTGCCCGCTATGGAGATGACCTGCCGTTGTTGAAGACATTGGGCTATGGCGAGGTGCGGGGGTATTTGGCTGGGGAGCACTCCCTGGAGATCGCCCAAGCCCTGACCGTGAAACATACCCGTCAATTTGCCAAGCGCCAACGCACCTGGTTTCGCAAACGCCCGGTTCAATGGCTAGATGCCGATGCCCCAGATCTGTTAGACCAAACTTGGGCCAAGATTCAAGCCTTTTTAACCGAGGCAATAGTGGAGTAAGCAACATGGGGTTTGTGCAGCGATTGGGGACATGGGTCCTTTGAGTGGGGGTTCTAATCGGGCTGAGCTGGGGAAGTCCAAATCCAGCTTGGGCCAGCGCGGTGGTCGGCCTAACGCCACCCCCTTCACCCCTCTATAAAGAGGTTGCCCCCAGCTCCGAACGCATTGGCAAGATAAATATGGGCCGAGAAATTGCCGGTGTCATGGGCCATGAAGGGGCCAATTGGCTAGAGCGACCCAGCCGGGAACTGCAAGAACGCCCACAAATGGC
>JBHJIP010000121.1:0-5939 GCA_050043365.1 Leptolyngbyaceae cyanobacterium
TGCAATGGAGTTGGTTACACCACTCCAACCTTGCTCATAGTAGTAGTCGCCATCAGCTATTTGCTCATAGTGGTCTAGGTCACCCATGGAAGCCGTCCCCCCTCCATTGGCCCAGTTGTAGTGGCTACCCATACTGCTAAAACCATTGTTTTGAAGGGTCACGTTTTGACCAGTTACATTGCCATAGACACCCGTTTCACTGACGCCCGAATCATTGCCTGCGTCAAACTTAATGGCAAATAGATTGCCCTGAGCATCGGCTAAATCTTCACCCGTGAAGTTGAAGAAGAGGTCACCGTAGTGAATTTCGCGGTCCCAAGCTCTAGAGTCGTATTCACCCCCTAACTGCAGGTTAGAGTTAATTCCCACATAAACGCGATCTTCAGTTTCTTTGACGGCTAGGCCATAGAACTCATAGTTGCTGTACCCACCGCGCCGTCCAGCTTGGGAGCCATCATCAAAAGAGTCGATCGCGTAGTTCCAGCCATTAAGTTCTTGAGCCTGAGCGGGGGCCATACCCACACTGGCGGAGGCCAGGGCGCACCCTGCTAAAGCGATTAGTGTTTTCTTCGAAATGTTCATGGTCATTCAGTTGGAAAGGGTTGTAAGAGGTCGGAGGTAAACTGACCCTGCACTGTTAGCGCGTGAGTTCTCATCTTTTTCTCATCTGTACTCAAGGTATGATCCGGCACAGCAAAATCCATCAGTTTTGTATCGGGGTTTACCAACTCTTTATCGAAAAAAGCCTTTTTAAAAGGAACTCTGAAGGCTTAAGTAGTATTACTGGCAGGGTTCGTGAGCCTGTTCTCGCCCTAAAAAATCAGCGTTCTAAAAGCCTTTTTAAAAGCTGAAAATACTATTTTTGGTCTCTTTAAAAGTCCTTACTCAGGAATGAGAGGTGCTGATCAGGTTTATAGAGACTGGGCCAGGTTTTTCATGACCCGAAGTATCCGCTTCAGCGGGCTGAATCGGCGATCGCCTCTAGAGCAAAACCTATACCCACAGTGAGTTACAGTAGGGTCTCGAAGGAGCGAGAGCCATGACTCTGGATTGGATACAACCGGCAGATCGACTTAGGAGTCTGCCGCCCTATGTCTTTGCCCGGTTAGACGAACTCAAGGCCCGCGCCCGAGAACAGGGGCTTGATCTGATTGATTTGGGCATGGGAAACCCGGATGGCCCCACGCCTGATCCAGTTATTGAGGCCGCTATGGCGGCCATTCAAGACAGCCGCAACCATGGCTATCCCCCCTTCGAAGGCACGGCCAGCTTTCGCGAGGCCATCACCCGCTGGTATCACCGTCGCTACGGGGTCAGTCTCGATCCAGATGGCGAAGCCCTACCCCTACTAGGGTCGAAAGAAGGGCTGGTGCATTTGGCCCTGGCCTATATCAATCCTGGGGATACGGTGCTGGTGCCCACCCCAGCCTATCCCGCCCACTTTCGGGGACCGGCGATCGCCGGAGCCAACATCATTGATCTGCCCCTCAACGCTGAGAATGACTGGTTGATTGATTTAGCCGCCATTCCCGACATTGTGGCTGAACGGGCTAAGGTGCTGTTTTTCAACTATCCCAGTAACCCCACTGCCGCCACCGCCCCCCGAGACTTTTTTGAAGAGATCGTGGCCTTTGCCCGTCGCCACGAGATCTTGCTGGTCCATGATCTGTGCTACGCCGAACTGGCCTTTGATGGTTATCAGCCCACCAGCCTGCTGGAAATTCCCGGTGCCAAAGATATCGGGGTTGAGTTTCACACCCTCTCCAAGACCTACAACATGGCGGGGTGGCGCGTCGGCTTTGTGGTGGGCAATCGCAACATCATCCAGGGGCTCCGCACCCTCAAGACTAATCTGGACTACGGCATCTTCTCTGCCCTGCAAAAGGCGGCAGAAGCCGCTTTGAACATGCCAGACAGCTATCTCGATATTGTCCAGACTCGCTATCGCACCCGTCGGGATTTTTTGATCGAATCCTTTGCCGAGCTGGGCTGGACGGTACCGAAAACCCTCGCCACCATGTACCTCTGGGTGCCCTGCCCACCGGGCGTTGGCTCCACGGATTTTGCTCTGTCGGTCCTAGAGCAAACCGGCGTGGTTTTGACCCCAGGCAATGCCTTTGGGCGAGGGGGCGAAGGCTATGTGCGGGTGAGTTTGATTGCTGAATGCGATCGTCTGGCCGAAGCCATGGCGCGGCTCAAACAAGCCAATATCCGCTATGCCTAAAGACATTGGGCCTTGCTCATCCAAGCACTCAACTCGAATCGCAGCAGCAAATGCTATTCTCATCTCCATAGGAGGCAGGTTACAAAATGTTTAATATTGGTTGGACCGAAGTCATACTTGTCCTTGGGGTGGCTGTCGTGATTTTTGGCCCCAAGAAGATTCCAGAACTGGGCGCTGCTTTAGGAAAAACCCTCCGCGACTTTAAGAGTGAGATGAACCAAGAGCCTGAGGAAGAGGCTCCTCTATTAGAGGATGATTTGGATCAGGGTTGATACAGTCAACCTCGCCGCCCGTCCGTAGATGAATCGCAGGCTAATTGAGAAAGTCTACTGATCGTAGACTCAGAGGCTAAAACACTTGCCATAAAAGGCTCCTAACTCACTTGAATGGTTTTTACTGTGAGCCCGCGAGTAAACTGCGGGCTCACATCTCATTAGTGTTGCGAATTACTTTGTTGGTTTACCGAAAATCGCCCCATGGTAGCCGCTGGCATAGACCAGGGAATCGAGCTAGATTGTTACAATAGTTAACAAAACAGCTTGACGTAAAAACAATGGGACTCAGGAATGAATTAAAGGGCTGGGGATTTACCCGAGTTGCTGAGAGCTTGAATGGTCGTTTGGCCATGATTGCCTTCACCACCGCCATCATTGTGGAGCTGGTTACAGGTCACGGTTTTCTGACGTTTCTGCAGCTTATTTGACCTCACCAAAGGCGTGTTAATGGCGAAACCTTCTCTGGGTCAGCCTGACCACGCCCGCCCCGACCCGGCAAGGGATCCTAGTTTTAATTGCCCACAGCCCCTAGGAGGCTGGCCAACAGAGCTTTTTGGGCATGCATGCGATTTTCAGCCTGGAGCCACACTTGGGATTGCGCCCCTTCCAAAACGTCTTCTGTAATTTCTTCGCCTCGGTGGGCGGGTAAGCAGTGCAGCACGATCGCCTCCTTGTCGGCCAAACCCAGCAACTTCGAATTGACTTGATAGGGCTGAAAGATTGGAATTCGACTTTCTGCTGAGTCTTCTTGGCCCATGCTGGCCCACACATCGGTATAGAGAATATTGGCCCCTGCTGCCGCGATTTGCGGATCGGTGGTGACCTGAATTTTGCAGCGATCGCTCGCTAGAGTTTGGGCCTGCTTCACCACATCTCGATCAGGCGCATAATCGGCTGGGGTCGCCACTCGAATATTCACCCCCGCTAGGGCGCAACCCAGCATCAGAGAATGGGCCATATTGTTGCCATCGCCCAAGTAGGCCAGGGTCATACCCGAGAGCTGACCAAAATGCTCTTTGACCGTCAAGAGGTCGGCCAGAATTTGGCAAGGGTGAGCCTGATCGGTCAGGGCATTAATAATTGGGATATCGGCGTACTGGGCAAACTCTTCAAGCTCCGTTTGGTCATAGGTGCGAATTGCCA
This sequence comes from Leptolyngbyaceae cyanobacterium, assembly GCA_050043365.1. Taxonomy (GTDB): domain Bacteria; phylum Cyanobacteriota; class Cyanobacteriia; order Phormidesmidales; family Phormidesmidaceae; genus PCC-6406. Next base: position 3,643 of record JBHJIP010000121.1, read on the forward strand.
AGACATCTAGGTAGCCACTCAGAACCCGCGCCGTATCGCGAATCGGCTCTCCCCGGCTGACCTGAATCAGGTTGAGCTGCAGGTCTAGCACCTGACCGCCCAGTTGCACCATACCCACCGAGAAGCTGACCCGAGTGCGCGTCGAAGTTTTGCGAAACAATAGCCCCAACACCTTGCGGGAGCAGTCCGCCTGCACAGCTCCGGTTTTGATTTGGGTGGCGAGGGTCAGCAACCCCTGCAAATCCTCTGGGCTGAGATCTGCCAAGGTGAGAAAATCTTGCCCAACCAATGCCGTCATTGCTGATTACCCCGTGCCGCGAGAAAGTATTACGCTACCAGATTTTTATAAGTCCTCATCTTTTTAGCGGCGGTTGCCGGTGTCAATTATCAACGGCATGTGTAGTGCATATGAGCCAAAGGTGCGCGTGAGATTTTTTGGGGATTGGCGATTGAAGGGTTGTGGAAGCGCTGGTGAAAGACCTTATGAAACCTTAAACGTTCCAGGTTGAGAAAGGATCGGCTCAAAAACAGCAGGTTCAATAGGTCAAATATTGAACTTCACCCCTCGCCATGCACCAGGACGTCTTCATCTCCTATGGCCGCCGCGACAGTCTTGAGTTTGCCACTTACTTAAACCAACGGCTGATCGAAGCGGGTTACAGCGCCTGGTTTGATTTTGAAGACATTCCCCAAGGGGTCGATTACCAAAAGCAAATCGACGATGGCATTGAAAAAGCCGACAACTTTCTCTTCATCATTGCCCCCCACGCCACCAATTCGCCCTACTGCCGCAAGGAAATTGAGCTGGCAGTTTCGCTGAATAAGCGGCTGGTGCCGATTATTCATGTGGAGGAGATCAGCCAGGAGACCTGGCAATCCCGTAATCCCAATGGCACTGATGCGGATTGGGACGCTTACCAAGCCCAGGGGCTGCACTCCTGCTTTACGAACCTGCACCCCGAACTGGCCAAGATCAACTGGAACCAGGTCAGTTATAAGGAAGGCATCAACGACTTTGAGCAATCCTTTCAAGCACTGCTGGATATCTTCGAGCGGCAAAAGGACTATGTGCAGCAGCACACCGTTTTACTGAATCAGGCCCTGGACTGGGAGCGTAACCAGAAACGCACCCAATTTCTCTTGATTGGGGAAGAACGGCAACGGGCGGAAGCTTGGTTGGCGACTCAATTTAAAACGGAGCAAGCCCCTTGCAGTCCAGCGGATCTGCACTGCGAATACATCACCGAAAGCATCAAGAACGCCAACAACTTAATGACCCAGGTGTTTCTCTGTCATGCGGAAGCCGACCGGGAGATTGCAGAACAGGTCAGGCTCAGTCTGATGCGCAATGGCATCACCACCTGGACCCATCGCAGCGATATCGAATTTGGCAGCGACTTCCAAGCGGCGATGACCCGAGGTATGGAGGACGCGGATAATGTGGTCTTCTTACTCTCGACCGATGCCCTGGAATCGCAATACTGCCAGCAAGAACTGAACCATGCCCTGGAGCTGAATAAGCGCATCATTCCCCTAAGAGTTGGGGCTGTGGACCCGGAACAAGTGCCGAGTTCTCTGCAAACCCTGCAATATATCGACCTCACCGATAACCTCACTGAGGCCGATTATTTAAAGGATGAAAGTGATCTACTGCGCATCCTAAAGCGACAGCGAGACTATCACCACGAACACAAGGTCTTACTGACCAAGGCACTGAAGTGGGAGCGACAGCAGCGCAACCCTTGCATTTTGCTGAGGGGCTATGAGTTGCAACATGCCGAGGCTTGGCAAAAGCTGGCCCAGCAGCATCAGTATGGGCCATTGCCTCTACAAACGGAATTTATCCAAGCCAGCCAGCAACAGCCTCCGGGTATCAGTCTGGATGTATTTGTCTCTTACTCCAGAGCGGACTCTGACTTTGCCCGCAAGCTCAACGATGGCTTGCAGCGTCAGGGGAAACGCACTTGGTTTGACCAGGAGAGTATTGCCTCGGGGGCAGATTTCCAGCAGGAGATTTACAAGGGTATTGAAGCGTCGGATCACTTCCTGTTTATCCTCTCGCCTAAGTCAGTGAACTCGCCCTACTGTGCCGATGAGGTGGAGTATGCGGCCAAGCTAAACAAGCGAATCATTACGGCTAGGCATCGAGCGGTGGAGGCGGCGGAGCTGCACCCAGAGTTGGCGAAGGTGCAGTGGATTGACTTCCTGGGCCGTGACCGCGACTTTGCCGCCAATTTCAAAGAACTGATTCGCACCTTGGATGCGGACCCCGAGCATCTGCGGTTTCACACGCGGTT
>JBHJIP010000122.1:0-20987 GCA_050043365.1 Leptolyngbyaceae cyanobacterium
GCCCCCAATGGCCATGTAGGCACAGGGGAATAGAAGCAGGCCGGACCAGCCTACGAATACAAATCGGTCGCGCTTTAGCCAATCATCGAGGACGTCGAACCATCCTCGCTGGGCTTGCGCTCTTCCCATTGCTATGGTCATCGCGCGATTCTCCAAACGTAAGATTTAAATCAGTGCATAGAGCTTCTCCCAAGCGCCTAACCCCTAAGCGGGCCAGCGATGGAGACGAAACTCTGCCAATAAAATCCTTGATAATTATGAGCAGGACTTTACTAATCTTTACTATAAACAATCCTTTGAGGTACTGCAGGGTTTCCCGTAATCGATCCGTACCTTCAATACGTTCGGTCGAGGCGGGGGTGTCACGCTAGAACGCTGAACTAGAGAGAATTTCAAGGTATTTGTGGGGCGATGTCGGACTGCAGCATCCACCTCTTTACATTGATTGTTAGACTCAGAGGGCTACCCATTGCACTGTCGGAATTCATTGACCGACCCTTGGGCTAGCGGCGATTCTCTATATATGTGAGCGCACGCAAACGCGATGTATACCCTCGAAATCAACCTGAAACACAGTGCCCTACCGATTTCTGTGCTGAAGCAAGAACTGGAAGCGGCCCAGGCCGACTATAACCGCCTGACCGATGCCCTTAAATCAGGCAGTGCCGTATTTTTAGAAATCACCTGCGACCAAATCCCCAACAGATCCGTCACGGTGTTGACCAGCGAGGTGGCTGCGGTGCAAATGTATGAGAAATCAGGCACGGCATCTGCATCTGGTAAGCCCCCTGGATTTTTCTCACTGGTGGGCGATCAGGCATCTGAATAACATCATTCTCAATCGTGATATGAGGTGCCTTGATGCCTGAAGCTGGCATTCAAGTGGATAATCTCTGCTTTCAATGGCCATCGGGGCTAGCCGTGCTGAAAGATTGCACATTGGCCGTAAACCCTGGCGAGTTTTGCATGTTGCTAGGGGACAATGGCAGCGGCAAATCAACTCTGCTCAAGCTTTTGGCTGGGTTGATCCAGCCTCAGACGGGCCATATTCGGGTTGCCCCTCCCCTAGGCTATGTTTTCCAAAATCCTGATCATCAACTGGTGATGCCGACAGTGGGGGCCGATGTGGCCTTCGGTCTCGCCAACGAAGGGTTGCCCTTACCGATGATTCGGGCTCGGGTGCAAGATGCCCTGAATGCAGTCAATCTGGGGCACCTGATTCGGCGGCCCAGCTATGCCCTGAGCGGCGGGCAAAAGCAACGGGTGGCGATCGCCGGTGCCATTGCCCGCCACTGCCATGTACTGCTGCTGGATGAACCCACCGCCCTACTCGATCCCGATAGCCAATTGGAGCTAGTCGAACAAGTGCGGCAACTGGTTAAAGAAAGGCAATTAGCAGCCCTGTGGGTCACCCATCGCCTGCTGGAGCTGGACTATTGCGATCGCGCCTTTTTATTAGAGCAGGGCGAACTGATTGAGCATGAGTCTCCTAGCCACCTCAGACAGAAGCTTGCCGTTTAGGTAGATAAGGCAAAAAAAATCCCAGGGCCAAGGCCACTGGGATTTGGAATCAGGGTGCATCTACCACCCCACTTAACGGCGCTGATGCCGATGATCCGGCTAGTTTTGAACGGCTTCACTGGTTTTTTGTCGGTTTTGGGATAATTTCCGTAGCTTTGCGGGCGGGGGTCAGACCCCCAACACCGCAGATATACAGAAGGATTTTCGATATGCGGAGGACCCTCTGTTAGCCTAGCGAAGCTAACGGTCACCTTGGTCTCTCGCTGCTATGACAACGACGCTTTCAGCCCAGACGGCTTCGCACCTCGCCCTTAAACCGGCAGTCTACATCGTGGGGGCAGGGCCAGGAGACCCGGACCTACTGACGGTGCGCGGGCAGCGTATCTTGCAGCAAGCAGACGTGATTGTCTATGCCAATTCCCTGGTACCCCAACAAATGCTGGATTGGGGCCACCCCCAGGCGGAGCGTATTGGCACAGCCAATCTCACCTTAGAGACAATCGTGCCGCTGATGATTGAGCGGGTGCAGGCTGGCAAGTCAGTGGTGCGATTGCATTCTGGCGATCCCAGCTTGTACAGCGCCATCCATGAGCAAATTCAACTGCTGGCAGAGGCGCAAATTGCCTTTGAGGTCATTCCTGGCATCAGTGCGTTTCAGGCAGCGGCAGCCAAGCTCAATGCAGAACTCACCATTCCGGGGTTGGTGCAGTCGATTATCCTCACCCGCATCAGCGGCCGCACCCAAGTCCCTGAACCGGAGGAGTTAGGGGCTTTAGCCGCCCATAAAACCAGCCTGTGTCTTTACCTGAGCGCCCGCCATGTGGATGCGGCCCAGGCAAAGCTGATGGAACAGTATCCAGCCGATACCCCCGTCGCCATTTGCTACCGATTGGGCTGGCCCGATGAGCAGATCCAGCTCGTGTCTTTAGCAGACATGGCGACTGCGACCCAAGCTGCGGACTTGATTCGCACCACCCTATACGTGATTAGCCCTGCTCTGAATGCAGCAAAGGCGCGATCGCGGCTGTATAACCCTGACCACACCCATCTATTTCGCCCCCGTGGCGATCAAGGCCAAGCTTAAGCGGTATCGTTCAGAGCCAGTAGCGCAGATCAACCCAAGCAATGTAAGGGTTTGCAACTCACCATTAAGAAGCCACAGCAATTGCACCAATAAGCAAAACTTTGTTTAGAAAGTCCTTTGATTATGGGATAACGATGAGTAGCACGAGGGGGATACATTGCTTGAACCCAACTTCAATGCCTCCGCTGCGCCTCTGTCCTATTCCTCCAAAGGTTCTATGAAGAAGCTCATCAAGGGTCTGCGCCGCTTTCAAAGCGACTATGTACCCTCCCATCAAAACCTCATGGAGGAACTTACCAAGGGGCAGCATCCTCGGGTTCTATTCATTTCTTGCTCAGATTCACGGGTTGATCCTGGCATCATCACCCAAGCGGATATGGGTGACCTGTTTGTAATCCGCAATGCAGGCAACATTATTCCACCCTTTGAGGCCACCAATGGGGGAGAAGGGGCCACCATTGAATACGCCATGGAAGCCTTGGATATCAATCAAATTATCATTTGTGGCCACAGCCACTGCGGTGCCATGAAAGGGCTGCTACAACTGGGGGAACTTGAAGAGAAAATGCCCCTGGTCTATCGCTGGCTGCGCCATACAGAAGCCACGCGCAAGCTAGTTATTGACAACTATGGCCATCTCAGTAAGTCAGAGACCCTAGAAACCCTGGTTGCAGAGAATGTACTGACCCAAATCGAAAATCTACGCACCTATCCCGTGATTCGCTCAAAGCTTTACCGGGGGGATTTATCCATTCACGCTTGGATTTACAACATTGAGACAGCGCAGGTGTTGATTTACGACAATGAGCACCATGGGTTTATCGTCCCCGATCGCCAGACCCCAAGCACTCCAGTCAATGCGGGTAGCTATGTCACGCCCAAGGAGCATTTGCCCGGAGTCACCCGCTTGTCGCGCCAACAATCCGAGCGGATCTACCGCGGATCTGCCGCTGCGTCACGACTCAGAAGTGAACATTAGGGCTTCTACCCATACGCTTAAAATTATTTTCTAGCCGATCAATGCACAAATAGTCACGTGTTAAGGTGTCGATGAAGTTATGCCAGACAGTGCTTTGCTGCTGTTTGAACCTGGGGCTGTAGCTCAGCTGGATAGAGCAGCCGCCTCCTAAGCGGCAGGTCGTGCGTTCGAATCGCACCAGTCCCGTTCCAAAACTCATCTTCTCAAGGGTTGCATCAGATTTTTGAGTTTCTTCAAAGGGTTCTCAAATGCCTGCAAGGACCTATGTATGACGGTTTTGATTGCCTGATCGACCTCAAGTGTTAACCAGATTTAAATCAAGCCAGATGAGATAGAGGTCGCCCTCAACTCAAAGCCGATACAGGCAGCGTAAACCAGAATGTGGTGCCCCGATTTAATTCACTTTCGACGCCAATCTGTCCGCCGTGGGCTTCAATAATTTGCTGGCAGATATAGAGCCCTAAACCCAGGTGTAGGGGCTGACGGTTATTGATGCCCCGACTATAGCGGCTAAAGATGCGCTGCTTTACAGAAACCGAGGGCGTTGTTTCGCCATCCAGCGCACCAATCCCCTGACCATTGTCGCTAACGGTGCAACGTAAGTAGTTGCCTTGGGAGATCGCCGTTAGGGTGATATTGAGGCCGGGACGATTGTATTGCAGCGCATTGTTGATCAGGTTGTCATAGACCCGCCGCAACTGCATCGCATCCACGCTCACCGCAGGCAGGGTGGCCGATATGTTGACTTGCACCGTGGCCTGCATTTGCTCCATCAGGGGTTGAAAATCCTGCACGGTTGCCGCAATTAAATCTTGCAGGATGATCGCTTCTTGATGCAGCAAAATGCCAACGGTCTCTTGGCTGTGGGCTTCGAGTAAGGCATTGATCAGTTTGAGTTGCCGCTCTTGGCCGTCGATCATTTGACTGACCATAGACTGATCGATCCAGACTTTGCTGTCGTGAGCGGGCAGGTTCTTGAGCAGCATCAGGGTGCCCATCACGGGATTTCTCAGGTCATGAGACACCGCATACAGAAAGAGCTGCAACTGCTGCCGCAACTCAAATTCGCGCCGTAGCAGCCGCTCATACAAATAAATGCCAAAGTCCGCGACACCGTAAACGCAGAGCATGACCACTAAGACAAAGAGGTAAACCGATAGCTGAATCTCAGGGGGCATACCCGGCGAGTCGAAGCGAAAGATGAGTGTCGATGCGCCCATGATGGCGAGCAGGTTCACTTGCGAGATGAGATGCCATCGCCACCGCACCGGAATGAGTACTGCCTGCAGCATGAAAAATAAAATCCAGCCGCCTAAATCCACGACGGTGATGCCCAGCAGCATGTACATAATCTGTGGCGCAAGCAGAATTGCCGCTGAATACCCAAGAAAATGCCACCGGAGTCTTTTGGCAAGGGTTGCCCGACGCAGGAGCAACAGATTTAGACCGAGCCCCAGTTGTTGCGCCGCAAAAACGTAGGGATAGAACTGATACTGTTCCAGGGTGGGTTTTAAGGCTTCGTTCGTGCTGCTGGTCAGAGCTGGAATGACGACGACCCCGTTCACGATCGCCAGCACGGTCAAGATCCCCATCGAAATATAGAGGGTTAACCGCAAGCGATCGCGTATGAACCGCTCTTGCCATCGTTGATATGCTTTGGATGATGGGGGAACCGCCAGCAATTGCGCTATTTGTCGCCGAAGCTGATGCAGCAATGGGTTCAGAATGGCCATTGGGCGATGCTCAGAGTGACGTTGCGCCATCGCGATTCCCTGGGGCGGGTCGTAGGTCTGGATTTAATGCTCTCGCAATTTGGCCAGAAGGGCACCCCGCAACTAGATCACCCAAGTGGGTGAGGCTGTCAGCGTAAAATAAAAGCCTGTTTTTTGCAGATATTTCGATGAGTGCAACGCCGACCGCTTTAGCCTTACTCATTGTTGATGACGACCCGATGATGCGGTTGGGGTTGACAGCAGCGCTTAGTCAGCAAGCTGATTTCACCATTGCCGGGGAGGCCACGGATGGTCGTCAGGGCATTGCCCAGGCCAGTGCGCTCCAGCCCGATATTGTCCTCATGGATGTGGGGATGCCGGGGATAGATGGGATTGAGGCCACTCAAGCGATCAAAGCGAAATTCCCTGATATGCGGGTGGTGATACTGACCTCTCACACCGATGACACGGAGGTGATTGCGGCCCTTTCCAGCGGGGCGGATGCTTACTGCATTAAGGGCACGGATGGGGCGGCATTGGCGAATGCGATTCGGGTGGCGGCATCGGGGGCGGCGTATCTGGACCCGCAAATTGCCCAGACGGTGATGCAAAGTCTGACCCCAGCCCGTCCCCAAGCTGCTGGAAATATGGGGCTACTGAGCGATCGCGAGCACGAAGTTTTGGCACTTATCGTTGAGGGCTTGAGCAACACCGAGATCGGTCAAAAGCTCTACCTCAGCCCTAACACGGTCAAGACCTATGTGAAGGGGATTATGAATAAGCTGGTGGTGAGCGATCGGGTGCAAGCTGCTGTTGCTGCTGTTCGTCGTGGTCTGGTTGATTAAGCGCCCTGCATAGGTTCAAGCAGGGTCGTGACGACATCTTGGAAAGTTGCTCGGGCTACAATGCAAATGGATTATTACCTTAGTTGGTAGCTGTTTTTATTGATGACTGAACTCCTCAAGCAAGCCATTGCAGAAGTTTCTAAGTTGTCCGAAGAGCAGCAAGATGCGATCGCCGCCCGACTCTTAGCTGAGTTAGAAAACGAGCAGGCTTGGCAATCGCGCTTTGATGCCACCACAGAGGCCCAATGGGATAGCCTTGCAGCTATGGTGCGGCAGGAAATTGAATCAGATCCACCTGTACCGCTCGATGATGTCTTCCCAATTAGTCAATGAAGTCGAGCACTACCAAGGACTTTCGCAAACGGCTAAATCAGTTGCCAGTCTCTGTACAGGAGCAAACTAACAAAGCATATGCACTCTGGAAAATTAATCCATACCACCCAAGTCTGCAATTCAAACGAGTAAGTCAGCGTCAACCAATCTATTCAGCTCGTGTCAGTCTCAATTACAGAGCATTAGGATTGCTAGAAAAAGAGCATGTTTATTGGTTTTGGATTGGAACACATGCTGAATATGACGAGCTATTGAAACGACTATGATGCCGCCGTCCCTGTAATGTGCGCATAAGCACCCCCTTCACCAGACTTACCTGTCAGAAGTGACCCGTAACACCTCAGTTCTCTGGGGCTATGGGTCAAAAATCGTATGTAAGCTCTGTAAATGGTGGTCTTCTCACCCAGAAATGACGGATAAGGTCCAGAAAAGCGGATCTTATCTACCAGACTTGACGCTGAATATATAGCTATGCGGCACCTATAGATTGCAATAGCAAACCTCGAATCTCAGAAATTATTTTAGAAATTCAAAGACATCATCACTTTTGACAAGGTTTTAGATTTAGCTAGCAAGGTGCGTATGGCTCAGCAAGATATCTCTAAACAACAAAAGCTAGTAATAACACTTGAAGAGAATGCAATGGATTCTCTCGTTCACGGTATTGAGCATCACCTTTATGGCAAACGTAAGTCTGATTGGAAATACATAGTTCTGCATGTTTTCCATGCAGTTGAACTTTTCTTAAAGGCAAGACTTGCAAAGCATGATGAAAAGCTTATTTATACAAATCGCAGAAATGGACATACAGTTAGTTACGTTGAAGCAATCGGGCGATTGGTAAATGAAGTGAATATTCCGCTGGATAGTTATTCGGAATGTAAATCCAACAACAAAAAATTTAAATATCAATTAACTGGAGAGTTGGAAAAGTTACGGCAAGCAAGAAATGACATTGAGCATAAGGAAGCTTCTCTTAATAAAGATGCAGTTAATAAATTCCTGGGTGTCGCATTCCGATTCTTAGATGATTTTGTGAGTCGAGAGCTAGGACTAAGTTTGTCTGAGAAGTTAGAAGAACTTGATGAACTTCGATGGGAAGAGATGGTTGAAGCAGGTATAGAAGAAGAAAAAATACCTGAGCAAGATAGCTACCAGACGCTCTGTCTTGCTTTCCTATCGTACATTAAATATATGTCGGATCGGGGTATACCACTTCATCCTAAGGAAAGAGTTGATCATTCATTTTTTGCTTGCGAAGTATGTGGTGAAGAAGCAGTTGTTCTACCTGATCCAAGGTCCTACTCTGCGATCTCTTACTGCTACAATTGTCGCGCTAAATATGAAGGCCATATATGTGCAAGATGTGAGCAGACTTACATAGAATATTTAGGTGAATGGGAAAAAGGCGACAACCCACCTGAATATCCTGATTTGAAAAGTCTTTTGAACTCTGGAGAAGATGACATATCTTTTTGTCAAATGTGTCAAGATTCGATTGCAGATCAGTAATAGTGAAAATGCCGCATAGTAATTCGGTTTCAGCGGATTGACCGAATTCACTTGAGTTGGAGGCAAAAAACTTGGCAACCGCTGACCCGAACCGTTAGAAATTGTGATCGCACCTTACGCTGAATACTTTTGCGATCTAAACCCGCCACTCAACGCGGCCAACTAATAGAATCAACAACATGCCGCCCCTTTACTGCCAGCACAACTCATCCAATTTCAATGATCTTCAAGAAGAATCTCAATGAAGCTCTAGGCAGTGCAGTTCAGAATTTGCCAAAAGGGCTTGAATTGCTGTTGATCCAGAGCGGATTAATGCTTCGACTTGATTTGTTGGGGCGTTGCCACACCGCAACCACACGACTTTGGGTGGAGAACCATACAGTCGGCTTCTTTCAGGAAAATCCGCATCTTGCGTCACGATGCAGAAGTCATTGAGCTTTGCAAATCCCCAAATTTCGGTATCGGTTCTTTCAGCTAGATTATGGTGCTGAACGTGGCTTGAATCAGGAAAGATATCTGCCAACCGCTTAACCAACTTACGACTAAGATTTTGGTCGAATAATAATTTCAAACCGCACTTGCCGACGCAACTAAACGGTGATTTCGATCAGCCGCAAACTCTAAACAAGCTTTGATGTCAGTTTCCGTTAATTCTGGAAAATCGTCGATAATTTCAGCAATAGACATGCCAACTGCTAACCAACCCAAGACATCGTAGACCGTAATCCGCATCCGACGGATGCATGGCTTGCCACCCCGCTTATCAGGCTCAATCGTAATGATGTCGCGGTAGCTCATAATACGGACGGGTCGTGCTCATATAGCCGAGTGTAAAGCAAGCAATACCCTACTGCAACGGACGGGTGTCATTGAGGGGGTCAGGTGCTACGTGATTGCCTGCCGTCGTTGCGTTTCATCGTTAGAAATTACGATCGCACCTCACGCTGAATGTTTTGGCGATCGCAGTTCGTACACCGCAGAGCATCGAAGCTGAGACCGCCCTCATCGCTATAATTTGAGCCAAGTAAGCTTTGCCTCTACAGCCGTGATCGCCACACCGCAATCGCCAACTCAGCTTCGCCTGATTTCCACCACTGACTATCACCGCATGGCGGATGTCGGTATTTTGGGTGCGGATGAACAGGTCGAGCTGCTTGCCGGACAAATTGTTCAAAAAATGCCCAAAGGCCCAGCTCATAGCGCCCTCTGCAAGCGAATCGAAAAGTTACTCGAACGCCGCCTGGGTGAGCAAGTGCTGGTGCGATTGCAAGATCCCATCCGGCTTGGCGACTATTCGGAACCCGAGCCGGATATTGCCGTGGTCTGCCCTCGGGATGACTTTTACGCCAGTCATCACCCCACCCCAGCCGACGTCTATCTGATTATTGAGGTGGCGGATACAACGATAGAGCGGGATCTGGGCAGCAAAGCCGCACTCTATTCAACCGCAGGCATTCTCGATTACTGGGTGCTCAACGTCTCAGCTCGGCAGCTTCACGTTTTTAGAGATCCAAGTCCCGACGGTTATCAACGCCAGCTCATCCTCAGAGAACAAGCCATTCAGCTCCACGCTTTTCCGGCCTGTGAGGTTGCAGTTCTAGAGTGCTTTGGCGGAGTCTAGCCGCCATGAATCAAACCATCGGGGTGATTTCAGATACCCACGGATTGCTGCGACCCGAAGCCATTTCCGCCTTGCAGGGTAGCGATTTGATCATCCATGCCGGGGATATTGGTCGCGTAGAAGTGATTGAACAGTTGGCAAAGATCGCTCCCGTTACAGCGGTTCGCGGCAACATCGATAAAGCAGCCTGGGCCAACGAGTTCCCCGAAACGGCAGTTGTGCAGGCCAGCGATATGTTCATCTACGTGCTCCACGACCTCAAAGAACTGGATCTGAATCCGCAAGCAGCAGGCTTTCGGGTGGTGGTGTCGGGTCATTCCCACCAGCCCAAAATCGCAGACAAAAATGGGACGCTCTACCTCAATCCAGGGAGTGCTGGGCCAAAGCGGTTCAAGCTACCGATCGCCGTTGGCCGCCTCACCATTTCAGGAGATCGCATCCACAGTGAAATCCTGCCGTTAGACGTTCCCTGCTAGCACAAAGTTGAATTGGGCTTGGGGGCGACTGCCGCTAGCATCAACCGACATCAGCAGCTCAGGCTGATAGAGAAAATCACCCTCGTTTAAAGGTTCGTCGGGAAAGTAGAGCTGTGTTGTCAGCGCGGGCTGATCAGCTGGCTGATTGGGGGACTTGATCCGCACGTGAATGTGGCGCGTCCGTCCTGGATAGAGGCCAGGGGAGATCGTCTCTAGCTGGTAACGCCCCTCAGCGTCGGTGACCTGCTGGCCACGAAAAGTGTTGCCTGCATTGTCGTATTCTCCCTGGGCATTGGTATGCCAAAACTCAAGTCTGGCTCCGGCAATGGGCTGACAGCTTGTGGACAGCACCTGGCCCGTGAGCCTGAGCAGCGTGCCAGCGAACCCTGGCTCTAGCAGCGAAGTGCGCTCAGGGGAATGAAGCCGATAGAAGGGTCCAGAGGTTTGCGGCGGTGTGGGGTCGTCGCCGCAAGCGGGTGTTGCGGGTAAGGTTTGAGCGGAAGCGGAGGGCTCGGTCGTCTGCAAAGAAGAATTGGCAGAGTGCTGACTACAGGCCGCCAAAGCCAGAGAGCCGAGAAAGAACGGCCCAGTTTTGATCAGCACTCGACGGCTTTGTCGAGCCTTTCTCAGTCGTGACATTTCGAGGCGTCTCCCTGCTCCGGGCAGAAATATGGGGACGAGCACCTTTGGCTAACGCGCCCGCTTTTAATTGTGCAAAGTTTTCCTTTCACCTGCCTTAAAATGGCAAGTTTGCCGACTCAACCATTTGAGACAGGACTCGAATCGCCCGCTGTCCCAAGCTGGCGGACAGTAGACCGCAGAGGAGAGGAACGGCAATCGCTCCCACCAACCTTGCCGTCCCAACAGCGGCCCAGCTCCCGTAGGTCATATCTACCGACAGCCACAAATAGGCCAAGATGGGTACTCCGCTGAGGCTGATACCTAGCAGAAAGTTGCGAGCCGCGATCGCGAACGACCTTTCACTGGGTTTAGACAATTGAGACGAATCGGGTGCCATGGGTTTACTCCGGTACTAACACTAAGAGCTGCCATATAAATGGCTCTTTTTTAGGCTAAGCCAGAGTCAAAACCACAACCTCCTGCTGTTAGGTCTACCCGATTAGGTGAGCGCCATACCCTCTAGACGATGGCCCAATTGCAGGTAGGATAGCGCCCGCCCAGCGGCCTATCTTCAAAAGGTCGAATTCCTAATTTGTGATGGAAACCCGTTCAAGAGCGGCCCATTTAGTGCGGCGACCGCACTATGAGCAATGGGCGCAGAATCTACTCATCGCCGAGGCGGTGCTATTAATCCTAGTTGCTGGCGGTGTCGGGCTCGTCGTGGCTTGGGACATGGTCAACGACAAGCAGCCCTCGCCGACATCTACCGCGACCCTCTCATTACCGAGATCGCTGGCTAACGCTAACTGCATCGCCCGCAGTATTGAAGCCGTAACTGTTCGAGGCCGCACCTGCATCAGTGAGAGCTGATGCCAGTTTTTCCTAGTTATAGACGGTGTGATCATGTCCCGTAAAGCATCTCTTGTCTGCGCTGTCACTTTAATGGCCCTGGTCTCATCAGGCTGCGCGGTGCCCTTCGGTTCTCCAACCGAGGAGGCTGAGCCGGTACCCGTGGCCGTTGAGCCGGACGCGATTGTGGCCCTGGGCCGGATTGAACCTGAAGGGGAAGTGATTCGGTTGTCCGTGCCGAATGCCGCCGACAGTCGGGTGAATGAGATTCGCGTGGCAGCGGGCGATCGCGTCGAGGCTGATCAGGTGATCGCCGTGCTGCAAGGGGCCGAGCGCCGCCAAGCGGATTTGCAAGCGGCCCATGCCCTGGTGAAACAGCGTCAAGCGGAACTTGCACAACTCGAAAACGGTAGCGTGAAGGCGGCCTCAGTGGAGGCCCAGCAGGCCCAAATCAACGGTCTAGAAGCCCAACTCACGACGCAAACTCAGCAGCGCCAAGCGGATATTGATTTAGCCGAAGCCAACTTACGCGAAGCCGAAGCCAACTATCAGCGGTATCAAGAACTCGCCGCCGTGGGAGCCAAAAGCCGCTCACAGTTGGACATTGCCCAACGCAACTACGAAACGGCTCAGGCTGATCTCGCTCAAAAGCAGGCTGCTTTGGGCGAAACGGAGACGACGTTGACATTGCGAATTGCAGAAGAAGAAGCCCGGTTGGTCGAATTGCAACAGACCACACCCGAAGCGATCGCGATCGCCCAAGCCCAGCTCGAACAGGCGCAAATGCAGGTCGCTCAGCGGCAAGCTGACCTGGATGACGTGATGGTGCGCGCCCCCGTTACCGGCCAGATTCTCAAAATCAATACCCAGGTGGGCGAGCAGGTCAACATCCAAGAAGGCATCGTGGAGCTGGCCCAAACCGACCAAATGATGGTGCTCGCAGAAGTGTACGAAACTGACATTCGCCAGGTCAGCCTCGGCCAAGCAGTCACCGTTACCAGTGAATACGGCGGCACTGCCCAGGAGCTCACCGGCACCGTTGACCAAATTGGGTTGCAAATTGGCACTGCCAGCTTCGGGGAAGGAGACGCTGACCCCACTCAGGATGTCAACGCCCGCGTGGTCACGGTCAAAGTGCGTCTGGATCAAGAGGCGAGTAAGGCCGTAGCGGCCCTAACCGGGATGCAGGTACGGGTTGAGATCGCCATCAAAGATGAAGTGGCGGCAGACCGTTAAAACCGGTGTTTTGCGGTCTAGCGGACAGGCAGTGCGCGATGGCAATATTGCCTTCAAGGCATTGGGAATCAGTCTAAAACCCTTGAATTATCAATAGAGTCAAACCCTCATTCAATCCAAAAAATGAACAAAGTAGCTCGCCTGATCAGCGTAATAATCCTGATTAGTTTTTGTGTTTTAATTTCTGAAAAAATTGGTCTTTCTGAAGCCAATTTTAAAATTTCAAGTTCTAATTTCTCTCAGGAAACTGATCATGGAAATATTGATTTAACTAAGCACTTTGAAGACTTGGATATTGAAGGTTCTATTGTGATTTTTGATCTCAACCAGAACCTAACGTATGAACATAACCTTGAACGTAACACCACCCCTTTCCTCCCTGCTTCAACCTTCAAAATTCCTAATTCACTCATTGCTCTAGAGACCCGAGTCATTGAGGACGACGTCTCTGTTGTGACTTGGGATGGCATTGTTCGGAGTTCCCCTGCTTGGAATCGTGATCTGAATATTCGATTAGCCTTTCAGGCTTCAGCAGTCTGGTTTTATCAGGTGTTAGCCCGCCGCATTGGCCATGAACGAATGCAAGAATGGATTGCCGATATCGGTTATGGCAATCAAGATATCGGCAGTGCAGCAGAAATTGATGCTTTCTGGTTGACCGGAGATCTTCGCATTACCCCACAGGAACAAATTCAATTTTTACAGCGCTTATATAAAGACGAACTCCCTTTCTCCGAAAACACGATCGAGATCGTGAAAGACATCATGATTGTGGAACAAACGCCAGACTATACCCTGCGCGCAAAAACGGGCTGGGCCTTGGCTGGCAACGTAGGTTGGTATGTCGGCTATCTAGAACAACATGACAATGTTTATTTCTTTGTCACCAACATCGATATTCAAGATGCATCTGACCTGCCAGCCCGACAAGCCATCACTCGACGATGCCTGACTAGTTTGAACTTGTTGTAGTTGCCAAGAGAGATCATGCTCAAACCTCTCCTCTCTTACATGCCGAAACCCCTCGCTTGGGCGCAACTCTCTCACCAAAAGGTGCGTCTGGCAGTGGCCCTGACCGGAGTCTGCTTTGCCAACATTCTCATGTTCACCATGATGGGGTTAGAGGCGCTGATCTCAGATGGCACCACCACCCTGCATGAAAACCTGCGGGGTGACCTATTTGTAATGTCGTCTTTTAGCCCGACGTTGCGCTTTCCATCGACTTTGCCACGGGCCTATCTGCTGCAAGCTAATGCCGTGGATGGGGTGGCGACGGCTGCGCCGCTGTATTTGAGTACGGCGAACTGGACCAACCCCAACCAGTTGGATGCGGCGGCACCGGGTGAGGGCGGGGATGTCTTTGGCACTCAGGTGCGGGTGATAGACTAAAACCCCACTCAACCCGTGCTGGATTTGCCCCAGGTGGATGCGCAACTCAATCGCCTCAGCACCCCCCAGACCGTGCTGTTTGACGAACTCTCCCAGCCCTCTCTGGGCGACATTCCCCAGCAGTGGGCCGCCACGGGAGCGGTTGAAACCCTGATGGCGCGGCGGCGCGTCACCGTCGTGGGGTTGTTTAGCCTGGGCAGCACCGTGATCGAAAAAGGCACCGTGGTTATGAGTGACTTGACCTACACCCGCTGGTACGGCGACAACAGTCTCAAGCAAGTCACCTTAGGAGTACTGACGCTGGAACCGGGCCGCGATCGTGCCGCTGTGCAAACCCAACTGCAGGCCCATCTCCCGGCAACGGTCGAAGTCCTCACGGGAGAAGAACTCATCGCCAAAGAACACCGATTTAGTGCCAGTGATCCGATTGGCATCATTTTTGGCTTTGGCAGCACCGTCGGTTTCATCGTCGGCATTGTCATTGTGTATCAGGTGCTCTACACCGATATCAGCGATCACCTGCCCGAGTACGCCACCCTCAAAGCCATGGGTTATAGCGATGGGGCGCTGCTGCGAGTCGTGCTGATGGAAGCGATGCTGCTGGCGATTTTAGGTTTCATTCCCGGATTTACCGCTTCTGTGGGGCTGTATCAAGTGCTGACAACGATGACCCGCATTCCTCTCGCGATGAAGGGAGCCGTTGCCTTACAGGTGTTTGTGCTGACCCTGGTGATGTGTGGCGCGTCTGGCGCGATCTCCATCCGTCGCCTGCAATCTGCTGATCCTGCTGATGTTTTTTAGGGGACTGGTTTTTGGTAGTCGGGGGATAGGGAGTGGGGAGCAGGAAGTGGGGAATAGGGAACAGTTTTTAGTTCTCGGTTTTGAGTTGTCGGCAATGGGTAATCGGCAACAGGGAATTCAAAATTCACTTACTTCATCCCCCTTATTAATCCATCTCCCTACTCCCCATCCACCCATCCACCCTGCCACTCATCTACTCATCCACCCTCACACCCCCATGCACCCCACCGTCACCATCCAAAATCTCACTCACAGCTTCGGCAAGGGCAATTTGCGCCGCACGGTCTTGAGCGACATCACTCTGGCGCTGTATCCGGGTGAAATTGTGCTGCTCACTGGTCCCTCTGGCAGCGGCAAGACCACTTTGCTGACGCTGATGGGGGCACTGAGATCGGTGCAAAAGGGCAGCTTACAGATTCTGGATCAGGAACTGAAGGGCGCGAAGAAACGACGGCTGGTTAAATTGCGGAATCAAATTGGGTTTATTTTTCAGTCCCACAACCTGCTGGATTGCTTGACGGCTGCTGAGAATGTTGAGATGGCACTGAAGCTGCACCAGTTTTCTCGGTCAGAGCGGCGATCGCGATCCCACGCCATGCTGTCGGCAGTGGGATTAGGGGAACACAGCCACAAGCATCCCGACCAGCTTTCGGGGGGGCAAAAACAGCGGGTGGCGATCGCCCGCGCCCTGGTGTCACAACCCAAAATCGTGCTGGCTGACGAACCGACCGCCTCCCTGGATAGCCACTCTGGGCGCGACGTGGTGAACTTGATTCAGCAGCTCGCTCACCAACAGCAGTGTTGCTGGTCACCCATGACAACCGCATCCTCGATATTGCCGAGCGCAATTTGCACATTGAAGATGGCCAATTGTGCAGCCAGAGATTTTAGAGCCTATATTTCGTTATTGAGCTCTTCTTTTGTAATCCTCTCCATCATCAATAAGTAGCTATCCATGCACTGTTGGACAAAAAGTGCATGCTCTTTATAAGGATGCACAAGACACAGAATTCTTAATATCCGAAATACGCGCTGATTGCAGGCTTCAATATCTTCGAGGATGCGCTCTTTATTTAACCTTAAATAACCTGTATCGCTTGCATAAAGTAGCTTATTTCGAAGATTTGCAATCTCTTTGATATGATCTAGTGCTTTTTCTTTTCCTACTCCTTGGGAAAGCTTATTGATTTGAGATTCGAAGTATGTTGGTTCATTTGAGTCTGAATCACTTAGCCTAAAATTCAAAGGTGGTTCTGGCATAATCCACCCTCTGACCCCATTTATTTTTATAATCAGCCTCAACCTTCTCACTTCTTTGTTAGAGGATAAGTTTTCCCATTTGAGTCTCCCCTCTAACAACAATGGAAAAATTTCGTGGATTTGGTGATGAACAACAGTAATGAATGGTGACAATCCAGCTTTTAATTTATGATCTCTATAATTTAGTTTCTTGGAGTTCTTGTGTCTTAACTGCTTCAAAGAACTGAAAAATGCTGTAGCAGCTTCTTCTTCAGCTGTGATTGCCCGAAAGGCTGCCATTTCCGGATCAATCCCTGCGATTGCCTTGGCTCTTTCCAAGTGGCGTAATGCATTCATGGCTGCATGATGTACTCTGCCAGTTAAGCTTTGGAGATACCTCACCACCTCTTTGTCGAATCGATTAAGGTCAAGCTCTGTATAATTAAATGACATAGAAAAAGAATTTAATCTATTTGCTTAAATCATAGCTATTTTATTTTCAAGAGTAATTATTAAAAGAGAGTCAGAACTACTATGGAGTACTTTCAATTGGCAGCGTGAACCAAAACGTGGTGCCCTGATTGACTTGACTCTCCACGCCAATTTCTCCGCCGTGGGCTTGCACAATTTGCTGACAAATATGCAGACCCAGTCCTAGGTGCAGCGGCTCTCGTTTACTCGGGCCTCGACTGTAGCGGTCAAACAGGCTCTGACCTGCGTCCAAGCGTTCAGCTTTCAGGGCAATCCCCTGGCCATTGTCGCTAACAGTGCAATACAAATAATCTCCCTGCACATCAGCGCTGAGCGTGATACAAACGCCAGACTGACTATACTGCAGGGCATTGGTAATCATGTTGTCGTAAACACGCCGCAGATGTAGCGGATCAGCGCGAATCATCGGCAGCTCCGCCGCGACCCAGTTCTCTACTTTGCCATTGGCTTGTTGCAGCAGCGGCTGTGAGTCTAGAACAATATCCTGCACCAGCTCAGCCAACTGCAGGGGGTGAGGATTGACCAAAACGCCTTTGATTTCCTGATTGTAAGCCTCTAACAAAGTGTTAATGAGTCCTAGCTGCCGCTCTTGAGCCCCAATCACTTGTCGTAAAACCGTTGGCTTAAGCAACACACCCGCTTCGTGTGTCGGTAGATTTTTGAGCAGCATCAGTGTACCCGTCACTGGATTCCGCAAGTCATGGGACACCGCATGCAGCAAGAGCCGCTGCTGTCGCCGCGACTCAAACTCTGAAATCTGCAGCCGCTCATAGACCCATACGCCGATATTACAAATTACACAAACCCAAGCCAAGTTAGTGAAGGTGAGCCAGATGTCAACGCCGTCAAACACCGCAACATCGCCCATGTGAGTGATCCCGAGCAGCGGCAGCACAACGGCAAAGTAGGTCACCGACAGCGCCTGAGACAGCAGATGCAGCGGCCAGCGCAGCGGCAGCAGCACCGCTAAGGCTAAGAAAACCGTTGGCA
Organism: Leptolyngbyaceae cyanobacterium; assembly: GCA_050043365.1. GTDB lineage: Bacteria > Cyanobacteriota > Cyanobacteriia > Phormidesmidales > Phormidesmidaceae > PCC-6406. The sequence goes on from JBHJIP010000122.1 coordinate 17,701, forward strand.
CTGGCTCAGCAGGGATATGGTGAAACGAGTAAACGACCTGACGCGAAAAGCCATTCACCGCGCAGGCCGATATTAAGAATAGAATTGCCGGATGGCGACGTCCCCACTGGGTTTTGTGCAGCAGTAAACATATCACCAGCAGCGCTATGGTGACGAAAAAGCTTGTGACTGCGGCTCCTCTGAGCTGTAGGGCAACTGCCGCAGCGTTATCGGTGAGACCAGATAGGTATTCAGTCGCCTGGTCGATACGATAAACCAAAAGGTAGGGTACGTAGCTGCCGGACATTAGATAACAGCCCAGCACGACCCATAGACTAAAGCCCAGCCGTTTATATAAAAATGCCTGCCGCCACTGAAGATAGTCGCTCGATTGAGTCAGCGATAGACGCTGCCGCAATTGAGCCCAGCGTTTACCAAGCTGCCGCCTAGGCCGCTTGAGAAATATAGGGTAAAAGGTCATAAAATCAGTCCAAAAATCATGGCAGTGCTGGCGCAATCGGCAGGGTGAACCAAAATGTAGTGCCCTGGTTGGCGGCACTCTCAACACCGATTTGCCCACCGTGGGCTTCAATAATCTGCTTGCAAATATTCAGCCCCAGGCCAAGGTGTAGCGGCTGACGATCGCGCCCCCGACTGTAGCGATCGAAAATCCAATGGTTGGGGTCGGTCTGTGGAGGTTGAGCCGCAGCCGACTGCGGGCGATCTCCCGTCAGTTCACGAATGCCCTGCCCATCATCGCTGACCGTACAGCGCAGGTAGTCCCCCTGCTGACTGGCGTTGAGGGTGACACAGACGCCAGACGGGTTGTACTGCAAAGCATTGGCAATCAGGTTGTCGTAAACGCGAAGGAGCTGCAGCGCATCGGCGCTGACGTGTGGCAAATCGGCAGGCAACGCAACCACCATCTGGCCTCGCGCCTGTCTGAGCCGCAGCTCAAAGTCCTCAGTGATGTCTTTAACCAAATGGTTCAGACTGAGCGATCGCACCTGCAACGAAACGCAGTTCAGATTTTGAGAATGGGCCTCTAGCAGCGAATTGATCAGCTGGAGCTGCTGTTCCTGGCTTCTGGCCATGCGGGTGACGACAGCGCGATCGAGGGTGATTTTTTCCTCCCCCAGCAGCAGGTTATTCAACAGCATCAGCGTGCCCGTCACCGGGTTCCGCAAGTCGTGAGACACCGCATGCAGTAGTTGCTCCTGCCGCTGTCGCAGGTCAAACTCGCTGATCAGCAGTCGCTCGTAAAGGTACACGCCCAAGTCGGCAATGCCAAAGGCCACGATCGCCAGCAACATCACCATGATGTAAGCCGGGAGTTGCACGGCCTGCGGCAGATCCCGCGCGTCTAAGCCTAAGCCCAACATGGACAGGCTGATGACGCTGAGGAGGGCGACTTGAGAGACGACGTGCCAGCGCCACTGCACCGGTACGGCGATCGCCTGAAAGAGAAAAAAGAAGCTCCATCCGCCAAAGTCTAGATTGGTTTCACCCGCGAGGATGTGATGCACCTGCGGAATGATCATCACTGCGCCCGTGGTGCCCCAAAAGGCCCAGCGAATCTGGCTCAGCGACAGCGTCTTAGACGACAAAACAATCAGACACAGGGCAACGCCTAACAGTCGCGACACTTCCATGCACAGCACCGCGATCACATCGGCACGGGTCACCATCAGCTCTGCCTGGTCAGTGCGGTTGAGGGCGGGCATGATCAGCCCAACAACAAGTACTGCCAAAATCAAGAGAAACAGACCGCCTAACCAAAGCCCTAGCCGCAGGCGCTCCTGAATAAACCGCTGTCGCCAGGCACAATACGCCGCTGATGGCTGAGGGTCTGCCATCGCCAAGCTGAGGCGCTGCTGCCACCGCTGAAACACATTAGGTCTGGGTTGTCGGCTCATGACTGCCCAACCGAAACTGACACGCCACGTCATCCAGCCTTAGTCTATCTGCCAGTCGGAGGGTTCAAGTCCTGCTGCCAGGGTCGCCCAGTTGGGTGGTGGCAGGTACCCAACTGCAGGTAGAGCAGAGCCATCCCCTTATCTACAGTTAGTTATCGATGGGGCGAATGGCTGGCCATCCGGCTATGCAGGGTTGAGTGTCACTCCCACTTCCTTTGCTGTGTCGCCCCTTTACTGACAACAACGTCAAGCATGTTGAGAGCTCAAATGCTGGGAGGTATGGATGGTCAACACCCGTTCTTATCAATCAACCGACTGGTTGAGGCTGTGCGAGATCCATGATGCCTCTCGTCTAGATGAACTGCGCTTTACCGTTGGCACCCGCGCGTTTCTGACCCTGGAGCAGACGGCTAAAAGTGAAGGTCTGTTTGACGACAGGCTGGTTGTGGCTGAAGTGGATGGCGTCGTGCAGGGATTTGTTGCCTACAGTGGCGCGGAGCTGACGTGGCTCTACGTTGATCCGCAGTTTTACAAACAAGGGGTCGGACGCGCATTAGTCCGTCATGCGATCGCCGACGCAACATCGGTCATGGAGCTGGAGGTGCTTGAGGGCAACATGCCCGCGCTCAAGCTCTATCTCTCGGAAGGCTTCAAGATCGTCAAGCGCATTGAGGGCAAGCTCGAAGGCAATGAGGCGTTTGCGGCGGTCGGTCTGGTTTTGAGGTATGAACCGTCAGCTAAGCGCTCAGTTCTACAAGGGGGTGGCACTGCTAACCCCAACGATAGTTAGTCCATCGAGTGTCAAACCAAAAATCAATGGCCAGGGACTAGTATTCCTGTTTTTTAATCCCCTCATCGTTCCAACAGCAGAATTGCATGATTATCTACACGCATATCTTCAACCTTTGTGCAAAATTCTTGCTCATTGCAGCAGCGGTCGGGGTAGTAATCATTCTCATAACTTTAGATGTTCCAGTCTCAGGAGGATTTCTCTTTGTTGCTTCATTCTTAGTGGCTGCGGCTTAGTGGTGCAGAAAAGTCCTGCAACCCCTTTGAATAGGTGAGTCTCATTTGAGACAGAGGTTTTTGAAAGAGGCACTCCATGAGAAGCTCAAGTTCCCCAACTTAGAACTAAGCCCATGGAGCATCCTCCTCTCCACCGTCAACTGCAAAAGCAGCTTCGTCAATGGGTTAACCCCAAAGACCAACGTCATCTTCAGTGATACGCCGAAGCCATCGCCGCTATCCTTCAATCCAGCAGCGCTTGCCTAGGGAAGTGGCTGCCTTACCTGGGTCATCGTAACTGCCAAGCCAGAGCCCATATGGAACGTCTCAGCTACTTGGTCCATAACCCACACATCAGTCCTGAGCGGTTCTATAATCGCCTGCTAC
>JBHJIP010000123.1:0-15012 GCA_050043365.1 Leptolyngbyaceae cyanobacterium
CCAGTAAAAGTCCACCTAAGGCCTATGCTTCTCAACGAAAACGGCTTGCTTTAGAGCAGCGCATAGAGTTCAACAAGGTGATCAGATTCTCATGGTGAGACTGACTAAGATGCTGAAAAGTTTTCTGCACCACTAAGCCCTCACAGCATTAGAGTTTCGACTGGAGAAGACGGGTTTGTTCTTGAACGTAATGAACTAGGGGTACGTCGCACAGGATGGGTTCAGTCTAGTGGAAGTACTGCGGCCTTCAATATGAGCGTCATAGATTAGAGCTTTTGCAAATGAGATTTTCATGCTTATCTCTAAATCACGCCTAGAAGGTGTTTGAGCATCCCACTGACTACGTTTTTGGCTATCTGTATTACCTATACATGGCTATGACTAGCCCAACAAGGCGACGCTTAAGCTACACGTCACTGAAATATAGAAGCCCTCAGCCGATTGGTTGGGGGCTTCTGCTAAGACAGAAAAGAGAAAATCTGCTGAATAGAAGCTTGCAACAAGGGTGCGTAATAGATGTACTACTTGATCCTGCGAACCCAATCAAAACAGAACCTTTTAAGACTAGACTGTAACGTTGACATAGTGGGCGGCACTAGTTCAAGTCCAGTCGCAGCCAATGTCCCATCGCATTGACTAACTGGATAAGGCGAGATATGAGCCAAGGTCATCTGGCAGAACCTCAAAAAGGCTTCCCTCACAGCGGTTTTAGATACTCCGACCAGTTACCTACTAAGAAACCATTCTGCAGTTCGTTTGTACTTGCTAATGTCAGGCGATCCAAGGATGAGCTCACCGAATTCAAACGGGATGTGCTGGAATTTCTGCGCCAATCCCTTGAGGATGGTTTTGTCACCATTACCCGCACCCGCCAATCTGTGGAGTTCCCGGCTCAATTCACCCTAGTGGCCAGCACGAATCCCTGTCCCTGTGGTTACTATGGCGACCTGGTGCAAGACTGTAACTGTTACCCCCGCAGCCGAGAGCAATATTGGACAGGTCATCAGAGCTATTGACGCTCGGATGGCTCTGCAGATGGTCGATCACCTAAAAACTGAAGAACCGCTCGCCTCTTTTGTGCGAGCGGTTCAGATCATGTGATTGATATCGAGACTTAGTAAACCGGACGGCTTTCCCCACCACGCGCCCGCTCCTTAGCCTTAGCCGCACTCTTCTTGAGAGCATCCAAACGCTTAATGTACTGGTCCCGCTTGCGCTTCTTGGGGGTTTGCTCAATCAAAGTCTTGAGGGCACTCCCTAAACTCTTGTAAGCATTAGGCAACGTGTAGCCAAACCGCGTAGCAATGGCGATCGCCCGCTCATCTGCCTCAATGTCTTCACTCACAGTCTTTTGAGGATTGTTGCGACGATAGAGCCGCCAACCCGAAAACCCACATAACGCCAGGGCCAAAATCAGCAGCAGTCCGACTTGCACCCACAACTCACCGATCGCCCCCCCCCCTAAACCAATAGTCAGGGCAGCCATCTCCCAACCATCCCGAGGAATATTGCAATGATTCTGGTTTTGACAGGTAACAGATCCTAGACTAAGGACACCCTTTGCTTTGAGCTGCGCCGTGAAACTCCATCTGAAGGTATGGCGACAATATGGTTCTAATGCCCCCGGCAATTGGGCGCACTACACCGTGAACGATGCAGCGGCTGATATGTCCTTTCTAGAGCTGCTGGATGTGCTGAATGAGCAGCTCATTCATGGGGGGGAGGACCCGATTGAGTTTGACCATGACTGTCGGGAGGGCATCTGTGGGTCCTGCGGGGTGATGATTAATGGTCAGGCCCACGGTTCCCAGGCTCAGACCGCCACCTGCCAGCTCTATTTACGCCACTTTCACGATGGTGACACCCTCACGGTGGAACCCTGGCGGGCCAAAGCCTTTCCAGTGATTAAAGATCTCGTGGTCGATCGCACTGCTTTTGACCGGATTACGACTGCCGGAGGCTACATCACCGCCAAGGCCGGTGCCGCCCCTGCAGCCAATACCCTGGTAGTGCCTAAAGAACAGGCCGATCAAGCCTTTGACTATGCGGCCTGTATTGGCTGTGGGGCCTGCGTGGCGGCTTGCCCCAACGCTTCGGCCTCTTTATTTACAGCGGCAAAAATTGCCCACCTGGCCCTCATGCCCCAGGGCGGTCCTGAGCGTCGCCACCGGGTGATGGCGATGACCGAACAAATGGCCGATGAGGGCTTTGGGGATTGCTCGAACCACGGGGAATGCGAGGCGGTCTGCCCCAAAGGGATTTCGATTGGCGCGATCGCCCATATGCGCCGAGAGTACATCAAGGCCCTGTTTTAAACTGCCAGTCTTGGGTCCTGAAAGTAAAGCCAGCTACTGTTCTGCAGCGCAATCCCAGACTTTGATTTTTCCCGCCCAGCCACCGCTGACCAAGCGACGGCTGTCAGGGGCAAAGGCAACGGTCCAGACCCAGCCCTGATGCCCCTCGAAAATGCTGAGCAGCTTGCCTTGCTCGACATGCCAGAGACGAATGGTTTTGTCATTACTGGCGGTGGCCAACAGCTTGCCATCGGGACTAAAGGTCAAGCCATTAATGGGAGCTTTATGGGCCTGGAATTGGGTGATTTGGCGACCGCTATTGAGCTTCCAAAAGCGCACGGTTTGATCGGCCCCGGCGCTGGCCAGCAGCCAGTTGTTGGGGCTAATAGCAACAGCGTGAATCTCGGCCTCATGGCCGGTCAGCACATGGTTAGTGCCCTGACCTTTGAGGCGGTGAAACCGGATGGTGGCATCATGACCAGCGCTGACCAGGGTGGTGCCATCGCTACTGACCGCCAGGGAACGCACCCAGTGGGTATGGCCCGTCAAGGTCTTAATGGGTTCAGAATGCCCCGGTCGCCAGATTTTGACGGTGTTGTCTTGCCCGCCCGAAAATAGAACTTTACCGTCAGGGCTAAAGGTAACGGTGCGGACCCTATCACGGTGCCCTTTTAAGACTTCCAGCAGCTTCCCCGTGCTAACCTCCCAGAGGCGAATGGTATTGTCAATGCCTGCACTAGCTAACCGTTTGCCGTCGGGGCTAAAGGCGACCGATCGCACCCAAGCCTGGTGCCCTTCTAGCATGTAAAGACATTGCCCTGAGTTCAGCCTCCAAATGCCGACGCGCTTGTCGCCACTGCCGCTGGCAACATAGCCACCATCGGGGCTCACGGCGATGGCTCGTACCCAACTGGTATGTCCTTCCAGGGTTTTCACACAGCGCCATCCTCCAGGGTGACTCCATTTGGCATCGGACCTTAACTTGGCGGCTGAGGGGGTTGAGGCGCTGGCTCCCCCCTCTAGGGCTTTGAATGGTGGGGCAGCATCTTGAGGTAAGTACATGGCCGACGTTCCAGGAAGATCTAAAAGCAGTTTACAGACACACCGGCAGGGGGTATGGCTGATATGGCCAATGCCGTAAAGCTTGCGGCATTGACCATATCAGAAAGACTGTAGATAGAGCCTTCCAGCCTTGGAGCGTGCCGAAGGATTTCTGGCCCCAGCTATATTTACGAGTAACTACACTTGAGACCTGATGGATTCGCCAAAAGGCTTTCACCCGTAATGGGCGAAGCGCCCTAGGCAATGCTGCTGCGCTTGCGGGCTTCTTTATAGCTGGTACCGACATTTGTCAGCCCAGCCCGGATCATTTCTCGTTCTAGAAGGGCAAAAAAGCGGGTGCGATCGCCCCCCCTCACCACGGCTTGGTTATGGGCTTCCGCCAAGGTAACGGGATAGCCGTAACCCTTTTGAACTTGGGTTAATACCATGCCCAGGGCAGCATCCCGATAGGTGGCATCGGTGGCCACCCAACCTGGCATTTCCACCCGAGCAATTTCTGACCCCACATGCAAATAGCAGAAGTAAACCTGATGCGCCCCGTATTGGTCTAGGATACCTGCTGAACTCCGCCAAAGGGGACCCCGCTGCCCAGGTTCGAGGGCTGTGTTCCAGAGGGCCACGTCGCGCAGGGGTGAAAACACCTGGCAGGGGGCTTTTTCTAACCGATCAGGGCAGTGGCTCAGGCAGTCGGGAGCCGTATGGGGGCAGCTCTGCAGTCGCAAAAAATTGAGCGCCTCACCGCTGCGAGAGGCGCTGACATAGCCCACCAAGGGAATGCGGGCTTGGCGCAATTGCTCCCAGGCGGCCAAGATCGGGGGCAAGATGCGATCTCGGGCTGCTGTCGGTAGTTCCTCTAGAAACCAATAGATCAAAGAGCCATCGGTGAGGGCCAGTTGAGGCACGGAGGACTCCGTTAGCTCTGTGCCCTTGTGCACCCGCTCCGCCCCCAGCCCCGCCAACGCCTCTGCTTCAGCCACCGTGCGGCGATAGCCCATCCATTCCTCGGTGCCGATGCCCCACTGGCGAGAGACATAGAGCTCTTCGGGGCGGTAGATCACCTCGGGGTGACTGTCGATTTGGGGATAGCGGCTTTGGCCGTAGTGCAAGACCACGCGGCCCACATTCAGCAGATAGCAATAGGCAATCTCATGGTGGCTGGGGGAAATTTGGGAGCCGTCTGTAGCGAAGACCGTATGGGCCTCTGGAGCGGGGGCGATCGCAATGCGACTTTCCAACGGTTCGATCGGCTCAGCCACCGCAAAAGGAACGCGATCGCGCCAGTCTTGCAGGGCTGCAACCAACTCGGCCTGACGGGTTTGGGCCTGGGCCATCAGGGTTTGGGCGATCTGCACCCGCCGCCGTGCTGCCTCGGCTTCTTGGGTTAAGTGGGCACTAATGCCCTGCATTTGGCGGGCCAGTTGAATTAAATCCAGCATGATACCGAAGCGTTGGAGAACAGGACTGGCGCGGTTCAGATTTGGGTGGGTCATGCAAAGCAATGACGCATCCTGAGCCCTTGTCTAACCTAGGTTTCCTGACCCAACCCGGCTTGCGGCCACCCCTCCCCAGAGGGGAGATTGTGGGGCCGTGACAAAATTCTTCAGTCCTGACTTAGGAAACTGCGCAGAAATAACATCCCATCCACCCATCCACTGCCTTATGCAGGTACTTTATTTACCCGCCGATCCCTTGGGGCATTTCTTGAAAAGAAAATACCTGGCTAGGGTGCGTTGCGCCTCGCGATCACCGATGTAGGGGCACCTCTTGTGGGTGCCCTCGATAACCTGCCGGAGGGCACGAATCGAGAAATCGGTGGGTTCAGGGGCAATTGGCGGCGGGTAGGCACAAGACCTACCCCTACCAAGGTAAATTCTTACCTGGAAATCTCCTTAGGTGGGCTCAACCCAAGCTGAGAACTCTTGTACTATCGTCGATAACGATAGCAGATTCACCCGAGAATCGCGACGGGCCTCCTCTCGCTCGGCTGCTGTGTTGTACCCCCAATCCACCAAAAACAGAGATACGTCGTTGAGATCGGCCTCTGCCTCTACCTTCTGTAGGGTCTTGTAGCGATCTTCTACAAACCAGAGCCGGGTGGGTTCGGCGCTGCTGCCAGGGTACTGGGCCAGCAATTGACGCAGGGTTTCGGTTTTGGGTTGCTGCACCTCTTTGCCCAGAATCTGTTCCCGAGGCATCTCGAGCCCCTGCTGCTGCAAAATAGCATGGATAAAGCGCCCTTCTTTCGTGGAAATAATCACTGTATGCAGGTCGCTGGCCAGCAGGTTCTGGAGCCAATCCAGGGTGCCGGGATAGGTGCGGTGCAGCTCTAGCCAACCGTTGAGGTCAGCTTGAATCCAGCGATCTCGGATGCCATCCACGGCGGTCATGACTTGTCCGGAGGTTAGCCCCGCCTCGGTCAGCAGGGTTGGCACGATCTGCCGCCAGTTCTGCAAAATATCTTCGGCTGCGATCCCTTTAAGCAGGGCGTGGAGCACCATCGGCATTTCCCAGCCGGTCTCGATCACCGGCCTGAGGGGATAAAACTGCTCGGCTAGGTCTGGCGGTGGTGTGGTTTCCGCTGGCTCAAAAACCTGGCAATAGGCTTTCCAGGAGGTTTCAAAATATTCCAGCAGGCCATCACAGAGGACGCCATCAAAGTCGAGGGCCAGCAGGGTAGGGGCAACCATGGCGTAATCCAGCGAAATTAGGGATGAGGCTACAGTGCAACGGTTACGGCTTTAGGGGGGGCGAACTGATTGGGTTCGGAATTGCGCCCGCCGTACTCGTTACTGCCGCTTCTAACCTTACCGCCTGACTCTGGCGTTTCGATCAGGGGCAACAGGACCTCGAACTCAGTACCGCTGCTGAGCTGGGTGTTGGGGTTGATGGGCGATCGCAAAATCAAGTAGCCCCCATGCTTCTCTGTGACGATTTGCTTAGAGATGGGCAACCCCAGGCCCGTACCTTGCCCCGCTGGTTTGGTGGTAAAAAAGTCGTCAAAAATTTTGGCTTGAATCTCGGCTGGGATGCCTGGGCCGTTATCTCGCACGCAAATGGAGACCCACTGGTCAGCATCGCTAGCCCTGGGATCCACATCCGAGGGTAGGGTGGCGCAAATGCGGGTGGTGAGGGTGATCTGAGGTTCCCAACTCTTCTCATCATCCGCTTGCAGATAATCTTCGATCGTCGTGAAGCGACTCGACGGTTGGGTTTCTGCGTACTCCAGCAAGGCATCAATGGCATTGCTAATCAGGTTCATAAACACCTGGCCGATCTGGCCGCCGTAGCAGTTGACTGGGGGCAGATCGCCATACCGCTTATGCACGAGGATCCCTTCTTTGAGGCGGCTGTTGAGAATCAGCAGGGTACTCTCAAGGCTTTGGTGCAAATCGGTCGGTGCCTGCTGAACTTCATCCATGCGGGAGAAGGTGCGTAAGCTGGTGACTAAATTGCGGAGGCGATCGGTGCCGTTCTCAATACTTTGAATCACCTTTGGCAAGTCTTGGCTGACAAAGGGCACATCTACTTTTTGTTGAAGCGCCTGCAGTTTTGGGCTTGGTACTGGCACCTCTTGGTTGAAAGCCGCCACCAAGTCAATCAGATCTTGGCTGTAGTCGGCAATGTACTTTAAGTTGCCCCAGATAAAATTCACTGGATTGCGAATTTCATGGGCTACCCCAGCCATCATCTTGCCGAGGCTGGCCATTTTCTCCATCTGTACCCGTTCAGTGCGGGTCTTCTCTTGAAGAAGCTCGGCGGTGAGGCGATAAATCTGGGACTGAGCCTGAAGCAGATCGTGCATATCGAGGAGGGCATACCCTTGCCCTGTCTGCTCGACCACAACCGGTTCATAGAGCGACTTCGACGGGCGTTCAACGGCGCGTTGGGCGGCTTCTGTAATCAGGCAACTGGCGGGCAGCTGCAAAATTTGATGATCAATAAAGTCGTATAGCACCTTTAAAGGACGCCGCAAAAACAGCTCTCGCCCATAGGCGCGACCCATCGCCTTGAAAAATCGTCGCCGGGAGATCATCCCCCACTGGGCCTGCCCGTCTAAGAGAATGACGCCGGGTAAATCAGGTTCTTGATCAAACCGCTGGTATGCGACGTGACCGAGGCAATCGCGGTCAACCGCAAAGGTATGTAGCGTTAATGCAGTTAATGGCGAATTGATGTTGAGTGAAGCCATCAAGATGGATATTGAAAAGTCGTTATTTTACATAGATGGCAATGCACTTACCCCTGATGGAGAGAGGTTATCATCGGCACGTTAGCTAAATAGGAACGTAACGTTAACACCGGGTTAAGGGGCGGTTTAATTGTCGGGAATCTCGTTCCGTGGGAATACTGAAGCACAGCACTTCGCAAGTTGGGATTCGGTATGACCCGATTGTCGGCAGAATTAGAGACGTTTTTCTTTCAAGAGCTAGAAACGGCCCAAACGGTCACCTTAAAGGACATCCTCACTCTGGCGGGGGAACGCACGTTTGGCTTTCTGTTTGTGCTGCTGGCATTGCCCTCGGCGTTGCCGGTACCCGCCCCGGGCTATTCGATTCCGTTTGGGGTCGTGCTGCTGATTTTGGCGGGGCAACTGGTGATTGGCCGCAAGCGCCCCTGGTTACCGCACGGGTGGCAAGCGAAGGGCTTTGACATGAACACCATCCGCAAGTTTGTGAAAGCGGGGGTGCCTTGGCTGCGCCGCATCGAGATTTTGTCACGGCCACGCTTGACCGCTATGTGCGCCAGCCCAGTGGGCCGGGTGGTGATTGGGTTGGCGATTGCCCTGATGTCGATTTCGATGATGATTCCGATTCCGGGGACAAACACGTTACCGGCGATCGGGGTTTTTATTACGGGGTTTGGCCTGCTGGATGATGATGGTTTGATTAGCTTGGCGGGGCTGGTGGTCTGTGTAATGGGGGCGGCGCTATCGGGGTTGATCTTTGTGGTGGGTTACGAAGGTGCGCGGGTGATCATTGATGCGATCAAGAATTGGGCATTAGCTCGATAAAAGGAAATTTATCTAGGGGCTGTGGGCAATCAAGGTCAGACTTCCTGATATGAGAGGGTTACAGCCCCTAGCCTGATTCAGTAAAGCGGGCGTGGGCATGCCTACCCAATAAGGGTTTGGTTATTAATTGTCCACACGCCCTAATCCTTAGGTGCTTTGAAATCAATATGGGCTGGAATTTCAATCCCTTCAGCATCTAAAGCCACTTTGAGTCGTCGCCGATATTCCCGAGCCACATCCCATTGCTTCAGAGGTTGGGTGCGGATCCAGACGCGGATGGTTAGTCCCCGCTCTCCAAAGTCCTCTACACCCAGCACCTCAGGGATATCCAACATGGCGGTGTACCAGCGATCACTCTGCTTCATGGTTTGTCCCGTCGTCTCAATCAACGCCAGCACCCGATTCACATCCGCGTGGTAGCTAATTGGGATATACACATCCGCTTGAGACCAATGACTGGAATGGTTGGCAATCAGGCCAATTTCACTGTTGGGAATCGTCACCAATCGCCCCTCTTCATCGCGGATTTGGGTGATGCGCAGATTGATATTTTCGACCAGGCCGCGAATCTCATGGACTGTAATCACATCGCCCACGGCGTACTGATCTTCCAAAATGATAAAAAAGCCGTTGATGGCATCTTTAATCAAGCTCTGGGCCGGTAACGATAAAGCCACACCAATAATCCCGGCCCCTGCTAGCAGCGGTGCAATATTCACCCCCACCGCCGTTAACGCCGCCATGAACCCCACCCCTAAAAACGCCAGGGTGACGATCCCCCGACTTACTCTCGAAATTGTTTGCACCCGCAGTTGAGTGCGGCGGTTGACCTCTGGGGTGAGCTCGTAATTTTTGATCAACAGGGCGGTCAGACGGTTGATTAGGGCGAAACTGAGCCGCACCGCCACGTACACTCCTAACCCTACGATGAGTAGACGGAGGGGAATGCGCAGCCCCGCGATCGTCTGCACTGTAATAATACGCGTGTAGGGAAAGCGGCTAAAAACCAGCAGAGCCCCCGTGAACCACACCCCCGCTTGCACCAGTTGCGAAAATCGTAGCTGTGCCTCATTGACATTCCACTGACGGCGCTCATCCAGCAAAGCGCTGAGGGTATGGGTCTGATCCTGCAAGGCCTTATGTAATGCCTGCTTCCCCTGCCGGAGCGCTTTTTCCCAACGCCGTAATCCCCACACCCCAATGAGCAAGAGAACTAGGGTGCCAACCGCTAAACCCGCCTGCGCCAAGAGATAATCCGGCTGGCGCTCCCGGTAGCTGCGCCTGAGGCCACTGTCGATTTGTTCCACCAAAAGCTCCGCCGTGGTTGGCACATCCACCCCCTTCGGATCGGCCTCAAAGTGGGTGACGCTCATCAATCGGGTAGCGGGGCGATCGCCCACGGCCACATAGATTTCCGGAGCTTGACTCGGTGCATTCAGCGGCTCCTCGGCTACTGGGTTCGGTGCAGGTTCATCCAGGGTTACCTCTTCTGACTGGGTTTGGATAGTGACGGTCAAAGTCGGCGACGGGGACGCCAAGTATTCATCTCGGATCATCACCAGTTGCGTCTGTATGGCCTCCACCCTGGGGTACAAGTCTGAAGGGGCTGCCGCCACCCGAAAAACACAGTGGCCGTCTAAGCGGACACACACTGTCCGGGCCACCTCGCCCATATTGGTTTGGGGGTGAATCAGGGGAGCAAGGATATCCTGCAAGGGCAACCCAAACTGCGCTTTGGCTGGGGTTGCGTATGAGCTAATCAATACTCCCAGAAAGAGCGCTATGGCTCTCTTAAGCCAGCGGTAGGGCAGAGAAGGTAGATGTAATGATGGCCCCATGACCGAATACTCCGGCAAAGTTTAGGTCCAAGCGCTGCAGTGTAGCTAGTCCCCTTAGTAGTTTCAGCAACACCACCACAATTTTCGTCGAAATTATTGCATCATCCTGGGCTAGATGGGGCTCAGAACATAACCCAGTCCTCAGTCATGCGCCCATATTTTGGTCAAGTGACAGTCTGGTAGATCTGCATCAAACGTTCATAGTTAACCGTTGGTGTGTAATACGTTAAATAGCGCTGCCTTGCACGCTGCCCCATAGTAGCCATGACTGACGGATTTTCCCCACACCATTGAATTTTATCGATCCACATTTGTTGATCTTGATAGGGAACAGTTAACCCAGTTTGTTGATCTTGAACGAGTTCAGCCAAAGCACCCAACTTAGAAACCAATGCTCCACGCCCACAAGCAAATGCTTCAACCACGACTCGACCAAAGGTTTCATACCAGCGGGATGGCACTAAAAGCATTGAGGCGCGCTGCAAAAGTCTCAGCGTTTCACCAGGAGCACATTGGCCCCAAAAGTGAACATTGTGGAGCTTTTGATCTCGACAAAAATCATCGAGCTGAGATTTTAGAGGGCCATCCCCAACTATCCAAAGCTGCCATTCAGAGTGCTTTATCCCTCGCCATGCCTGCAACAATTCGGCAATCCCCTTTTCTGGCGATAAGCGCCCTATAAAGATAAACGTCGGTACGTCGGGCTGCTGCGGAATATGTCCTTCTACCAGCGGATCAATCACAAAGTTAGGCTTGACATGCATGTTCTCAGCAGGCAAGCCAATTTCAACTAACTTTTTTGCAGCAAACTGGCTGGGCGCGATGAAAGCATCAATATCCCGATGCCAAGTGCGACGCCACCGATGAGCCGTTAACATTTGCCACAAACTTAAAGACGCAGGCAATGAGTTTCGATAGCATCGCCGGACCAATCCTCGCCAAGGATTACAGCCAACACAATCTTCACACACGCGTCCTTGTCGATAGAGATAAGCATTTAGACACCCTAATCTGAAATTTCTAAGGTGCTGGACTACTGGCACATCTAAACGATGCGCTGCAGAATAAACCGAAGGTGATATCAGCGGGAAAAAGTTCTGCCCATGCAGTAAGTCAGCTTTATGGTGCTTGAGCGCCTGACTAACACAACGCTCTGATGTTGAATTCCAGGTTGTTTGCCAAAACAACGCCAGTTTTTCCCGCGGAGGCATCGTCAAGATACTGTCATTATGCCACTGCAGCAATTCGACCTGATGCCCCCTTTGACGAAGCATTTTGATCTCAGCAGCCATTGAAACATCTTCACCGCCAGCGTACTGATAGTAGTTATGGAAAAATAAGCAACGCAAAGCAGGAGTAAAAGTCACAATAAACTATTGTATAGCCCTAGTAACTGATGGCTTAAAGTACTGATGTCAAAGTATTTGCGGACGAACGCCTGCCCCACCTGCCCCATTCTTTTACGTTCCTCTGGATTCTTAACCAGATAGGCCAAGCGTTCTTCAAGAGCATCCACATCACGTTCAGCCACTAGAAATCCCGATTGATTAACTAATATGCCTTCGGGAATGCCGTTATGCCAGGTAGAAATGACGGGCAAGCCACTCGCCTGAGCCTCTTGAAGCACTAACCCTTGCCCTTCCATATCGCCATTAGCTGCAGTCACACTGGGCAACACAAAAATATCGCTACTGGCATATATTGAGCGGAGTTCTTCCTGGTTACGAGAACCCACGAGGTGAATATAAGCAGTCGCCTTTAGATCATTTATCAACTGCTTAAGTGAATCTCTCAAAGCGCCTTCACCTACAATTGTGTAACGAATATGAGAATACTGCCTATAAAGGCTAGCAACTGCTTTTATGCTGTACTGGAGACCTTTTTTTTCGGTCAATCGAGCAACGGTTAAAATCTGAACTTTACTACTTGTCTGGTTTTTGTTGATCGTGCTATATAGCCCTGTTCGGAGACCTACAGGTAGTTTAAAAAGCTTTTCTGAGGGGCAACCTAATTGAACGAGTTTCTTTCTTGTAAACTCACTATTAGCGGTGAATAAGTCGCCCTGATTAAACAGTCTATTGTAAACTGAACTTCCATGTCGTTTAGGATAAATATGGACATCCATGCCATGGAAAGATGTAATGATTTTTCCATGGACTAAACCTAGATTTCGCAAGTCAACGCCGACCAATCCATACATACCAAAATGACAGTGAATAATGTCATAGCTCAGGTCACCATTGAATATACTGGAAAAATATAAAAGATGTAGCAGAAATGCCTGACGGTGATACTTGAAAGGATTGAGGCTATGCAACTGTTTTGAAATAGGCGCTGATTGTCTTGCCCAGAATACTTTAGGGGATTTTAGTAGGCGTATCCACGACTTTGAAGAGCAAGGAATCTTAGGAAAGTGAACCTTCTCGAGTAATTGATAAGACTCTACCAAAGGATGACAGCAACCAGTTTCTTCTTTGAAAAGAGCATAGATATCAACGGCAAAGCCCTGCTCAATTAACTCTACTATCTGATCCAGGATAAACGTTTCAGATAAAACTGGAAATTTCCTGAGCAGGAAGGCAACTTTCATTCAGATATCAAAAACTTTGTATTTAAAAGACATCTCCTTAACTTAAATCTTATGGCATGAATAATAATCTTTGGGAAATTGATCGCCACCATGGATGCCGACATAAATCCTTGTAAATATTTCTTGAATTCTGGCATTTCAATAAGTCTTTTTATCCCCATTTCTGCCAACATCTCTCCACAACCCTGAGAAAAGAGTTTGTCAGCGAATAGTTGGATTTCAGGATAACTTTTCCGTAAATAGTATCCTGTCTTTATATTAATTTCAGATCGTAATTTCCAGTTTTCCTGAAAAGTATAAATATTCTTTCCATGGATTCTTTGTGCCGCCAATCGATCTGCGAACAAAAACCCAGGAGAAATTGCAAGTGAAGCATATTTAATGTAGTTGTCACTGATGGTAACCCCTCTAGATTCAGGCATCGGTAAAATTTTTCCGAGAATTTCTCTTCTAATACATAAACCTCCAGTAGCAGGCAAAACCAAAGCACGTGCCCCTTTTTTCATGCGTGAACGCCAATCAATCCTTGCAGATTGAATGAATGAATTCTTAGGCTCATCCATGGAAATAAGAGCAGATTGCTTGTCCACATAAGTCAATTTGTGGAATATCCAGCCTATACTTGGGTGATTTGCAAAAGCTTCAACAATCCGAGAAATTTTGCTCGGATAGAAAAAGTCATCTGAGTCTAGCAAACATACTATTTCGCCACTACTAGCGAGAAACCCCGCATTAAAAGCTGAAGCTTGACCAGCATTGTCTTTCAGAATAGGAATTATTGAATTGTCAGCATAAGAATTAATGACTTCGAGAGACTTGTCTTCAGATCCATCATCAACAACAATGACTTCTATTCTCCCATAAGTTTGATTTAAGGCGCTGTCAATAGACTGTTTTAAATAGCATCCGTAATTATAATTATTGAGGATTATACTGACAAGTGGATCTTTTGATGTGGCTATCATAGCCCAAATTAAATCTACGAAAGTTGATTGTTCTTTATTTCTGCAATGTAATTCAAAAAGCTGTTGGGATGTTTTAAAAAGTGCATCGTCGAAGTTGTTTTTCTAGTCATTGAGATGAAGATTGATTCCAGCTTAGGTAATTGACATTGATGTTTTCGAATTAGGTTTGATTTCCGAATAAAATGTTGATGTGTTTCTTTTGATTTAGAGGTTTTCGTTCCTGGAATTTCTCTGAAGTTGCCTAAAATTTCATTAATATACTCAATATGGCAGTGGGGAAGAATTCTCAAAATAAAGTCAAGATCCATAGTGTAATGATCTTCGATGTCATAGAAGCCAACTTTATTATGTAAAGACTTGTGATAGAAGTAAGCTGATGGGTTGCATGGATGAGGGCAACGGTATGTTAATAAGTTAAAGAGCGTTAAGTCTCTAGGAATGTTCAGATTTTTGATTTGATCATTTATGCCAACTACTCGGCAATTACCCACTATGAAAGAGGGCTCGGGAAGCTCGGGTAGTATTTTTTTAACCTTAGAGACAGCATCTTCTTCATAAAAGTCGTCAGAATTAAGTAGCCCAATCAATTCCCCTCTGGCCATTCTAATGCCTCTATTGATTGCACTAGACTGCCCCTGGTCAGGTTCAGAATGCCAGCGAATATGGGGGAATTTTTCGGCGTAATCTTTTATGACATTCAGGGTGCCATCAGTTGAACCACCATCAACAATAATATGTTCAAGGTTAGAGCAGTCTTGCTGACACACATTTTTGATGCAGCACTCAATAAAAGCCACATTGTCATAGACAGGAGTGATAATGCTGATCTGGATTGAGGACGGATCGCTCATGGACTCATGACTACTCCTGGAGCAGCGCTTAGGAGGATTTTGAAAAGTATCTTTGCTTGACCGAGGGTGTCTAGGCACTCAACTGAAACTATGTCATCTCAGATTCCCTCAAAGAAGTCATGCCTCTAGCCTATGTCAACACCCTCGACTAATTTTCAATAGCAACAATGGACTTCCTGATTGTCATTAGTGCTTTGAGGTGTCGGGCGATCGCTTACCAAAGCCATCAAGACCCATTATGCCAAGCAGGTAAAGGGATCACGGCTTAGTGGTGCAGAAAACTTTTCAGCATCTTAGTCAGTCTCACCATGAGAATCTGATCACCTTGTTGAACTCTATGCGCTGCTCTAAAGCAAGCCGTTTTCGTTGAGAAGCATAGGCCTTAGGTGGACTTTTACTGG
>JBHJIP010000124.1:0-7740 GCA_050043365.1 Leptolyngbyaceae cyanobacterium
CGAAAATAGACCGTTAGCGTCAGTAATGATGCGATTACCGCTGTCAATATAAATAACCGCATTAGGGATTCCAGGCTCGCCGGGCTGCTGGAATCCATCGAAGTTAGAATCGGAGAAGACCCGGCCAACAATCGTGCCACAGTCGGGTTCCACTGGGTAGGTTTCTCTTCAGCAGCGTCATCCTGACGGGCCAGCCGTTTACGCACCCCCACCAAGTAGACGTTAGTTGCCAGCAAAATTGCAAAGGCAACTAAGAGTAGGGCTGGCGGTAGCAGCGTGGCGATTACCACCCCGATTTGAGCGGTCACTAAGGCCGGAATCCCCAGTAGCACCACCCGATTAAAGTCGATATAGCCCATGCGCCAGTTTTGGTAGCTACCAGAAGCGGAAGTGATAATAATCGCCAAGCTGCTGGTGGCCACTGCCTGAATCGGTTCATAACCCAAGGTGACCAAAATCGGCACCAGCACCGTCCCCCCGCCAATGCCGAGCAGGCCCGCCAAAATTCCCGCTAGTAGACCAGAGGCACCGAGAGCAATCACACCAGCCATGCTGTGTTCCTAAATCAGTGGGCGGAATCCCCCCATTCTGGCAGGGTCAGCCGCACTGCCGATGCTAGGATAGCGGTGCCTTTTTGCGCAGCATTGCCGATGGATTTAAAAAGCCGGATCCGAGACCTGCCTGACTTTCCTAAACCGGGGATTCTCTTTCGCGATATCACCACCCTCTTGGCCGATCCTGAGGCGCTGAATTACACCATTGAGACCTTGGCCGAGCAATGCAAAGCCTTTCAGCCGGACTATATTGCCGGAATTGAATCGCGAGGCTTTTTGTTTGGGGTACCCTTGGCCCAAAAGTTACAGGTCGGGTTTGCTCCGGTTCGCAAACCTGGCAAGCTGCCCGCTGCCGTTTATCGGGCCGAGTATGCGCTGGAATATGGCACCGATACCCTAGAGCTGCACCAAGACGCCTTTCGACCTGGCAGTCGCGTGGTGATCATTGATGACCTGATTGCCTCTGGCGGTACGGCCAACGCCACGGCGCAGTTGGTGCAACAAACCGGCTGTGAGGTGGTGGGCTTCGGCTTTGTGGTGGAACTCACCTTTTTAGAAGGCCGTAAACAACTGCCAGAAGTCCCTATCGTTAGCCTAGTGCAATACTAGGGGCTGTTATCAATTAAAGCTAGAATACTTGTGTTGCAAAGGTTTCAGCCCCTAGAAATATTATAGAAGCGGGCGTGGTCAACTTATCCAGCAAGGTTATTGCCCGTATGATGTTGCTACGCCATCTCAACTTGAGTTCCTTAAGTTGAGCCCAATGCACGGCTGTGTGACTCTACGTAACCTCAATGGTTGCTGATTCTCTGTGGCGAGAGTAAAACCACCGTGCCTTCAGGGGTTCATAGAGCGCTGCTGGGTAAGGTCGGGTTCCCCACCAGTCCACTTAAAGTGGACTTTGGTGTAATAACTCGCAATTTATTTGCTTTCTCTCTTAATTGAATAAATCAAGCTGGAGTTCGGGTCTCACGCGCATCACGACAACCGTTACATCATCATCAGTACTGCGATCGCGCCCCACAAACTTGCTCAATAAGTTAAACAAATAATCCAGGATTTCCTGGGCTGAATTGCAATTTCGGCAGGCCCACTTCAGCGCATTAATCAGATTATCTTCATCAAATCGCTCACCCTTGGCATTGGCCGCATCGGTAAAGCCATCGGTGTAGTAAATGATCGTATCTCCAGGCTCAAGCTGCACCTTGTTTTCGTAATACTGGGTCTGCATATCCAGACCCAGCAGCATCCCTTCTGTATCTAGACGCGCCACCGTATTGGTTGCTGCCTGCCATAAAAACGGGGGATTGTGGGCCGCATTGCTGTAAGACAATTGCCGCTGCTTAGGGTCATACTCTCCATAAAACAGGGTCACAAATCGGCTGGAATTTTCTAAATCCGTATGCATCACATGGTTGAGGTGATGCAAAATTTGGGCTGGGCTGTGACTGTGCAAAACCTCCGCCCGCAACATGCCCCGCACCATGGTCATAATCAACCCAGCGGGCACCCCTTTACCCATCACATCGCCGATTGCAAAACTCCAAGGTGCTAAGGCCGACCCTTGGGCATTGGGCTGATGAAGCTGATCGTAGGTGGTAGGGATAAAGTCGTAATAGTCGCCGCCCACCTTGTTGGCAGTGTGGCATTGGGCCGCCAAGTCGATGCCTTCAATGGCGGGAAACTTTCTGGGTAGGAGCTGCAGTTGAATTTCAGCCCCAATTTCCAGCTCGCGACCCATGCGCTCTTTTTTGCGCAGCGCTACGGTGAGCTCTTCATTCTCAATGGCAACGGCAGTCTGGTCAGCGACGAGGCGGACCAGTTTCTGACGGGTTTCAGCCCAGTTGTATTCCGGATCGCGGCTAAACACATACAGGCGACCGCGCTCGGCATTCTTGACAATGATGGCCGTGCCAAACAGCTTGTATTCATTGCCTAGGTAGCGGTGAACATAGCGATCTAAAGACAGCATTGCCGTCCGCGCTACCGTCATCGTGGAGCCCGAACTCGCAAAAGAAGCAGTGACCTGACGAGTGGCCGCTTCTAGGGCCATTTTTACATCATGGCAATGTTGTTCACTCTGACAATGAATGCGCTCTAGGCGAATCTGACCATCGGGCCGAAATAAGACTAAGGCTCCCCCGGTCGCATCTGTAACGCGGCTGGCGATCATGGGGATCAGTTCTAAAAACTGATTGAGGTTATTGAGGCTGCGCAGCGCAAACCCCAGAGAACTCAGCAGGTCTTGAATCTTGATTTGCTCACGCTGCAGACGCGCCACTAATTCCCGCAGGGCATAGGTTGAGACCGCCTCAGGCCGCAAATCTTGGCCCGTAGCATCAGGGGAACTAGAGGGTAACGGAGCAGCGGTCATAGAAGCGTTGGCTTAGGAGCCACGTTAGATGTGAGCAACGAAATTGGACAACCGACAGGGGAAATCCAGCATTTGGAGACTAAGCATAACACCCCTGCTCAAAAGCGATCGCCCTCTATAACTTTGGCCACTTTGCTTAAGACGCCGAGTATCTCCTGATGCTTTGCATGGAAGTACAGTGGCTCACAGTCTTGTCCGAATCGGACTGGCGACTGCTATACAAAAAGGTCAACTTTTCACCCACTGCAGATCGGGCTTCAAAGCTCAACAGCAGCCTGTCTACGACGCTGACAATCAGCTAGAACATGCCTCACAGCGCAGCCCCTAGTTTCCTGAAGTGGCTAAAGCACGGATTGCTGTCACTGGATCGCAGCCAAAGGCGATCGCCCTCTCAAGACAGTGGGGCTGCAGCGGATAGGCCAGGTTGGGGCGATCGATCACTATCAGTCGGATGCCGAGTTGAGCTGCAGCAGACTGTTTGGTCGCTTCTCCTCCTGGGTCCCCTGAGGCTTTTGTAATCACCTGAGTTAATTGCCACTGCCGCCAAAGCGCCAGTTCGAGTTCTAGGGAGACGGGTGGGTACATTGCCACCAGTTGCTGCCGGATGAACCCAGCCGTCATCGCATCCGCGATCGCCCCCGGCATCGGCAAGACCCGTGCAAACAGTTGGGTATGCTGCTGCCAAGGCTGAAATAACACCAACCAACGCCGTCCTACCGTTAGCAGCGTCCGTTCCTGAGGAGCCAAATAGGTTGGACTCAAGACCTGTTCAATTGTGGTCAGACGAACTAAGCCAACTCGATTGAACTGATCTTGCCAAGGGTTCTGAGGGGTGTTGTCTATAGGGCGCTCGTATCGCAGGTAAGGTAAATCGTATTTTTGGGCTAGGGCGATCGCGGTGGTCGATATCTGAGTGGCAAATGGATGAGAGGCATCCAAAATCGCACTAATGGAATCTTGTCGGATCAGAGTATCGGCCTGCTCAGCATTGAGTTGCCCCACCCGCACAACACTTCCCACTGGGTACGGATAAAGCGATTTGGCTGAAGCGGTTGCCACCGTAACAATTAGCGGTTGTGAATTCTCGCCGCTGCCCAAGATGCCTGCGACACAGTGACGGCTCTCCTGGGTGCCCCCGATCAACCACAGCGCCATGGTCTACTTAGAAAGCGACTTTCATCATGTGAAAGAGTTCTCCTGGTTTTTCACTCTTCAAGGTGGCCCCGGAGGCTTTGAGGTGCGATCGCCAGTCGGCTAAGGCCGTCAGCTCCACCTCAGCGCCCAGATACATTTCTAAAATCGCCCAGTCCTCAGCCAAATCCGCCTCCGGATTCAGCACATCAAATACAAATGTGCCCCCTGGCTTCAAAACCTTTTTGACGGCGGCCAGCACCAAATCCCAGTAATCGAGTTGGTAATAGCAACTCACCCCAGTGGCAACCACTAAATCGAACGTATCGGGCTCATAGGCCAACTTATGGGCCGGACC
The DNA here is from genome assembly GCA_050043365.1 of Leptolyngbyaceae cyanobacterium. Lineage (GTDB taxonomy): Bacteria > Cyanobacteriota > Cyanobacteriia > Phormidesmidales > Phormidesmidaceae > PCC-6406. The sequence goes on from JBHJIP010000124.1 coordinate 4,418, forward strand.
CTGCACCATGCCCTTAAACAGCTTGGAGTTGAGCTGCGGTCCCCGCGAACCCACCATCTGACAAATAGCACCGCTGATATCCTGGCCATAAAACCGCGCATCCCAGTCTCGCCACGGGTAAATCAAAAAGCTGGCCCCGCAACCCAGGTCTAAACAAAGCTGGCCCTTCTTGGGCTTGACCATTGTCCAGAAGGGAGACGCCACCCGAGCCGCCAACTGACCTGCCACCCAATCCTGAAACACTGACAATGACTCGACCGCTTCAGGCAACTCTGGGCTCTGGCCACGATACTCGCGATCAAACCGGTCAGCTACAGACAGCAGACGTTCAGACCAGGGGTTTGGTGCAGCATCAGGCAATGGCATTAGTACCGAGTTCCATAGAGTGCTCTTGACAGGGTACTACTGAATCCTGAAGCGGTTGCGCAGCTCAGACCGCTATCCCTTTAGGGCCTTACTAAAGTTTTGTCGATAGGACCGATTTGAAATCAAAAACACGGGCCAGAGCAGCGTCAGCCCAATCCGTCCTTGACTAAAGTTGGTGCGGTGAAAGCCCCGCCAAAACCGCCATCCCCCAACACCGTAGACAACCAGCGCCACTAAACCGAGTAATTGAAGCATCGCTTCTATTGCTCCCAGACCATTTGGAATCAGTATGTATACCTATTACAATAACCAATGTTTGGTCGTGCTAGCTTCGGCTGTTAGCCAAAGTCGGCTTGGTCCTGATGGTTATGTCCCGGTTTTCATCCGTACATGATTCTGCACCAGCCATTTTGCCTTGACCATAACGGTATCCATCCCTAAGACATGAGACAGTGTTAGCTAGGCAGGACATTCAGATGGCACCCCATCGATCTAGCTAGCATGCACCTAGTGACGACTCTGGCAATCACTCAAGTGCCTAGGAGTAATGCTCCTGAGAGCAGGGGCAAGGTTGCGATGGATGCCAATTTTGGCCTTGGCATCAAGCCAGTATTTGTGCTCTGTGACGATATCAAGGTCGAAAGGGCCTGTCTGCAGTGTGAGCAGGCATCGCTTTCGAAGGCTTTGCCATTGCCTATTAGTCAAGGCCAATGGCGGAGTAAATCGCGCTGTAGCACAGCATCAATAGCAGCAGTAGAAGGAGGTTCTTGTGAGAGCAGTATTAATGGCCGGTGGCTCAGGGACGCGTTTGCGCCCTTTGACATGCGACATGCCGAAACCCATGGTGCCCATTCTCAACCGGCCCATTGCTGAGCATATCGTCAACCTGCTCAAGCGTAATGGTGTCAATGAAATCATTGCGACGCTCTTCTACTTGCCAGACGTCATGCGTGATTACTTCCATGACGGTCAAGATTTTGGTGTACGCATGACGTACGCGGTCGAAGAAGATCAGCCCCTTGGCACGGCGGGATGCGTCAAGAACATTGCTGACTTACTCGACGACACCTTCTTCGTGATTAGCGGAGACAGCGTCACCGACTTCGACCTGCAAGCTGCCGTTCGCTTCCATAAAGAAAAAGGCTCAAAAGCGACGTTGGTCTTGGCACGAGTGCCTAATCCGATTGAGTTTGGGGTGGTCATTACCGATGAGAACTGCGCCATTAAGCGCTTTTTAGAAAAGCCTTCAACCAGCGAAATCTTTTCAGACACCGTTAATACCGGCACCTATATTCTTGAGCCTGAGGTGCTCGATTATCTGCCTGCCGATCAAGAGTGTGACTTTTCGAAGGATTTATTCCCGCTCTTGCTCGAAAAAGGGGAGCCCATGTATGGCTATGTTGCCGATGGCTATTGGTGTGATGTAGGCCATTTAGATGCCTATCGGGAGGCGCAATATGACGCCTTAAACCGCAAGGTTGAGATGGACTTTAGCTACTACGAAGAGCAGTCACCGGGGCTGTGGGTGGGCCAAAATACAGAAATTGACCCCACGGCGAAAATTCATCCCCCTGTGATGATTGGTAACAATTGCCGCATTGGAGCACGGGTGAATATTGAATCTGGCAGCGTCATTGGCGATAACGTCACCATTGGTAACGATGCAGATTTAAAACGCCCTGTGATTTGGAATGGGGCAATTATTGGCGAAGAGTCTCACCTGCGGGCCTGCGTGATCAGTCGGGGCACCCGAGTCGATCGCCGTGCCCATGTTTTAGAGGGGGCCGTCATTGGTGCCCTCTCAACCGTGGGAGAAGAGGCTCAGATCAGCCCCAGCGTTAGAGTTTGGCCTAGTAAGCAGATTGAGTCAGGAGCCACTTTGAATATCAACCTGATTTGGGGAAATACCGCCCAGCGCAATCTCTTTGGCCAGCGTGGGGTTTCGGGTCTAGCCAATATCGACATCACCCCTGAGTTTGCGGTGAAGCTGGGCGCGGCCTATGGGTCCACCCTTAAGCCAGGGTCCAACGTCACGGTTTCCCGAGATCAGCGCAGTATTTCCCGAATGGTGTCGCGATCGCTAATTTCTGGATTGATGTCCGTTGGCATCAACATCCAGAACCTAGAAGCGACCGCAATTCCTGTGGCTCGCACCGTCCTATCGACCTTGGATGTGGTGGGCGGCATTCACGTGCGGCTGCATCCCGAGCGTGCCGATCACATCTTGATTGAATTCTTTGATGACAAAGGCATTGACATTCCTAAGGGCAAAGAGAAAAAAATTGAAGGGGCCTACTTCAAAGAAGATCTCAGACGGGCTCAAATTAGTGAAATTGGAGAAGTCGCTTACCCCAGCCGCGTCATTGACACCTACACGACTGCCTTTGAAGAACATTTAAATATAGAAGCCGTTCGCAATAGCAATTCCAAAGTGGTGATTGACTATGCCTACGCTGTCTCAGGCGCAGTGCTGCCCCAACTGCTGGGCAAGTTTGGTTGTGATGCAGTTGTGTTAAATGCCAGCCTTAGCCAAACCGCACCCTCTGCCACCGATCGCGAACGTATGTTGGGGCAACTCGGCCAAGTGGTTCAAGCCCTGCAGGCTACCTTTGGGGTACAGGTTTCCGCCAATGGCGAACAATTTGTACTTGTGGATGAAGTGGGAACCCCCATCCGCGGTGAAACCCTAACGGCTCTTCTGACCCATATGACCCTCACCGCCAACCCCAGGGGCACGGTGGTAGTCCCAGTCAATACAACCGGTGCTTTAGAGCAAATCGCCCGCCGCCACGATGGCCAAGTGATTCGCACAAAGGTCAACCCACCAGCCCAATTGGAGCCCTCCAGGCCAACAACCAAGGGGGTCCCCGGGGCCGGTACCGCAAGGGCCTTTTCCTTCCCCCGTTTCCATCCGGGTTCCATTCCGATGTCCGGCTTTCCCAGGTTGAGAACCGAAA
>JBHJIP010000125.1:0-21779 GCA_050043365.1 Leptolyngbyaceae cyanobacterium
ACCCCAACGCAAAATCCATTTCAAATGGGGATAACCCAGACAGAAACCCACCTCTATAACTAGTAGAAGTAGGCAATAAACCTTGCTAAAATAAGCTAGAGGATGTGATTCATGAAATCCCTTAAAACATTCGGTCAGCTAGTTATTCTTCCCTTGGCTGTAACTGCCTTGAATAGCACTCCCGCTACCGCAGTTTCCATTTATCCCATTGAATCCGATACGACAGGATTTAAGGATGTACTTTCTGAATATCAGCAATTTGTCTATGGCGAACGGGATCCGTTCGATAATCCGGCCGCCCAGAGACTGGATGCCAGTCAATTGCTGTTAGATGCCAATCATGAGGTGCGCGTATTTTTCCTTGATGAAGGGGCAGGCAAGCGCAATGATCTCTTTTACAGCACCACAGGACCTACAACTCAAAATGGAACCGTTTTTGAGGATATTTCCTGTAAAGCTGGCTGTGCCATCTCTGAAACAGATGGCAATGTCAATATTGGCGATTGGGTCAACCTCGGGAACTTCCAGGCGGGCACCTTGTTTGATTTTACCCTTGGAGCCATTAATCGTACTGATGGTCAAACCGACTTATATCGCACCCAACCCAGCCTAAACCCTGATGGGCTAGATCACATTGTGGCCTATGAATATAAAGACCGTGTGGTGATTGGCTTTGAGGATTTATTTGGTCCCTTGGGAGCGACGGGAGGGCGGAATGAAGGCAGCGATCGTGACTTTAACGACACCGTTTTTGTTGTCGATATGCCTGTTACTCAAAGCACATCTGTGCCGGAACCCACTTCGATATTAGGGACAGCGATCGTCAGTATATTTGGGATAATTTATCATCGTAAGCGGCACCTAAGGGTGAATCCCACTTTTGCAAATTCATCCCCTCATTCCCAAGTCCCTTCTCCCCAAAAGGGCTAAGGAGAGTCGGATCAAATTTCTTTTTTAGTCAGCGCTTGCCTCCCTGATCCCAAAGGCTATTTGCATAACAAGTTCTCTGGCTAATTTTTCTAAAAGCAGCTCCAGATTAAGAAAAAAAGCCCTAGAGCTGCTTTTTCTTCTTGTCTTCTATTAATTCACTTGAAACTACTCACTGGAGCACTAGACATGAAAAATAGTTCTGTTCAATTTTTGGGGATGGTCCTTTCCCTGGCATCAGTTGTGTCCTTTAGCCAAGCCGCCCAAGCTGCCAACTTTGATAGAGATCGCTCAACCGAAATCGATTGGTTGCGGCACGACGACTCCCATAACGACAGCATTGCTGGCAATGATGTCGGCGGCACCCGATACGAACTTTATAGCACCGCCGTCCAAGTCGTAGATAACTTCCTCGTCTTTGGGGTGAGAAGCAACTTCACCATCGACGGCACCGATAGCCAGTATGCCCATGATCGCTTCATCAAATTTTCCGACATCATCCTCAACTGCGTTGATAACCTGAGCAATCAGGTTGCTCAATACGGCATTAATTTCGATGCTGGGAATGAAAGCGCCGTACCCACCACCGGTATTTACGAAACTCCCACCTTAACCTCCCGTGCTACCGCTAATGGCAACGACACCGATAACTTTGGGGACTACAACAACTACGTTCGTGAAAACGGCGGGGATCCTATCGTCGGCACCCTAGACAACAGTTACTTTGACGCCAACACCCATGTGGCCAACCTGATGACTGGTGGTAACTGGATTGGCGAAGCCTTTACCCTGAGCAGTGAGCAGCAAGCCAACTTGGGTTTGGATGATGTATTTGCTGGTTTAGGGGGCACCACCACCGCGATAGCTGCCGATATTTCTAAGCTCCAAGAAACCGGAGCCCTGTGCTCTTTTTACTTGGGGCAAGAATGTAACAACGATCTAACCGGTGGCGGTGATATTGAAGTTGAAAAAGTTCCAGAACCCGCTGCAGTGTTAGCAATTACTGTCTTGGGGCTTGCACTCCCCGTCACTAAACGATGGAAATCTGCATCGTAGCGACCAATCCATCTAACCCTTTCGTCCTTTTGAGGATCTTTAAAAGGTAGCTAACAGGGAAATTTTCAGAATTTCGATGCCCTTAAATCACTTATTTTCAGGAGACAGATCCATGAGTGTATCTTTGAAGCATTTTGCAACCAGTTCCCTGCTCTTTACTGCCGCATTGCTGATTCATCAAACGCCTGTCGTAGCCGCAGAATTCTACCTGGATTGGGTTGAGCAGGCTGAAGCAGGCCAGTGGCCAGATGGCTCCCAAAGTGGCAGCTTTGATATCGGCGGTGGCACTATCGACATTGACTTTACAGTAGGAGATGGCATCGATTTTGTTGGTTTCAGTGATTCCGGTGTGACACCCGCAGTTACCTCCGTTCTCAACGGTGCCAACTCAGATGAGGATCCATCTCTGCACTTGCAAGTTGACGCAGACCAAGTGGGTTTAGGGGATGGCGATTATGCCATCACGATGAATACTTATTTCAAAGGCTACAGCGATCCCTTGGAAGAAGTTTCATTCTGGCTGCATGACATTGATATTTCCTTACGAGGTCTTTGGCAGGATCGAGTCTCTATCATGGGTTACTTAGACAACCAAGTTGTAGCCCCAAACTTTGAATTCTTAGACCCATCTGCCAATACAGCCGAGCGGGTTGATGAATTTACCTTGGATGGTATTGATGCCGTCGAAAATGATAGCAGTGCAGGGGATGTTCAGGTTTCTTTCACGCAATCGATTGATCGTTGGAGTCTAACCTATACAGACGGTGACGATATTTCCAGGCTAATAAATCCGAATGGCCATGGGATTGGCGTCGGCGATATCTACTTTAGATTGCCAGAAGAACGTGATGACTCGAAAAATATTCCTGAGCCCAGTGCGAGTTTGGCGCTTCTTTTAGTAGGTGCTTGCTTCTCTGGCCTAAAAGGCTATCTGCGCAGCAAGCTCTCTGTCTGAATTCTCTAAAAGCAGCTTTAGATCGAAAATTCTAAATTCTAGAGCTGCTTTTTCTGAAAACTCAATTCACAGCTCATCCAGGTACTAAAGCCATGTTTTCGATATTCATATTGACCCACAACGAAGAACTCGATATTGCTGCTTGTATTGAGTCAGCATTGCTGTCTGATGATGTGATTGTGGTGGATTCCTACAGTAGAGATCGCACTATTGAGATTGCCCAAAACTACCGCGTTCGAGTTGTGCAACATGCCTTTGAGAGCTACGGTAAACAACGCACCTGGATGCTCGAAAATATTGAAACGAAACATGACTGGGTTTACATCCTAGAAGCCGATGAGCGCATGACCCCAGCCCTCTTTCAGGAATGCCTAGCGGCCAGCGCAGCAAATCACCACTCTGGCTACTATGTAGCTGAGCGGGTTATGTTTATGAATCGCTGGATTCGCCACAGCACTCAGTATCCACGCTACCAATTGCGCTTGCTGCAAAAAGGTCAGGTTTGGTTCACTGACTACGGTCATGCCGAGCGTGAAGTTTGCGAAGGCACAACCGGTTTCCTCCAGGCGACTTACCCCCACTATACCTGTAGCAAAGGCTTTAGTCGCTGGATCGATAAACATAACCGCTATTCCAATGATGAAGCACAAGAAATGCTGCATCAGTTAGAGCAGATAAACATTGACTGGAAAATGATTTTTCTGGGTGAAACCGAAGTACAACGTCGGCAAGCCCTTAAGCAACTAGCCTTTTATCTGCCGGGTCGCCCGCTGCTGCGGTTCCTGTACATGTATTTCGGCTTAAAAGGCTTCCTCGATGGCAAGGCTGGATTTGCTTGGTGCGTATTGCAGGCCTTGTATGAGTATTTGATTCTGCTGAAGGTATGGGAACTGAAGCAAAACCGAATGCTAAATGCAAGTAACCACATTGCCCAAAATCAGGCCGCTTATCGTCACACATTGCATCCTGGCGAGGTGTTCTAAAAGAATTTAGCCAAGGTTTATTAACTATGGCTTTGCCGCGCTCTAGGTGTCATCTGCGATCTTGCTTCACCTGAAATCGGTATTCAGAACAATATCTACTCGGTTTGCAAACCCTCCACAGACTAATCCATGGTATTCAGGTGAAGACCAATGAGCTTGAACGTACGCCAGTTGGGCGATCTCCCCCCGCATCGATTTAGGATACTTCTTGCAAATTTCATACCCAAAGCACGCCCCCAGCATTGGAGGCTGGAGGCGTCAGAGGCTGGAAGCTCCCCATTATTGAAGGATTGATGTCTGCGGGCTGTGATGCGTTCTAGGGCTTAAACCAGAGGTTCACCACCAGAACAAACACCTACCTCAGTGCTGAGGCGCGCTAGCCGCATGGCGATCCTCTAGGGGCAAAATTCTGGCCTGTAACCGCGACCGAGTCAGCGCCCTGACCAGCCCCAGGGCCTGGTGGCGATAAAGCCGGTGGGGAAAGACCCCTGGCAACTGCGCCACAAACTGACGCGCCTCGCCGATGTCGCAACCCGAGAGCCGCGCCAGTTCCGATGCCCCTTCAAAGGCGGCATCTTCCGAAAACGCATGATCCACTTGGATCTGCCACTGCTTGAGGGCCAGGTTACCCTGCTCAATCCGCCGCAGTCCGCGAATGGTGGCTAGTAGCACCAGGCGATCGCCCATTTGCAGCCGAATCTCCTCCGACGGCATCAGGGTTGGGGGCGTGGGCTGGCGCTGGTGCAAAATCGGCACCACGCCATAGCCATAGGCCACGTCTGCCAGCAGCAGGTCCTTGAGGGTATCCTCTGCTTCTATCACAAACTGGGTGACCAGCACCGTCTGGTGGTAGAGCCGAAATAGGCTGACCATGTTTTCCCCAAATGCGGCTCCGGTAAAGGCCTCCGCTGATAAAGCCGAGGAACAGAGCACCTGGGCATAGGGAAAGAGGTAGGCCACCTTATTGGTGAAAATCTGGTCGTAGGTGCGGATGATCAGCCGACAGTTGGGGTTGGCGCGATAGGCCATTAGCCCCAACTCCAGGTTTTGCATTTCATCCTCACTCACGGCCACAACGCTCTTGGCCCTGAGCAAATGGCTGCGCTCTAAGCCGTCATTCACCGTACCGGCAATCAGCGGCACCTCGGGCAGCAGGTCAGGGTCTACAGCTTGACGGGTTAAACCCACCACGGGCTGCTTCAGCCGCTGCAGCAGCTGCACCACACCGCGCCCGACCCGGCCTAAGGACATCACCACCACGTGGCCCTGCTCTGGCACTGGTGGCCGCCGGGTCAAAAAGTGAAACTTTAGGGTCAGCAGCTTCTCTGTCAGGAGGGCGTACAGCACCCCGATAAACGCCGTACCCGCTAGGGTCAGCCCCAGGCTAAACAGCCGCAGCCACCAGGGCAATGGCGTTGCCAGGCTGATATCGCCAAACACATCGCCATAGCCCCCCAGCAGCAAGACCACCGTGGTGTAAAAGCCATCGGCCAAGGACGGCGTCAGCCCCGTGAATCGCATCAACACGGTACCGAGGAGGCAAAGCCCCAACACCGTAAAGCCGCATACCCAAGCCACCCGATGGATATGTTGGCCATAGCTGGCCCGCCACCACTGCAGCAGCCCTTGACGAATTTGGGGTCGGCGCAAACGCCGCAGCCAAGCCCGATAGCCACGCCGCCGCAAGGGTCGTGCCGGAGAGGGTGCGGCAGTCAGTGTTTCAGCCTCGACGGTGACCACCACATCACCGCTGCGAATCTGGGCGTTGGGGAGCCAGCGGTAAAACTGAGCCGATGGGCTTTGAGGATTATCTAACAGGGGAATCTGAGCATCGGGGTATAAATCCACCAGTTCGGCCCGAATATGGCGCAGCACCCGACGCTGGTGGCTATCAATTTCGCGGATGGTGCGGCGATCGCACCAGGGATGATCAGCTGTAATCGTTTGTTTCCGAATCCGAAACTGCGTTGCCCCAATGATGAAAAATCCCAGCAGCTCTTCCCCCAAAGCCGCCAGAGCAAAAGCCGGAGCCGCCAATTGGGTCGGTTCAAAGGCGACAAAATTTTCCAACTGTTGGCCCAGCAGCTCATTCAGATTTTGCTTATCCGATCGCACCACCAATCGAATCGAAGGATTTAAGACCCGCGCCGTCAGGGCTGCTTCCAGGTTGACCTGTTCATTCTCGGTCACCAACAAAATCGCCCGACAGTCTTTCACCCCCGCCTGCTCCAAAATCTCCGCCTGACGGCAGTCTCCGATCACCAATCGCTCAAGCTGATCCGGCAGGGTCTCGATTTCCCAAAGGTCAGGCGGAGCCAACTCAACTGCCCTGACCTCTGCATCAAAGGGCTGAAAGTTGGCCACACAGTGCTGCCCTAGACTGCCGAGCCCGCAGACCAAAAAGCGATCGCGGGCCGAAAACAGGGTCGGATACAAACGCTGGTCAGGCAAGGCCACCCCCAGAACCAATCACTTGTGCAAACAGATCGGACAACAAAAATGTAAAGATTGTTGTATCGACAATGTCGCTTTGCAACATTAGCGAAGTCAGAAAACTGATGGACCAAGACTTAAGGTCTTGATCGTGCCAAAGGTTGTCTGACCCCAGTCATAACTAATCAGGATTAAAACATCATGGGGCAAGGTTTACTCGGTTATATCAGCGCATTAAGAAACCCGACTTTAGCCGTCAACTCAGTACGGGTCGCCCTCGTGGTGGGCAGTATATTATTTGTGATTAACCACGGCGGCGCTGCCATGGAAAATCGCATGAGTCGCACCCGCTGGATTTCGGCCCTACTCACCTACTGTGTCCCCTATAGCGTCAGCATCCATGGGCAGTATGTGGCGGCCCGCAGTCGCAGTTAGGACTTTGGCTCTGGGGGCATTGGGGAAAAGAAAGGGGCTGGTCTCACTATGAGTCATGTTCTAGGGGAGACTCGGCGGAGTCGTCAACTGTTGATGGCACAGTCTCTGACAACAGCGGGAAAGCGTCAATATCGCCACAATTCCGGCAACTGCCGTCGGGCATAAACGTGTAATAGAAGGCGGCATCGTCCAAGATTGCCCCGTGCAAATTGGCGTCCCGCAAATCTGACCCGCGCAGATTCGCCCATTTCAGGTGAGCCCCCTGCTAATTCGCCTTCCGCAGCATCGCCCCAGAGAGATCGGTTCCATCTAAGCTGGCCTCTACTAGGGTGGTATGAGATAAATCGGCCCCTACTAAACGCGAGCCGCTGAGCAATGCCCGATAAAGATCTGCCTGGTGTAGATGGGCGCGGAGGAGATCGGCTCCAATCAGATTAATCTCGGCTAGACAAGCCTGACTCAACTGCGCCCGCACCAAATCCGCCCCCGGCAGAAAGGCTCGTTTTAAGTTTGCGCGGTGCAGGTTGGCGTCACTTAGGTTGATGAACGGCAACTGGGCAGCGGTCAAATTAGCCGCAGTCAAATTAATGCCAGGGAAATTTTGCTCGCCTTCAGCAAAACGACGAAGCAATCGATCCATGGAATGGGGGCAGGCAACCATGATCAGACTCTGGATTAGGGGCAATCCTGATCCCAGATTTTGCCTCTGGCATCAGTGATGGAGCTTAGATTAGAAGGGTAGATGCGGTTAGGAAAGCGTGATCGCCGGTCTGCAGCCTAAATGGGTCCATGTCTGACCTACGGGTAATCACCTATTCTTTAGAGCACTTGACGGGTAGACCAATCCGGCAACTTTGGGATGCCATAACCGAAATATTGTTCAACCCCATTCTAAAACAGGCGCTTAGCCTCAACTATCTCCGTAGTAATATGCGTTGCTTACAGTTGAAGTCTATTCCTATGGGGGCTTGAGCTTGTGGGCCTATACGGTAGATCCTTAACCCTCGGGTGACCGCGTAGAACACCCATACAAAAAACCGGTTTCGACGCTGCAAAAGGTCAAGTCCATCAGCTCACCCCCACAGAAGCCAGGTTTCTAGGGGCTGTGGACAATCAAAATCAGACTCCCTGGTATGAGCGGTTTACAGCCCCTAGCTTGATTTAATGGAGTGGGCGTGGTCATGCACATCTAGTAAGGGTTTCGTTGTTAATTGTCCACACGCCCTAGCAGTACTGAGCCGATCCAGCGATCGCCCAACTGCAGATAAGATTTGCCCCCAGGCTACTGGGTCAACTCCCCCAGCCGTTCGCAAACGGCTTCAATACTGGCCAGGTTACCAGGGTTAACCAGTCCGAAGTAGTCAAACACATAGACCTGCTCACTCTGGGTCGCTGCCAACTCTCCCCAAAAAGCATCCTCCTTGAGTTGATCGAGCAAATTTTCTCCGGTTTCGACGACCAACAGCACTTCCGGGTTATCGACCAAAACCTTTTCCTCGGACAGGGTGATGTAGCCCTCAAAAGGGCTCTCCCCTTGTAGGTCAGCGGTGACGTTTTGGATGTTGAACTGCTTGAGAAAGTCACCCGCCCAGCTCTCTTGATTCGGGGAGAGCAGCGGTTGACGGCTGACTAACACTAGGGTGCTCGGAACTGACTCTGGGGCTTGAGCAAGGCAGGCTTCGTAGCGAGTCAGGAGAGGTTCGGGGTCAGCATTGGTGCGTTGGGCCAAATCCATCGTTAGGGTTTCAAGGGCATCCCAACTATTGACATCAACAGATAGGGTCTCTACCCCCAATTCTTCAAGGCGGTCCAGGGCCTTGTCATGAAAGCCTGCGGCCCCAATCACTAAATCGGGCTCTAGGGCAACGATGGTTTCTAAGTCCGGCTCGGTACGGGCTTGGCTAACCACTTCAATATCAGCAAATCTAGGATCCCCTTCGAACAGGGGACTCCCCGGCATGCCCACCAGTTTGTCCCCGTCTAGGGTCTGGATTAGATCAGCCGTAAGGGAGGTCAATGTCACAACCCGGTTGACTTCAGCGACTGACTCATCATTGGTGTCAGCGGCACTGGGCGATTCGGTGGTAGGGGTTACTTCGTCTAGGTCTACGGCTCCAGAGCAAGCCGTCAGCGCGCCCATGCCCAGGGCCAAAAGGGCGATCGCTCCTAAACGCCAATTTGAAACCCACCGCGTATACCAATAATTTGAACGAGTCATGACTTGCCTTTGTAATTTTGAAACCCTTTGTCTCAGGTTAATCCTTTTATCAAAGTAATAAACCAAGAGGAAAGCGCAGAGCCTGACACTCTTAATAGGCTCTGCGCCGTGGAATCCATCCACGCTTTAAAAGCTGACGGTCACCCCCAATTTCACATTGGTGCCAGGCTGGCTAAAGCGGGCAATATCTGGGGAATTTGCATTAAGACCCAGCGGAATATCGGAGTAGTTGTAGTACTCCGTATTAAACAGGTTGTAAATTCCCAGATCTACCCTCACCTGTTCACTAACGTTGTAGCTGCCAAGCAAGTCAAAGACAGCATAGGCATCGGGTGTAAAGGTAGTGCTCGCGTCAGGTACACGCGCCATGCCGGTAAAGGTGCTAATCAGCTCTGCCCGCCATACATCTTCAGGGGACTGATAGCGCAAACCCACTACCGCTTGGAAGGGGTCTATGGAGGTCAAAGGCTGGTTAGCCGTTTGGTCATCCCCTACGACGTAGGCCAAACTGCCAAGTACGCTAAAGCCATAGTCTTCAGGGCTAAACCGATACTCCCCAGATAGCTCTAGACCATAGATACGAGCTTCAGAAACATTTTGCGTTTGAAACTGATTGACTTCCTGGGTGCTAAAGCTAAAAGGAGGGTTGAAGGTTGGGCAAGGGTTTGTAGTAACTAGACAACGGGTGCCAGCTGCAGCAAAAGTCTCAATGAAGTTGTTGTAGGTGTTGTAAAAACCAGTGATACCAAAGTCAAACTGAGGGAAATTACCTCTTACGCCGACTTCAAAGCTGTTGCTGGTTTCCGCCTCAAGGTCAGGATTCGAGAGGGTTTCGTATTTGAAAAAATCACTGGTGAAATTTGTAAAGCCGCTATTAATTTCACTGTAGAGAGGCCCCCTAAATCCTCGAGCGTATTGTCCATAGACAGAGATTTCGGGCGTAACCTCATACAACAATGCAAGACGCGGCGAAAAAGCAGAGGCTGAGTAATCTGCAGCCTGGGCACCGTTGCGTTCAAAGGCTAAATCTGGAGAAGTAGTCAAGTTATAGTAATCGAACCGTAGGCCAGCGATGATATTCAGGTTGCCAATCTCAATTTCATCCTGAACGTAAAGGCCCAACCGTAAGGTTTCACCATCAGGAAAATCCTTTACTGGGAAGGTGTCTGGCGGAATGACATTGGTGGTGGCACCATCTGAGAGACGGGTTTGGATGCGATCACGAGGGCGAGAGTTAAAGGTACTAGAAACATCAAGACCATAGGTAAGGCTATGGTCCCAACTGCCGGTGGCAAAGTCGCTACGGAGCTGCACCTGGCCACCATAGCTGTTGCCAATAAACTGATTTTCCGTGTCACGGCGAACTGCTTGCCCTGTAAAGGCCCCAGATCCACTGTCCCGAGTTTCAACCACCTCCTCGATAGTGGTGGCGGTTTGGTAATAAACCTGAGCCTGCAGATATTGAACCAAGCTACTACTATCAGGATGCTCGTATTCGTACGTCAGGCTAACGCGGGTGCGATCAAGCCGAATGTTTTCAGTCTCACTGTTATTGAGAGTTCCTAAGTTACCGGGAGCCTCAACACGTCGAGAAAACCGATTAAAGTCCTCTGCAATAAAGCTGAGGCGACTAAAGTCGTCTAACTCGTAAACGAAGTTACCGTAAATTGTTGTACCTTCGCGATCAATACTGTCGCTGAACTGTTGAGCTGCAAAGGTATCAGTCTCGCGGCCATCTCGGCGACTAACGACAAAGACAGCGGATGCCTCATCCTGACGAACGGCAGCTCGCGCGATGTTTTCAAATCCGCCTATAGCGCTGAGGTAGGTGGTAGATAAATCGCTGGCAAAGTCATCATCTTCATCCACTAGCAAGTCTGTGGGCTCTAAAGAGCGATAAGAGACGACACCGCCAATGGCATCGCTGCCGTAGAGGGTTGAAGCCGGTCCCCGCAAGATTTCTACCGCCTGCAGAGTCGCAAAGTCTACGTAGTCTGCTCGTCCAATGTTAAAGGGGCCAAACTCAAACCGCTCCGGCAAACGAATGTTATCCACCTGAAACAGCACTCGATTGCCTTCAATACCGCGAATATTTACATCTTGAGCGCCGTAACGGAGATTATCGCGGACGGACACCCCTGGCTCGTAGCGCAGCAGATCTTCCAAACTCTGAACTTGATAGAAGTTAAAGTCTTCTAGCTCAAAGACCGTTACGGTGGCCGGCAGATTCTCAACAGGAATAGGGTTTCGGGTACCGGTCACGGTGAGGCGCAGGTTTTCTCCTTCTTCAAACTCAAAGTTAAAGAAGTCGCCCTCTCCCTCGGTCCCCGACCCGTTCGAATCACCATCACCATTCGTCGTTTGGGCTGTGGTGATTGGGGCACTGTCAGAGCTATCCACTGGTGCCAGTAACTCAGCGGCACGGGTCTCATAGCTCCCTGGCGTCAGTACCTCATCAAAATCAGATTCGTTCTCATTTAGAGGTTGAATGGAATCCTGATCCACATTGGTAGCTACAGCATCTGAGGCTTGAGTCTCTAGGGGTAAACCTTCTGCAGAGCTTGATTCTTCGGTAGATATCTCAGCTGAGGCAGCAATGGGCTCAGATTCTGCCAGAGCCGTTAGGCTCCAGGTCAATGTCAGCAGGGAGGCTCCACTGAAAAGAATCGTTCTTGTTAAAAAGTGAAAAAAAGTCATGGGGGCAACTCAACGATAGATAGACACAGGTGTGAGGGCGAAGTGATCTACAGGAAAAGCCAGCAGGGGAAAGCACCCCTAGGGCACGGCGGCTGGCACACCAGAACTGAGGGCAGCACTGGCAGCGAGGGGGCAAATTTGTACCCCTACGGGGGTTTGAATCAGGGTCGCCTCCACCTCAAACACCTCCCGCAAAGTCGCGGGGGTGAGCACTTCGGCGGTGGGGCCGATCGCCCATAGGCGACCCTGGCGCATAAAGGCAAGGCGATCGCTATAGCGCGCCGCTAAGTTGATATCGTGAAGCACCGTGATGATCGAAAGCTGATGCTGGTGGTTTAACCGCTTCAGCAATTCCAACAACTGCAGCTGATAGTGAATATCTAAAAATGTGGTGGGCTCATCCAAGAGGAGAACCTGCGGGTCTTGGGCCAGGGCCAGGGCCAAGAACGCCCGCTGGCGCTCCCCACCAGACAGAGACGTCACCGGGCGATCTCGGTACTGGGCCACCTCAGCCCAGTCCATGGCCCGCTCCACCTGCTGGCGTCCGTCAGCGTCCAATTCCCACTGCCACCAGGGTTGATGGGGCGATCGCCCCAAGCTCACCAGTTGATAAACTGTTAATCCAGCGGGCAAGGTTTGCTGCTGGGGCAGCAGCGCTAACCGCTGGGCCACAGCGGTGGGGGAGAGGGTATGGATGTCGCGCCCTGATAGCAAAACCGTTCCGGCTTGGGGCTTGAGGATGCGGCTGAGCAAACGCAGCAGGGTGGAGTTGCCAGAGCCGTTAGCCCCTACTAAACTCAGCCATTCCCCCGAGTCCAAGGCCAGGTTAGCGGCTTCAACGATGAGGCGATCTCCATACCCCCCGGATAGATTGCGGCATTCTAATGGCATCGCTATAGCCCTCCTGCACGCCGACGGTGCAACAGCCAGATAAATACCGGCGCTCCTGCCACCGCAGTGACGCCTCCCACCGGCAGCTCTACCGGACCGATGCGGGCCAATAAGTCTGCCGCTGAGAGCACCAATGCCCCCGCCAAAGCCGAGAACGGCAGCACCAGTCGATAGTCGGTACCCACTAGCAGCCGCACCCCGTGGGGCACAATCAACCCCACAAAGCCCACCAGTCCCGCAATGCTGACCGCCCCGGCTGCTAGGAGGGTGGCCACGGCCCCGATCAGGCAGCGCGCTCGCGCCATGGAGGTACCCAACCCCGTAGCCAGGTCATCTCCCAAACTCAGCAGATTGACCTGGCGGGCCAGCAGGCACCCGGCCACCAGCGCTACGAGCACACAAGGCCCTACCACGGTGATCTCCCGCCAGCCTCGGCCATTGAGGCTGCCGATTAGCCAATTCAGCGCGGCCTGCACCCGACCGTCGGGGGACATTAGCAGCAATAACGACTGAATCGCACCAAAAAAGGAGCTAAAGGCCACCCCCGCCAAAAACAACCGATACACCGAAAAGGTAGTGCCAACGCGGGCCAGCAAATAGACCAATGTGGTGGTTACAATCGCCCCCAACCAGGCACTCAAGGGCACCCACAGTTGCAGCACCCCCACCCCGATGGTCAGAATCACCATCAACCCTGCCCCAGAAGAGATCCCCAGCAAGAAGGGACTGGCCAAGCTGTTCCGCAACATGCCTTGCAGCAGCGCCCCAGCTAGCCCCAAGGCCGAACCGACAATCAGCGCCGCCAGCAGGCGCGGCAACCGCAGGTCCCAGAGGATGGTTTGATTGATGCGATCGCCCTGGCGCAGCGCAGCAGCAGTCAGCTCAGGCCAAGTTAAAGCAACGGACCCCTGCGTGAGGGAAAGGAATAAGACAGCCAATAGCCCTGCCAACAGCAAAACTGTGGTTAGCCACACCCGTTGTCTTTGACTGCGAGTCGCATATGTTGTGGGAGATGTGGTTATCGTCATCACTTCAGGGGCAACTCAGGTGTTTTGCAGGCTATGGGCAGACCAGCGCTCGGATGAATCCTGAGAAACCCTATCCGTCGCCGCTGCGGTCTTTCTGGCCAGGAGCAGAAAGCCTGAATCGCGCCACTTTTGCGGGTCTGCATTGACAAAACAAGATGCAGATTGATATCACTTGAAATTAAGCTTATTGAAATTTGCTGTCAAGTAGATCGCTTCAAAAAGCATTGTCGTCGCGAACTAAAACCTCTCAATGATTCCCATGGTCGTTAATCAGGGTTGATTTACCCATGGGGGTGCGCTTATATATCTAATGAAAACAAGAATCATCTATCAATGATTTGCTGCGGGTCAGACTTTCGCTTTTGCCCCGATTTTCAAGCACCGCAGCGCTTCTCAAAAAATGTAGGCCGAATGTTTTTTGAGAAGCACTGCCGCCGTCTTTCTTGCGTCGCCAATGCCGCAAGCTTTGCGACATTGGCCATAAAGCCGATGTCCTCATCACCCTGCTAGGGTCTGTGGACAAATAATGCTGGATTCCTGTTCGCATTACCCTTTGCCCAAAACCTTGTCTGGCCTCAGTCGTTGGGAAAGCAGGATAATTGCTGCTCCGACGGAGCCTCTTGACGGGGTGCTAACAACGCGCCTTCATGGATCAAGAGCCAATGCTTGCGGGCCAAGCCACCTGCGTAACCGGTCAGTTTTCCATTTGCGCCGATGACCCGGTGGCAGGGCAGGACAATCGCAATCGGATTCAGGCCATTGGTCATGCCCACGGCCCGCACGGCCTTGGGGCGACCGAGCTGTTGGGCCAGGTCGCCATAGGTGGTGACGTGACCGGGTGGAATTGTCCGCAGGGCTTGCCAAACCTGCTGTTGAAATTCTGTGCCGCCCGTCTCAGTGGGGAGGGTATCTAAGCTATGCAGATCTCCCGCCAAGTAAGCCCGGAGGCGATCGCTCACGCCCCCTGGGTTCTCGATCGCCTGCAGTTGCACTTCACCGTAGCGCTTGTGCAGCAGTGACATCATCCGGTCTTTGCAGTCCGCAAAGTCAACCGCACAAAGCATTGCGCCACGGGTGACGATAATAATTTCACCCATGGGGGAGGCGATGCGGTCAGCAAATAAAAGCGTCATGCCGACAGCACCTCCGGTTGAGCAGGTTGCCGGGGTTGATTCAAGCTCCCCCTATCCACCGCCCAAAGCTGCATGGCGGCATAGGCCCGCCAGGGTTGCCAAGCGAGAGATCGCTGCTGGAGTTGGGCTTTAGTGAGGGGCTCCCCCAAGGTGGCCATGCCCCGGAGCAGACCCACATCCCCAGGCGGAAAGGCATTGGGAAACTGCAAGGCCCGCATGGCAATGTAGTGAGCTGTCCAGGGACCAATGCCCCGGAGCTGACAGAGGGCAGCAATAGTGTCCTCTAGGGTGGTGAACGGGTCAAAGAAATCAGGGTTGTCGGCAACGGTTTGAGCCAGGGTGGAAATGGAGATCGCCCGCGATCGAATCACCCCAATCTCAGTCAAATCTGCCGCTGCGAGCACCGCTGGCTGAGGAAACACGTACTGGAGCTCCGGCGGGGCATCGGGCATCAATAGCGGCTCACCGTAGCGGGCAACCAACCGCGCGAAGAGGGTATTGGCGGCGGTGACGGTAATCTGTTGCCCGATAATCGCCCGAACGGATATTTCAAAGGCATCCCATGCCCCTGGAATTCGGAGACCGCTGTGAAAGTGATGCTGAAAGGCGGGGTCTTGTCGCAGTTGGCCGTCAATGACCGCGCTATTGGCATGGAGATCAAACATTCGCTGTAGACGGGCAACGATTGTGGCCAGCAGACTCACCTGGGGAAAGGCAATGTGTGCTTGGAGGTAAGGCTGATTGGGGACAGGCTCAACGGCAACCCAGCCGTGATGGCCTGCTAACTCGATGGTGCGGCAGTAGCGGTGGGGCGTCGCGGTCGTCAAGCCAGGGGTGGTGCGCCCCTGATGGAAAGCAGCGATCGCCGCCCAGTTGTAGGGCGCACTAAAGGGGAGTTTGAGGGTAATGGGATCCGTCGAAGCTGCGGTCTGCCGATGGCGACGGAGGTGAGTCGGCGCACAGCCGTAGGTTTGCTGCAGGGTGCGGTTGAAGCTGCGAATGCTTTTGAATCCGGCAGCGATCGCGATCTCCGTCATCGTCAGCGACGTGTCGGTGATCAGCTGCTTGGCAAACAGGAGCCGTTGCGTTTTGGCAACTTGACTCGGCGAGGTCCCCAGATCGGTCGTAAAACGCCGCCGCAAGTAGCGATCGCTCACTCCGAGTTGCACCGCTAGGTCGCTCACCGAGCGCTCATCCAACGTCCCCAGGGCAATGAGTCGCAATGCTTGCGGTACCAAGTCACTGCCATCCGCCACTGACCACAACTGCGGGGCAAGCTCCGGGCGACAGCGCAGGCAGGGGCGATAGCCCGCCTGTTGTGCAGCGGCAGCGGTGCGATAAAAGGTGCAGTTTTCTACTTTGGGAACGGTGGCGGGGCACACCGGACGACAAAAGATGCCGGTCGAGCGAACGCCCGTAAAGAACAGTCCGTCAAAGCGGGCGTCGCGGCTTTGTATGGCGCGATAGCAAACGGCGGGATCAAGATTCATACAACAGAACGCGGTCAACGCCTCCGTGGGGATCTCACCGTAAACCGAGCGGCTAGAGAATGCTAGCCATTTTCGGAACCGAACCGTGCGTTGTTTCACAGCAGCGAGATGGAGCGATCCCTGCTATCGCTGCCCCCTTAAAAAGCTATTCTTTACGCAAAAGTCGTTCTATCGCTTTTTAGAAAAGGGGTTTGCAAGTTGCTTGTCCCCCAGAAGAGCCAATGTCGGAATTGGGGGCTGGCCCCCAAACCCCCTGATATGGGGGCCTAACTCCCCCAAACCCCCCGAAAGGGAGATGCGGGTTGGGTCGTGGATGCGCACGGTAAGACGACAGAGGCGAGGCTGGCAACAGTCCGTTCCTTTAGGGGCCGATTTAGAGGTTTTACCCTTGCAATTGAGGCCAAAACCCTCTCTATACAAGTCTTGTGAAGAGTTCTGTCCAATGGATAGCTTTTCAAGGGGGGCAAGGGGGCTTCAAACCCTGTCAACGACTCTAACAAGGACTTATGTATAAGCGACAGCCCTCTATGAGAGGGAATCAGAACCGCAGGGCTCGTTTCTAGACCATTTCAGGGGTTTCTGGAGCCGCCTCAGCCAACTCAGCTTCCTTATCGAGGCGACGCTTACGGGCATAGAGCTGAATCGTTACCGCCATAAACAGCTCCAGCCCCGCTACCAGCCAAGTGGTGGCGTCAACCGGGAAATTGTTCTTGAAGATCACCAACATCACCACCACAACTAGCAGTAAAGTCGGCGCTTCATTCAAAGCCCGCAGTTGCTTGCTGCCCCATTTGCACTCCCCCTTCTGCAACTGCTTCATCAAATAACCGCAGTAATGGTGGTAGGCCAATAGCAGCGCCACAAACCCCAGCTTGATATGCATCCAGCCCTGCTTCAGCCAGTCCGGCGACAGCACCAACAGCCCGATCGCCATCGCCACCGTCACGATCATGCCGGGGATAGTGATGATCCGGTAGAGCCGCGTCTCCATGATTGAATACTGGTTTTTGAGGATGGTGGCGGCGGGCTCGGGCTCCGCTTCCGCTTCCACGTGATAGATAAATAGGCGCACCAGGTAAAACAACCCAGCGAACCAAACCACAACCCCAATGATGTGAAATGCCTTGAACCAGTAGTAGGCCATAACGCGTGACTCAAACCAACGGAAAAAACGGCAGATCGGGGATAACCCATGACCTGAAAGCCATTGTCAGCCAGGGTTACGGTCTAAGGGAAGTGCCCACTCCGAGATCTTAATGTTTTGAGAAGTCTAGGAGACACATTTCAAGACTGTTAATGCCCTCCAGATGAATGAGAGCAATCCTCTAAGCTAATCGGTGACGTTAACGCTGTGCTGCCCATGACCGCCTGGACCCAGGTCAAAGCTTACGAAGACATCATTTACGAAAAAACCGACGGCATCGCCAAGATCACCATTAATCGCCCCCACAAGCGCAATGCCTTTCGCCCCAAAACCGTGGTGGAACTGTATGACGCCTTTGCCAATGCTCGGGAAGATACCCGCATTGGCGTGGTGCTGCTGACCGGGGCTGGCCCCCATACCGATGGCAAATATGCCTTTTGCTCCGGGGGCGATCAGTCTGTGCGGGGGGAAGCGGGCTACATCGATGAAGGGGGCATGCCTCGGCTGAATGTGCTGGATTTACAACGATTGATCCGCTCCATGCCCAAGGTGGTGATTGCCATGGTGGCGGGGTACGCGATCGGGGGCGGCCATGTGCTGCATGTGGTCTGCGACCTCACCATTGCTGCCGACAACGCCATCTTTGGCCAAACCGGCCCGAAGGTGGGCAGCTTTGACGGGGGCTTTGGGGCCAGCTACTTGGCTCGCATGGTGGGGCAAAAAAAAGCCCGCGAAATTTGGTTCCTCTGCCGTCAATACAATGCCCAAGAGGCCCTCGAAATGGGCATGGTGAATACGGTGGTGCCAATTGCCGATCTCGAAACTGAAGCCGTAACCTGGGCGAAAGAAATTTTGGCGAAGAGCCCCACCGCCATTCGCTGCCTCAAAGCCGCCTTTAACGCCGACTGTGACGGTCAGGCTGGATTGCAAGAATTGGCAGGCAACGCCACTTTGCTCTATTACATGACCGCTGAAGGCAGCGAAGGAAAGCAGGCCTTTTTAGAGAAGCGTCCTCCCGACTTTAGCCAATACCCCTGGCTACCCTAAACAGATCGCTCGATAAAGCTGCGCCCTGCCATCAAAGCGGCGCTGCTGGTGCGATACAGGGTGCCATCATTGAGGACGTCCAGATTGGGGTTAATCACCCAGCATTGATAGCCTTGGTCCTCCACATGGCTGATGCCAATAATCCAGCCAGGTCGAGCCGCTAGTTGAATGACTTTAGGACTGTCCATTTATGTCTAACCAAACCCTTGGCTTAGCTCCAGTTTTAGCAGACTACGTGCGATCGGTCTCCTTGCGAGAGCCTGATATCCTGCGGCAACTGCGCCAAGAAACCGCTGATTTACCGATGGGTGTCATGCAAATCTTGCCCGAACAGGGGCAATTTATGGCGCTGCTCGTGCAACTGATCGGGGCGCGTAAAACCCTTGAGGTGGGGGTGTTTACGGGCTACAGCAGTTTGGCTGTGGCCCTAGCGCTGCCCCCAGACGGGCAAGTTGTGGCCTGTGATGTCAGCGAGGAATATACCGCGATCGCCCGCCGCTACTGGGCCATGGCTGGGGTAGAACACAAAATTCAGCTCCATCTGAGGCCCGCCCAGGAAACCCTAGCTGAGCTGATTGACTCAGGTCATCAAGACAGTATCGACTTTGCCTTTATCGAAGCGGATAAACAGGGCTATGACACCTACTATGAGCAGGCCCTAAAGCTGGTGCGGCCAGGGGGCTTAATTGCGATCGATAATGTGCTCTGGTCCGGACGGGTTGCAGATAGATCAATCCAAGACAATCGCACCCAACATATCCGTGACTTGAGCCAAAAGATCCATCAAGATCAGCGGGTCGATATGAGCCTCGTGCCCATTGCTGATGGCTTGATCTTGGCCCGACGGCGATAGCGCTTTTGGGGCGGCGGCACTCTCAATCCGATCCATTAAGGTCGGGCCGGATGCTTCCTACTCCGCCCTAAAGATCCCATACTGGTAGGGATGCAGTTTAGTTGTGTAACGCAGCAAAATTATGGCCCTACCTTCTAGTTTGACGACCCTAGACGGCACCCCCCTCTCCCCTGAGGTAATCGCCGATAAAGTTGTGCTGTTCGTGAACGTGGCCAGCAAATGCGGCCTCACGCCCCAGTACAGCGGTCTCGTTGCCCTCCATAAGGAATTTGGCGATCGCGGTTTTGTCGTCGTGGGCGTGCCCTGCAACCAGTTTGGTGAGCAAGAGCCCGGTAGCCCCGAAGAAATCAAAACCTTCGCGGAAACCAAGTATGACGTTGACTTCACCCTGTTGGAAAAGCAGGATGTGAATGGTGCCAATCGCAGCCCTTTGTATCAGTTCCTCGTCGGCGATGGCCCCGACATTGGCTGGAACTTTGGCAAATTCTTAGTGGGCCGTGATGGTTCAGTGGTAGGCCGCTTTGAGCCCAAGACCGCTCCGGATGATGCTGAACTCCGCGCCACGATTGAAAAGGCACTCGGTTAAAGCGCTTGAATCTGTAACTCCGGTTTCTCTGGGCTCAAGCCATGTTGGGTCTGAGAGACACCGGGGTTAAGGTCAAATGCCCTGTCGCTCAACGGGCGCAATGCTGACTATAAAGCTCAGAGGCCGTGATGACTTGGTTATGGGCCTTCTGTTTATCGGCTGATAGCGATTTGTAGGCTTGTTCTGCCTCTGTATCTCCGAGCACATAGCTAATGGTGCCGTCCTCATTCATCACCTCAGCCTCACGGCGCAGCACCACAGCCAAGGCTTGATACCCCGACACGAGGTCATCTCGATGCGCTTTTAACGGTTTTGCCGTCAATTCCAAACCGCTCAGTGTCGCGGCTAGATCCTCATACAGGGTGGCATTCTGTTGGGTCGTGGCAGGCGTTTGCTGTCCTAAAGCCTGCTGAGACTCCGCAGCTTGAATCGTGTCGTACAGCAGCAGGCATTGTTCAGCTCGGCTCGGACCACAACCGATTAAAAGTAGGCTAAGCGCCGCGATTGCCCCTTGGCCTAACCAATCTCTCCACCCATTGTCCTGTCCTTTGGCCATCATTCCCTTTTGCCTACTCTTTGTCGCTGTGGGCATCGTCAGATGTAGGTTTTTGCAGACGTTTGGCATTTTGTCGCAATCCGCCTAGATAGTCATCAAACATTTCGTCCGAAGCCTGTGGGGTGATGGGCCGTGCCGGGGGGTGACTGGGCTGTTCCCGCCTTTTACGCAAATCTCGAGCCCGCTCCTGCAGATCTGCAAAATACTGGGTTTCCGCAATTTCGGATACCTGTTCTTCGACACGGGTCTCATCAATCTCAATGTTGAGTTTGAGGAAGCTCTTGACCTGACGATAAACGGCTTGGCCATAGTCACTTTTGTTAAAGCGATCGACCAAAACCACTGCGCCTGCAGCCAGGACTAAAGTGACCGCTGGTGGCACCCAAGGAATCCAGCCACCCTGCAAAAACAGAATATAGCAACTGCCATAAAGGCCACCAATCAAGGCCAGTGCGCCCAGGGTAAACCAGATCGGGCGGCGAACGTACCAGGCAAAGATGGCCCCACCCAGCCCCCAAACGAGAATCCATGCACCCTCAATGGCATCAGGCCAACTCCACAGCAAGGTGCGACCATTCAAAACGGCACTGAGCAGTTGACTGGTGGCTTGGGCGTGAACGATGACCCCTGGCATTTGCTGGCTGTCACGCTGCCCGCCGCTAAAAGGCGTGTAGAAGGCATCCTTGGCTTCGGGGGTTGTAGTCCCAATCAAGACAATGCGATCGCGAATCATCTCAGGGGGCACTTCCCCAGACAGCACTTCGGTCAGACTCACCTGGGGGATCGCTGCTTCTGCCGCAAGATAATTGAGCAAGATCTGGTAGCCTTCGGTATCTGCCCGCTGATACCCCCCCATTTGGTCCTCCAGTCGCGAAAAGGTAACTGCATCCACGCGAATCTCGCCGTTGTCTTCGGCCCCTATCTCCAGCCCTTGGGATAAGAAATAGTAAAACGCCAGTCGAGCACTGAGGGAAAAGAGTGGCTCGTCTGGGGTATTGCAAGGATGATCCCCAACGGCGGTGTCTAAAATGGGGGGCGATGCGGCAATCAGACTGCGTCGCAAGATGCCGCCGGGATCCACCACTAAATCTGAGAACCCCACCTGAGCGGCTGGGATCACTGGCGGTGGGGCAACACCAGAATTCTCCGCACTGCTGATTTTGCAGACGCCGACAATGCGATCGCTGCTTGCTAAGGCAGAGAGCAACGCGTCTCGACCCGGCGCTATGGGCACATCTCGAAACAGATCTAGCCCAACGACAACTGGCTCAGCCGCAAGTAACGTTTCTAACAAATCCGCAATGGTTTGATCGGAGATCGGCCACTCTTGCCGGGCTTGGATATCTG
>JBHJIP010000126.1:0-26536 GCA_050043365.1 Leptolyngbyaceae cyanobacterium
GCTGGTTACCAGCAGGCGGTTTGATGTATCCCCTAGCGCTTATCGTTGAGACAGGGTATTCCCGAGGTGCTTTAGGTTTGCAGCATCGGGGTTTCGACGTGACTAGGGTCAGGTTCATGCAGGATGTCAGTCAGCAGAGAGCTGGGTTGGCGATCGTGAGGCCAAGCAAAAGCATGGCGAAAGGCTGCTTCTTGACAAGCCTGTAGCTCATCAAAACCAATCACATCTTGGGTGAGTAGACTTTCATATTCAAAGGGCAGCCTTACATTGTGCAGCCCTGCATTGTCGGTGCAAATGGCAATATCAACCCCAGCCTCAAAGCAGCGATCGAAGACCATCTTGAGCTGACTCATATTTTGTAAGGTGCCGGTTTTGAAATAAGTGGTTGGGCACACTTCCAAACACTGCCCCCGTGCCGCCAACTCCGGCAGCAGTTCCGGGTATTTGAGCGGAATTTGAATGCCGTGACCGATACGCATTAGATAAGGCAACAGTTCTGGGTAGCACCCCGCCTCAGTCTCAAAGACATGGCCTGTGGTCTTGAGTCCTGCACGGCGGGCGCGTCCGTACAGGTGGGTGAAGGCATCCAGGCGCTCACCATATTGCGCATCGCCCCCAGCAATATCCACCGCACAAACATAGTCAGTATATTGAATGGCCAGATCGACAATGGCGCGGTTGACCTCATCGGGCAGCCGTGAGTGCATACAAAGAATCTGCCGCGTGATCACCGGATATTCGGTCTGCTGACTGGCGCGCCCCACAATCTCGACGATTTTGGCCATCGCATCAATGCGCTCTGACTGAGAAAGATGTTCTGGCGTCCGCAGGTAGGGGGTATAACGCAGCTCTAGATAGGCCAGATTCTCGAAAATATAGGCCCCGCGAATCAAGCGATAGATAAAGTAGGGTAGCGCCTCCTCGGTCTGGACGCTTTCAACCAAGGTGTGCAGCTCTAGGTACTCCGCCAGGGTGTTGCGGGGACGCGTGTAAAACGATTCGAAAGCAGCGTAGTCAGCGAAAGGAGCCGCAATATCGGGGCGATTGCGCTGGAAATAACGCCAAAGGATGCGGGGGACAACGGAGCCGCCCAAGTGACGGTGGAGTTCGGCATAAAGACTCATAGTGATGTCCTTAAGTGAGAAGAGCGTGCAAATAGCTGCGGTGCTTAATAGAGGGTTTAATCGCTGAGACTTAAAAAAACTTAAAACAAACGCTATTTACTTGTTGTACCGCACTCTAGAAGTGAGCAGGTGGTAAGAGCAGCCACTTCTAGAGGTATGTAGTGCTTGCGATCGCCCCAATAATCCGTTGTCAGGAATCCGCCCTCGTGGACGCGCCCCTCTGTGTTTGCAGTCTTGACATAGAGAAGAATGCCTATAGATAATGATCATTTGTGTGAAAGCTAGGCTCAGAATCTCTTGGCAAACGTCGTTGTGATTGGTGCCCAATGGGGCGACGAAGGTAAAGGAAAGATTACGGATCTCTTGAGCAGATCTGCCCATGTTGTAGTTCGCTATCAAGGGGGCGTGAATGCTGGGCATACCGTCGTTGTCAAGGGTCAAACCTTTAAGCTTCACCTGATTCCATCTGGCATTCTCTACCCTGATACCGAATGCGTAATTGGCAATGGCACCGTCATTGACCCCAAAGAGCTGATTGCAGAGCTCGATATGCTAGCGGAGTTAGGTATCTCTGCAGAAAACCTTTATATCTCTGACACCGCTCACGTCACCATGCCCTACCACCGCCTGATTGATCAGGCCTCGGAGGAGCGGCGCGGTAATAAAAAGATCGGCACCACCAAGCGCGGCATTGGTCCGACCTACGCTGATAAGTCTGAGCGCACTGGCATTCGCATCATTGACTTGATGGAGGCAGAATCCCTCAAGGAGCAAATTGAGTGGACCATCCAGTACAAAAATGTGGTGCTGGAAAACCTCTATGATCTGCCCCCGCTCGATGCCAAAGCGGTGATTGAAGAGTACATGGGCTACGCTGAGCGGCTCCGCCCCCACATTGTCGACAGCTCACTCCTGATTGATCGGGCCGTGCGCCAGCGCAAAAACATTTTGTTTGAAGGGGCCCAGGGCACGCTGCTCGATCTCGACCATGGCACCTATCCTTATGTAACCTCTTCCAACCCTGTGGCCGGGGGTGCCTGCATTGGCTCTGGGGTTGGCCCAACCATGATTGATCGCGTGATTGGGGTGGCCAAGGCCTACACCACCCGCGTCGGTGAGGGGCCGTTTCCCACCGAACTGTGCGATGGCTTAGGCGACCAGCTTTGCGCGCTTGGGGCCGAGTTTGGCACCACCACTGGTCGGCAGCGGCGCTGCGGCTGGTTTGACGCGGTAATTGGCCGCTATGCGGTGCGCATCAACGGCATCGACTGCGTGGCGATTACCAAGCTCGACGTCTTGGACGAGATGGATGAAATTCAGGTCTGCGTGGCCTATGAAATCGATGGGGAAAAGCACCATGAGCTGCCGAGCAGTGCTCGCCAGTTTGCTCGGTGCCAGCCCATTTACAAGACCATGCCGGGCTGGAAGCAATCCACCGCCGACTGTCGATCCCTCGATGATCTGCCCAAGGAAGCCCTAAACTATCTCAAGTTTTTGGCCGAACTCATGGAAGTGCCCATTGCGATCGTTTCTTTAGGCGCAAGTCGCGATCAAACCATTATTGTGGAAGATCCGATCCACGGTCCCAAGCGGGCGTTGCTCTATGAAAATGGCAACACCCCCCAAGTTGCCTGATTGGCCGCAGTTGTCTGATTGGCAATTGCCTCATTGTTTGTTGAACCCGTCATCCCTAAGTTAAAAGAAGAGTCCCATGGAACTGTCGATTGAATGTAGTAAGCGCGATACCGCTATCAACCCCAGAGCCCTGCGCCGCAGCGGCCAGTTGCCTGCGGTTTTGTATGGTCATGACGGCAGTGCGTCGGTTTCACTCACCGTTAATGAAAAAGAAGCGACCAAGCTGGTGCGTGACGCCTCGATCAATAACTCCTTGATTAAGGTGAATGTGCCGGATATCTCTTGGAGCGGCAAAGCTCTGCTGCGTGAGGTGCAGACCCACCCTTGGCAGAATAAGATCTATCACCTCAGCTTTTTCTCCATTGCTAGCCAAGACAGTGTTGAGGTCAAGGTCCGGATCAACTACACCGGTACTGCTAAAGGGGTGAAGTACGACAAAGGCATTCTCGACATTGTCGTTTCTGAAATTGCGCTCCGGTGTGCGCCGGACGCCATTCCCGAGAGCCTAGAGGTGGATGTGTCGGATTTGGGCGTGGGTGAAAACCTTCACATCAGCGATCTTAAGCTTCCAGCTGGGGTAGAGGTGGTCACCGACACCGATAAAACCTTAGTCAACGTTTCGGCCTCTCGGGCCGCTGCTGATGACGCCGCTGCTGATGAGGCAGCCGATGCAGCGATTCCCGCAGTATCGCCAGAAGCATAGTTCGACAATTGACAGGTTCAAACCAGGGAATTCGTTCCCTGGTTTTTTGTTGTTTATCAACGGGTTTGTATGGTTGATGTCTCCCTGCCAACTTTAGTGCAGCACATGCTGCAGCCGGAGTTTTATCCTCATCCGGTCGAAGCACCGATTCGCTTATTGCAGACCCATGTGTCCTATGTATTTCTGACAGGAGACTACGCCTACAAACTCAAAAAGCCGGTGAACTTTGGCTTTTTGGACTACAGCACCCTGGAAAAGCGGCAGCACTTTTGCCAAGAGGAGCTAAAGCTCAATCAGCGGGGAGCGGCGCTGCTTTATCTAGAGGTTGTTCCGGTCTATCAGAGTGGCGACACCTTTCAGCTTGAGGGCTCAGGGGAGCCGGTGGAATATGCCGTCAAGATGCGTCAGTTTCCTCAAGATACGCTGCTGAGCCAAGTCTTTGAACGGGGGGAACTCACCGAGGCGGTGCTGCGAGGCTTAGCGGAGGCGATCGCCCAATTCCACCAGGCGGCTACAACCAATGACGAGATCCGCAGCTTTGGGACCGTCGAGGCGGTGCGTCAGCCCTTTGACGAAAACTATGAGCAGACAGCAGGCTTCATCGGCGGTCCCCAGACCCAAGCCCAATTTGACGGTACCCAAGCCTATACCGATCAATTCTTTGCCACCCAGGCAGACCTGTTGCAACAGCGCATTGATGGCAACTGGATCCGGGCTTGCCATGGGGATTTGCACCTCAACAACATTTGCCACTGGCAAGATCAGCTCCTGCTGTTTGACTGCATCGAGTTCAACAAGCCGTTTCGGTTTGTGGATGTGATGTATGACATTGCCTATATCGTCATGGATTTGACCGCTCAAGGTCGCACCGACCTTGCCGCCACCTTCATCAGCCACTATGTCGAGCAGACCGGGGACTGGGAGGGGCTGCAGATCTTACCGCTGTATGTCAGCCGCCAAGCCTATGTGCGGGCCAAAGTAACTTCGTTCTTGCTGGGGGATCCGGCCATTCCGGAGGATGTAAAGCAGCAGGCCAGTGCCAAAGCGGCTCAGTACTACACCCTGGCCCACGATTATGTACAGCCCAAACCGGGACGGCTGATCTTGATGGCGGGTCTGTCCGGTTCGGGTAAAAGCACCACTGCACAGGCGATCTCCCGTCAGTTAGGCGCGATTCAGCTGCGCTCAGCTGCGGTACGGAAGCATCTTGCCGGGATTCCCCTACAGCAGCGGGGGGATGACAGTCTGTACACCCCAGAGATTAGCCAGAAAACCTACGATCGCCTCCTTTCTCTTGGCATCTTGCTGGCTAAGCAGGGCTACACCGTAATTTTGGATGCCAAATACGATCGCGTGGCCCTGAGAGAAGGGGCGATCGCCCAAAGCCAAGCACACGATATCCCGCTCAATGCCGTCTATTGCACCGCACCAGAGGCTGTGTTGCAGCAACGACTCGAAGCACGGCAAGGGGATATCGCTGATGCCACCGTGGCGGTGCTAGCCAACCAAACGATGGAACCCTTTGGCAGTGATGAGGCAATTAATGTGACGACAGTAGATACGACCCAACCGGTGGGGCCACAACTGCAGGCGCTGCTGGTCGTCAGATAAACCGCGATTCCTTGTTAAGGTTATATCGATCTAACAACGCATCTTTGCCCTAGAACTCTAGACCACTCAATCTGAGCTAGCTTTTTGATAAAGCTAGCAAAATTATTCTTTGTGTAGGGAAAGCCCACCAGCACTAACGTAACCTTCAGTCCATTGGCTGATGGGCATGCTTTATTTTGTCCGGCTCAAAAAATATTGAATTGGTAGGGAATGATCATACAGTTTTGTCCAACCAAAGCGGCTCAAACCACCTATAAGCAATTCGATGAAATTGCTATCAGCGCTAGCCACATCGAGTCTGTCACCAAATTTAATGACCATATCCTGATCGCCACCACCTCAGGCCAATCGATCACGCTATACAAAACCAACTTTGAAGACGAGCTTTATAACAGGCTGATTCGCCTATGGTCAGGCAACCTAGACGATGACGAGCTGGAAGACAACGAGTTTCGGTTTTTGTGAAAAATCCTGGCGTTCTGAGTTAGGCGATTTATCTCGGCTTGAACACCATTGAAGCCTTAGGCGCTGCCATCACTGTCGGTGGTGGACTGTTGTGGATACTCTCAAGCCAAACTCCCTACCCTGGGCATGGGTTAAGTGGCCAATTTCACCAGCTACCGTGAACAGCAAAAGATTACATTTACCTCAAAATAGATATACTACATATAATACAAAGCTGCTTTCGTCTAAAGTTCAATGGCTCACCAAACCCTCAACCTTTCAACCCCTACCCCAGTGCTCTCCTGGGCAGGCCATGATTTGGGACCCAAAGAAACCCAGATGGCCCGCAATGTGGCCTCTTTGCCCTTCATGTTCAAGCATGTGGCCCTGATGCCCGATGTGCATTTGGGTAAAGGTGCCCTGGTGGGCTCGGTCCTTGCGACCCAAGACGCGATCTTTCCCGCTGCGGTCGGGGTGGATATTGGCTGTGGCTTGGCCGCCATCAAGACCCCTTACACAGCTAACCAGCTCGACGGTAAGCATAAGGCTATCCGCAAAGCGATCGAAGCGGCAGTGCCCGTCGGCTTTGAGCAAAATAAAGAAGCCGATAAAGCTGCCTCCAATTGGCAGGGCTGGCGCAGCTTTAAGGACCTCCACAAAGGGGTGCAGCGCTTAGAAGGTAAGGCCCTGAAGCAGTTGGGCTCCCTGGGTGGCGGTAATCACTTTATCGAAGTGTGCCTCGACACCGAAGACCAGGTGTGGCTGATGCTGCACTCTGGCTCCCGCAACATTGGCAATAAGCTGGCCCAGTGCCACATTGGCACCGCCAAGGAGCTGGCCAAGCTGGCGGGGCAAAAGCTACCCGATCGCGATCTGGCCCATTTCGTCAAAGGCACCCCTGAGTTTGAAGCCTACTGGCATGACCTGCAATGGTCTCAGGACTACGCCCGGTACAACCGGGATATAATGGTGGCGCGGGTGAAGCGCATTCTGGAGCAAGCCTTGGGGGGCGGCAAACCCTTTAAGCCCGAGATGCAGGTGAACTGCCACCACAACTATGCGGAGCAGGAAGTCCACTATGGGGAGTCTGTGTATGTCACCCGTAAGGGGGCTGTGCGGGCACGACAAGAGGACTATGGGATTATCCCTGGTTCCATGGGGGCCAAGTCCTTCATTGTGAAGGGCAAAGGCAATGTCCAGGGCTACTGCTCTTGCTCCCATGGGGCTGGACGCACCATGTCCCGCACCAAGGCGAAGCATCAGTTCTCGCTGGATGACCTGATCCAGCAGACGGATGGGGTGGAATGCCGCAAGGACGCTGGGATATTGGACGAAATCCCGGCGGCCTATAAGCCCATCGACCAGGTGATGGCTCAGCAGGCGGACTTGGTTGAAGTAGTTGCCACCTTGAAGCAGGTGATTTGCGTAAAAGGCTAGCGCCTCCTTTAAGTCCCTGCTCTCGTCATTGGGATCGCCCGCCCCGCTGCGGCATCCAAGACATGACCGTTTGGATGTCGGAACGGGACGGGCGATCTAGCCATAAATGGCACGGTAAAACTGTTGATATTGCTCCCCCAGCAGCGGTTGCCACCAGTGAGAATGACTCAAATACCAGTCAATTGTTTTCCGTAAACCGACTTCTAAGGTGACTTGGGGGGACCAAGTCAAGTCTTGGTGAATCTTGCCAATATCCACGGCATAGCGGCGATCGTGGCCGGGGCGATCTCGCACAAAGGTAATCAAGTCACGGCTGGGCTTGGCCGGCAGCGGTGGGGCCAGTTCATCCATCAGATCGCAGAGCAGATGCACCAAATCCAGGTTGCTAATCTCAGCATTGCCGCCAATGTTGTAGGTGCTGCCAGGCGCAGCCTGATGCAAAACGCGATCAATGGCATGGCAGTGATCTGCCACATAAAGCCAGTCCCGCAGGTTTTGACCATCGCCGTAAATGGGCAAAGATTTACCCAGCAAGATATTCACAATCGATAGGGGAATCAGCTTTTCAGGAAAATGGTAAGGCCCGTAATTGTTAGAGCAGTGGGTGATCAGGGTGGGCAGACCATAGGTGTGGTGGTAGGCCCGCACTAGGTGATCGCTACCGGCTTTAGAGGCTGAATAGGGACTGTTTGGGGCGTAGGGGGTGCGCGCAGTAAAGGCTGGATCGGTAGGGCTGAGGCTGCCATAGACCTCATCGGTGGAGACATGGTGAAAGCGGAGATGTTCCGGCTGGTCCTGTTCGCGCCAATGGTGGTGAAAGGCTTCCAGCAAGGTGAAGGTACCGACTACATTGGTTTGCACAAAGGCAGCAGGGCCGAGGATGGAGCGGTCAACGTGGGATTCGGCGGCGAAGTGAACGACGGTATCGATGCTGTGTTGCTTGAGTAACCTGTCAACTAGCGGGCGATCGCCGATATCCCCCTGTACAAAGGTGAGCTGGTTTGGGTTTTCTAAATCGGCCAGGTTGGCGCGATTACCGGCATAGGTGAGGGCATCGAGCACGAGCACGGGTGCAGTGTGAGCCTGGAGCCAATAACGCACAAAGTTCGCGCCAATAAAGCCCGCTCCCCCTGTGACCAGTAGGTTTTGTCGTTTTAGCATCCTGTGTTTATGGCTTTAGAGATACAGCTTCAGGTTGCAATAGATCAGATTATTTTGAGCGATCGCCTTTCATATCGCCAAGCTTGCGGCGGCGGCACCCATAGAAACGCGAATTCAATCGGGGTCAGGTTGAGTTGAGCTTTCGGTCGGGAGATTTGGCTCAGTTACAATCGCTTGCAAAGCCTCGGTCAATACAGAGACCACATCTCGGCGTTGCGCGTCCTGGTGAAATAGTGTGGTCACATCTTCACTGATCAGTTCTCAAACTGGCCCTTTTTAGATTTTAAAAGCAGTAGCAAGTGACCCTAACGCTCATCAGAGAGACGCACATTCAGCGTCGGCGCCTCAACCACATGAAAGGTTGCCGAGGCCAATGCAATGCGACCCTCCGTTGCGTTTAAATCATCTAAGATACGCGTAAAAAGCAGATCCTTTTTGATGCGTCTTCGTTTGTATTCGACCACATAGCGCACTGTAAACTCAATCCAATTATCATTGGCATTCAAGGTCACGAGGGGCTCAACCTGGGCATCTTCGATCAGGTATTTGTCAACCATTTTCTCCCACGTGCTGTGTGCCTTGGCGGTATATTCTCCCATCACTTCATTAGCAGCTTTTTGCAGCACATCGCGCGCCAAGTGGTAATCGCATCCATATTTGATTGGAATCGTAATTTCATCCCATAAGAATGGAAAGTCAGCAGAATAATTAAATACAGGCTCTTTAAAGACAAAGCTGTTGGCAACTCTGACAATGCGCCCGTTATACACATCCGCATTCACCCATTCACCACATTCCATCACGGTTGTTCGCAAGATGCTGATGTCAATCACATCCCCTTTGATGCCCCCCAATTGCACGCGATCTCCCGGTTTATAAAATTGCCCGAGTGAAATCGCCACCCACCCGGCAAAACTGGCAATCACCTCTTGTAGCGCAAAAGCAACCCCTGCACCAACAACCCCAAAGGTGACAGAAAGGCGTCCTAGGCTATCGTTGAAGACGATCGTCACAAAGAGCGCCATCAAGATATAGCCCACAAAAGAAATGAGTTTCCGAACTTTATAGCGGGCGTCAGAATCTTTAATCTTTTGGGTGAGTGTCTGCCGAAAAATACGCACTAAAACAGCAATTAGCAGCAAACCCAAAATCACAATTAGCAGTTGAGTCGTGGCTGGGTGAGAGAGCCAGGCCTCAAAGCGGCTAATGCTATTCGGGGTTGATTGCCCTAGCCAAAAATTAAGTTCACTGTGCATCACTAGAGAGTCAATGTCCTAAAAGAAAAAGTGGGCAGCGGCTCAAGCTTTGGGGGGCTCTTCGGCATTATGGGACTGGTTCGATGGCGGCTTTGCAGTACCCAAGGGAGACACTCGAAACCCAGGAACGGTATAGCCTTTAGGGAAATATTGTTGTGGCACGGCTAACTGATGCCCGTCTCGAACAGCCGAGTAATGGGGCGATAAAATCTCAATCTCAGCCTCATTCAAGGTGTCTTGTAGATGCTGATGGAGATCTGAATAAATACGTGGCATCAGCGTCGGTTTGTCCGTATAGGTATTCAGCTCATAACTCACATAAAAGTCATCTAGGCTGGTTTGTAAAACGAAGGGGGCTGGTTCAGATAAGGTATTCTGAGTCCGATTTGCCGCTGCAATCATGGCCTTATGAACTTTGGGCCACGGCACATCATAACCCAGCGTAATGGTTGTATGGAGCACTAGCGGTGGCGTATTTGGGTAGCGAATTGAGCCACTATAGTTAATAATGTGGCTACTCAACACCATCGCATTGGGAATCGTGATCACCACATTTTTGGGGGTGTTGACGCGGGTTACCAACAGAGTTTTTTCAAGCACATCACCAATGGTTTCGCTAATCTTGACGCGATCGCCCACAACAAAAGCGCGACTGTAGGTCAAGATAATGCCTGCGACAAAGTTAGCCACCGCACCGCTTGAGCCCAAGGAAAATAGCACGCCAACAAATACAGAAATGCCCTGGAATGCGGGCGTGCCTGACCCCGGTAAATAGGGGAATGCGACCGTCGCAGCAAAAACAATGATCGCAAAGCGGACGATATTGTAGGTGGGTTTTGCCCATTCTGGATAAAATCCTGGGATTGTAATCGTTCCTCTACGAATCTCAGCGAAGGTGAATTTAACCAGCCGCAATGTATAGGTTGTAAAAACGAAAATGAAGAAAAGGAAGAATAGGTTGGGCAAATAATCAACTAAATTCTCTCCCAGGGTCAATGCAGCCCGACGGAAATATCCAAAAATGGATTGAGCTAGTCCCTTCGTCCAGGGGAAGAAACTCAGAACTAGATTGATATAAATCAAAAATAGCCCCAGAAATAAGCCCAACCGTGTCAGGCGTAATATTTCTGAAATAGAGTCAGCAACCCGGTCTGCCGGTATGACCTCAGTGCCAAAAATGCGTAGGCCATGAATATGGTGCCCCCGCCATGTTTTGATTTTTCGACTTAAAAAATGAACAACTCGATTGGATAGGATAAAGCTGGCAATTAGCAGGATGCTGAGGACCAGGGTGTAAATAATGCCCAGAACAATGCTCTGAACGCTGTAAGAATCTCGATACGCTGTAATCGACGTTTGTATGATGGCAAGATATTCATTCGCCAACGCCCTTTGGCTTGTTTCAGCAGCGGCAGCATCGGCTGCTGCGATCGTAATTAAAACTTCCTCGCCTGTAGTGATATTGACTGTATTAGCCAACTCGTCATTGGTGATTTGCAGGGAATCAAGCGGCTGATCGACATCCCTGGCAAATTCCTCTAAACGCCTTGAAATAACGTTGGCCCGAAAGGTTGGCGAAAACGAGCCTACACTCGTCTTGATACGGAACAGGGGCTCCCCCTGCAAAACGACTGGAGCACCGAGTTCAACCTCATCTGCTTGAGCAGAAACGAGGTTGTGATAGCCCGCTACACAAAAAATCAGGGCGGCAAAAAAGACGAGGATCGCTCGGGCACAGGCACGCATAGGTCAGGGCTCTGATATCGATATGAGACGGGCCTGCATCCTGGTTGATCAATAGAGTGACTGTACCTCTGACGCTGTTGGCTATGGGGCAGAGGCGTAGATGGGGCCAAACTCATCGCTATTAAAGCGCATGGCTCACCGTTTACTCTAGGGGCCGCCAATCGCCAGTGGTGATAAAAGCTGCCCAGTAGAAGGGATGGGCATAGCGGCTTTGAGAATGAATCATCTCCAACTGCACCTGGCGCAGAGATTCACTGCGGCCCATGCCTGCGGTCAGGTTTTCGTAGTAGCGGGCCATCAGACTTTGGGTGCCAAAGTCATCCACCTGCCACAGACTCATCAGCTGGGTTTCAGCCCCAGCAATGGCAAAGGCGCGTCTGAGGCCGTAGACGCCTTCTCCGTTGGCGATGTCCCCCAGCCCGGTTTCACAGGCAGAGAGCACCACCAATTGAGTGCCAAGTAGATTCAATTGAGACGCTTCTAAGGCCGTGAGTACCCCGTCTTCATCACCGCTGGCCCGCTCATTGAAACCCGCTAATGCGAGACCGGAGCGCAACAGCGGATTCTCTATGGCCACTGATGGGGACTGGGTAACGGGGCTATCACCGGCTACAACCCCTAACCCGCGACCATTTTCAACCTCAGGTCGGGCTACGTTTTCGAGAAAGAAGCCATGGGTGGCAATGTGCAAAATTGAAGGGGCTTGCACTTGCTTGATAGCGTTTTCGGTGGCTTCACCTTCGGTCAAGACAGTGGCATTGGGAAGCAGTGAACGAATCGCCTCTGCTTCTGCTGCCGTACCGGGCAAGGGGCCGACCTGCAGTTGACTGAGTTCAGCAGAGCGTTCGTTAGAAGAGGCCCTCACCCCCGGCCCCTCTCCCAAATTTGGGAGAGGAGAGGTTGTTTCATAATCGGGATTCGCCACAATTACCGCGGGCTGTCGACTGGGTTCAGTCACGTCGAACTTGAGCAGGTCGCGGCCACTGTTGAGATAGCTGATTTGATACTGCTCGATTAGGTAATCACCGGCTTCATTGCGTAGGGCTTCAAAGGGAATGCGGTTGAGTTGACTATCGGGGGAAATCAGCAGATGCTCACGCCCGGTGAGATAGGGCTGGATTGGATCGAGGATTTGGGCTGAGAGGGCACGGGCAGCAGCACTGGGGGATTGGTCCACGTCTCTCAGGCGTAGGCTAAATTCTTGGACAGCGGCATCAATTTCATCAGCATGGCCTAAATCAATCGCTTCAATCTGGCCATTGGGGAAAAGCAGATAGACCAAGTAGCGGTCCGCTCCAAAACGGTTCTCCCGAGCATCGTAAGGCTGATAGCGGGCGTACTCCACCAGCACTGTATCGGCGGGTATTTGGGCTTGTACCGCTTCGATATCGACCGGTTGAGTTTCCGCTTGGAAAACAGCACTGCGCTGGGCCAAGGTCTTTTCCAGTTCCGTGGCATCGGCTTCCAGTTGAGCCAGTTGAGCCTGGTATTGCTGAGGCGAGAGATTGCTCGGGGGATTGAAGGTGAGGGTTGCCAGTTGCTGACTGACTGATATCCATTCATCCAGAATCGCTTGATCAGCGGGGGTCAAGTTTTGGCGCAGTTGTTGCAGGCTATCGGTGCCTACATCCAGGAGCCGCCCCTTGCGTCGCAGCAACGTTGTGAGTCCCAAGGCTTGAGCCTCAGGAGCTTGCAGGGAGAGGGAGAGGGCTCTATCTGTTGTACCTGTGAGGATGGCGGCATAGTCTTGGCGCTGAGATTCTGTAAGCGTCGTCAGGTTTAAAGCCAAATGCCGCTCTTCAATCTCAAGTCCTGCCTGAAAGAAGCGGATTGTCTGCCCCCACTCCCCTTGAGCTTGATACAGAAATGCCAGGTTGTTGAGGCTTTCGCCTACACGGGGATGGCGCTCCCCTAACTGCTCTTGACGAATGGCCAGGGATTGCTGGAAGAGGGGTTCGGCTTCGCCATAACGGCCTTGGGCATCGTAAAGTACTGCCAGGTTGTTGAGACTTAAGGCAACATCGGGATGATGCTCCCCTAATAACTCCTGATAAATAGCCAGGGATTGCTGGTAAAGGGGTTCGGCTTCGCCATGATGAGCTTGAGCACGATATATCCCCGCTAGGTTGTTAAGGCTATTAGCCACCAGGAGATGGCGTTCCCCAAACTGCTCTCGGCGAATGGTCAGGGATTCCTGGGAGAGAAGCTCGGCTTCGCCATAACGACCTTGGGCATGGTATAGACCTGCCAGGTTGTTGAGGCTGGTTGCCACCAGGAGATGGCGTTCCCCTAATTGCTCTTGACGAATGGATAGGGATTGTTGGAAGAGGGGTTCGGCTTCGTCATAGCGGCCTTGGGCAGAGTAAAGTAATGCCAGATTGCTAAGGCTGGTTGCCACATCAGGATGGCGTTCCCCTAATTGTTCTTGACGAATGGACAGGGATTGCTCAAAGAGGAGCTCGGCTTCGCCATAATTGCCTTGAGCCTGGTATAA
Organism: Leptolyngbyaceae cyanobacterium; assembly: GCA_050043365.1. GTDB lineage: Bacteria > Cyanobacteriota > Cyanobacteriia > Phormidesmidales > Phormidesmidaceae > PCC-6406. Next base: position 13,612 of record JBHJIP010000126.1, read on the forward strand.
ACCTGCCAGGTTGTTGAGGCTGCTAGCCACAAGAGGATGGCTTTCCCCGAGTTGCTCTTGACGAATAGCTAGGGCTTGCTGGTAGAGCGGTTCAGCTTCTTGATAACGGCCTTGGGCAGAGTAAAACAGTGCCAGATTGCTAAGGCTGCTAGCCACAAGGGGATGACTTTCCCCGAGTTGCTCTCGACGAATAGCCAGGGCTTGCTGATAGAGCGGTTCAGCGCCAACATAAAAGCCTTGGGCACGGTGGTATAACAATGCCAGGTTGTTAAGGCCAGTGGCCACATCGGGATGGCGCGCCCCTAAATGATCACGCCAAATGGCCAGAGCTTCTTCAGCCAAGGGAATCGCTTCATTGTAGCGACCGGCTTGATAGAGTGCGACAACCTGTTGATTGAGGGTTTCTGCCCTTTGTAACCCCGCCGCTATTGCAACGTCTGCAGCGGTTGCAAGTTCCCAGGTGAGGGTATAAGGTCCGGTTTCTCCAGCACTGTAGGAATTCGCCCAAACCTGGTAGGTGCCATCTACGGGTAAGGTCAGCACCAACTGAGCGTTTGTGCCGTTGCCACCATCGTCATTTTGATCAACCCATTCCCCGTCAGGCCCCACCAAAATTAGGTAGGCGTCAAAGGCTTCACTGACTAAATCAATGCGAATGTGCTCCCCAGCCGTGCCTTCAAAGGTGTGGATGTTGAAATAGCTGCCATCATCAAGCGTGTCGCTGGTTGCATCTAATGTTCCTGTTACTGAAGTGGCGTCAACCTGGGCGAGCTGATGTTGAACACGATTGGGCAATGCCAGCGCAGAAGACGATTCAAGCACTGCAATTAGTAGTGCCAATCCAACCCACTTGTTCTGCCTAACCATGGCTGAACCTCCGTGCTCACTTGTATCCTAAAAGAAACACCCCCAGCCGTAACCAGGGGTGTATGTGCTGCTGTCTCTCACTCAGAGGAAACGCTTTAAGCTTGGTGACTCCCCAGTCCCCAAACCAACAGAGGACTGACGGTCAAGAGCATGACGGTAATGGCCAGACAGATCCAGAGACCTTCGATTTGTTGAGGGGACATGGTAAAGCTCCGTGGAGGGGACTGGGGTTTAGGAGTCAAGAGAAAGGTGAAGTGTCGTAGTGAGGGGCTTGGTTTGAAACGCTTACTCGGCAATCCATCGGCAGGTCAGTTGGCCATTCACTTGGTCCCACTTGGCTTTGAGTTGAGGCCGAGCGGACTGGGTGACAATGCCGCTACCGGTTTCGGTCATAGGGACAAAGGGAATGGGACGCTGAGGAATAGAACGATTCATGGGGGCAATCTCCTTGAAGGGTTAAATCTTTAACAGCTTGTGCTGCGTTAATTAAAGAAACAGCCCGTCCGAAAGGTTTCCCTGGCTAGATTTGGTGTTCTCTACCGGTTCCAGACCTGATAGTGGTCACCAGACCGTTGTGATTTGAGTGCGATCTACTCTAGAGGTCGCCAGTCTCCCGTGACGATGAACGCGGCCCAATAGTAAGGATGGGCATAGCGGTTACCAGAGTTGAGCATGTCGAGCTGCACCGCTCGCAACGCTTCAGCCCGACCCAGGCCACTCAAAAGTTGTGCGTAGTAGTTGGCCATCAGGCTTTGGGTGCCAAAGTCATCCACCTGCCAGAGACTGAGGAGCTGGGCCTCGGCCCCGGCAATGGCAAACGCCCGTCGCAACCCATACACCCCTTCGCCATTGGCAATATCGCCCAGACCCGTGTCGCAAGCCGAGAGCACCACCAGTTGGGTGCCAAATAAATCCAGCGTCGAGGCTTCCAGGGCAGTGAGCACGCCATCTTCGCTACCGCTACTGCGCGGGTTAAAGCCCGCTAAAGCTAACCCCGATCGCAGCAGTGGGTTTTCGATCAGGGTAGGCGGGCTTGCAATCGGGCTGTCAGCCGAAATTACGCCTAAGCCGCGGCTGCCCTCCAGAGGGTTACGGTCCAAATCACCCAAGAAAAAGCCGTGGGTGGCGATATGCAGAATGCGCGGTGCTTGCACCTGTTTGAGGGCATTTTCCGTAGCCTGGTCTTCAGTTAGGACGGTGGCGTTGGGGAGGAGGTCTTGTAAGGCTTCCGCTTCAATAGCAGTACCGGGGAGCGGCCCCACCTGGAGTTGACTGAGATCAGTGGAACGCTGACCGGAAGCCCTCACCCCCTGCCCCTCTCCCAAAGCTGGGAGAGGAGAGTCGGAGGCCGCTTCATAGTCGGGATTGGCGACAATCACTGCCGGTTCGCGGCTGGGCTCATTTACGCCGAATTTGAGTAAATCGCGACCGCTATTGAGATAGCTGATCAAGTGCTGCTCCACTAAATAGCGGCCCTCGCCATCTCGCAAAGCTTCGAAGGGGATGCGATTGAGCTGGCTGTCGGGGGAAATCAGCAGGTGGTTGGCATCCGTCAGGTATGGGGCGATCGGATCGAGAATCAGGGCCGCTAAAGCACGGGATGCCGCTGTTGGCGACTGGCCAATGTCTCGCAGGCGATCGCTAAAATCATTCACCGCCCCATCGATCGCTGCCGCTGCGCCCAGATCCACCGCTTCGGTGCGGCCATTGGGAAAGAGCACATAGGCGGCATAGCGATCGGCGCGATCTCCGTAGTAGGGGCGATAGCGGATATATTCGACCAGCACACTACTGACGGGTAACTGGGCCTGCAGCGTGGCTACATCAACCGGTTGAGTTTCGGCTCGAAAGGCGGCACTGCTGCGGGCCAGTTGACCTTCCAAACGATTGGCTGCCGTTTCCAAGCGCTCGATCTCAGCTTGATATTCAGCGGGCGAGTCCTGCGACGGGTTAAACACCAAGCTGGCCCATTGCTGACGCAGGCTGATCAGTGCATCTAAGTTGGCTTGATCGGCGGGCGTCAGATTTTGACGCAGCGCCTGCAAACTGTCGCTGCCCGCATCCAGAATGCGCCCTTTGCGGCGCAACAGGGTGGTGAAAGCCAACTGCTTTGCCTCAGGCGAATCGGGCAGGGCCTGCAGATGCAAGGAAATCACGTGGTTGTTGGCGTTGGTTAGGGTGGTGCCATAGGCTTGGCGCTGGGCGTCGTTTAAGCTGGCCAGATTCAAGTCAAGATGCCGCTCTTGGATATTGAGGCTGCGGGTGAGGGCCTGCAGCGCCGCCTCGGAATGGCCTAAGGTTTGCTGCAGTACGGCCAGATTGCCCAAGCTCACGGCCACCTCAGGATGGTCTGGCCCCAGGGCCGTTTCACGAATGCGTAAGGCCCGTTGGAACAGGGGTTCTGCCGCCGCGTAGTTGCTCTGGGTCGTGTAGAGGGCGGCTAGGTTGGTCAAACCATTGGCCAGACCCGGATGATCGGGACCCAGGGCCGCTTCAGAAATTTGCAGCGATCGCAGGTAGAGGGGCTCGGCAGCGGCATAGTTGCCCTGCTCATCGTAAATAAGGGCCAGGTTATTGAGAAGAATGGCCACATCAGGATGCTCCGGGCCAAACAGGGTCTCATAGATATCCAATGCCCGCTGGGCCATGGCCAGCCCGACATCAAAGTTGCCTTGCAGCCGATGGAGTTCCGCCAGATCGTTCAGGCTTTGGGCGACTTTGATATGAACCGGCCCCAGGTTAGCTTCGCGGATCTGTAGCGCTGCTTCGGCTAAATCAATTGCCTCGGCATAGCGACCCGCTTCGTAAAGGGAAATCGCTCGCTGGCTGAGGAGATCGGCTTGGGCCAGGGGATCTTCACTGCGAGGTGTGGTGTTGCTGGGTCGCGGAAAACGGGGCGGGGATGAATTGTGTTGTGCCCAAACCGGTACCGTCCCCGTCCAGAGCAGAATTGCCAGCGTTGCTGCATATCGATGACGGCCCATGGTCACTCGTCTCCCTCACTGACCGTCAAGATAGCCGAGTTGGAGGCACAACGCTGTGCGCCAATATCCAAAAGAAACACCCCCAGCCGTAGCCAGGGGTGCTTGTGCTGCTGTCTCTCACTCAGGGAAACGCTTTAAGCTTGGTGACTCCCTAGTCCCCAAACCAGAAGAGGACTCACGGTCACAACCATGACGGTGATGACCAAACAGATCCAGAGACCTTCGATTTGTTGAGGGGACATGGGGCATCTCCTTTAAGGACTAAATCTATGCAGTGTTGACTGCGATAGTTAAAGACACAGCCCGTCCGCAAGGTTTTTCTGGCTGGATTAGGTGTTCTCCATCGGGGTCAGAGGTGCTCTACATCCAGCTCCCCATTGACGGAAGTCACGATGAACGGTGCTCAGCGACACCGTTTATGGCCTCCCAATCAGCGCTAGGGGCGGCGGTGTGATAATCCTGATTACATCGGTGTGCCCCCACCCAAACGATGAAGAGACCAGAGAGGTAGACCTTGCAGTTAACCAGTCATGACCGGTACGGCTATAGCGCGATCGCCCATCGCCCCGATTACAGTTGGCCTGAGGGCAAACGACTGGCGGTATATGTGGCCCTCAACCTAGAGCACTTTTCCTTTGGGGAGGGGTTCGGGGCGTCCCTGGCCCCCAGCGGTCCGCAACCCGACGTGCTCAATTACGCCTGGCGAGACTATGGCAACCGGGTCGGGGTATGGCGCATGCTGGATCTATTTAATGACCTCGGTCTACCCGTTGCGGCCCTGGTGAATTCCACCCTGTACGACTACTGCCCTGAGGTGATGCAGGCCTTTCGCGATCGCCAAGACGAAATTGTCGCCCATGGCCGCAGCAATTCTGAACGCCAAAGCTATTTCCCGGACGAAGAAGAAGAATCACTCATTCGCGAGACTACCGACATCCTGGCCCAGCATGAAAGCCAAAAACCAGCGGGTTGGTTAGGACCTTGGATTGACCAGAGCCATTTCACCCCGGATTTGCTACAAGAAGCGGGCTATACCTACATGTTGGACTGGTGCTGCGACGACCAGCCCGTGTGGTTCAAAACCCGTCAGGGCCGCATCCTCTCCGTGCCCTATCCCCAAGAAATTAATGACATTCCGGCGATCGCCGTGCGCCGCACCGACGCCCCGGTCTTTGCCGACATGATCATTGATCAGTACGACGAGATGAAAGCCCAATCGGCCAAACAACCGCTGGTGTTTGGCATCGCCCTGCACGCCTACATCATGGGCCAACCCTTTCGGCTCAAGCATTTGCGGCGGGCCCTGGAATACATCGCCAAAGATGCAGCGGCCCATCCTGAACAGGTCTGGCTCACCCACCCCGGCACGATTTCCCAATACATTCACGGCTTACCTGAAGGGATCGTGCCTGCATAAACTAATGTCTTGCAGGGCAAAGGCACTGATGTGGTGATTTTGAATGCGGCGTTGAAAGTCGCTGGGCTGGCTCAGGGGGAGAATATGGGGGGGGCGATCGCTGCTGGCGTGAATCAAGCCCATGACATTCTTGCCAGCGGCGCGGCCTGGGAAAAGTTAGAAGCGCTGTTGGCTTTTCTCAAAAACTGAATCCAACCCATCGTTATGATGGACCTACGGCTTACGACGACATCCTGGGGCGTTTTCAATGACCCTCTCCCTCGAAAAAGTAGCTTCCAATCCCGCTTTACAAAAGCGGTACGACGCGACCTGGCAAGACTACGTTGCCATCCGAGATGGGGACAGCGATTTGCAAAAGATTGCCTTTAACCAAGGGTGGCTCTGGACTGACATGGGTACCGAAGGACCAAATCATGCTTCATTCAGTGATTTAATCACGGCTATTTTCTTTGTCTGGGCATTTCTAAATCCTGATGTTGTCCTGCAATCCTATGGACGCTGCCTGATCGAGCGACCCGAAACCCAAGCCTGTGCCCCAGACTTAGTTCTGTACAAAGGCGACAATATTCCTCGCTGGCAACCGGGTGAGCCTCGCCGCATCAGCTTAGATCGCCATCGTCTGCCCGATTTAGTCGGCGAGATTGCCGATACCAGCCTCAGCTTAGATCTTGATGAGCAAAAGCAGCTCTATGCTCAGTTGGGCATCGCTGAATACTGGGTGATTGATGTTAAAGGGTTTCGGCTATTTGGGTTTGGCCTAGCGGCTGGCATCTATGAGCCTTTGCAGGTGTCCCAGGTTTTGGCTGGCTTACCCCTTTCCCTGGTAGAGCAAACCCTAGAACGGCTGGAAACGGAAACCAACACCGCCGCTGCCAACTGGCTCATGCAGCAGTTGCAGAACTAAGGGATTTGCGAATCAACACCATACCCATACTGCCAGGGCGTAAGCCATAGCCTAAAGGCGGGTGAACGAAATTTTGCGCGGGATGTTTGTACTACAGCAAAAATGCTATCAACGTACCCAGTTTTTCAGCCTGTAACTGTGACTCCAAACTTGTTAATCTCTCAGATGCCGCTCTTTTTTCGCCCCCTCCCTTCGGGTTTGAGCGTCCACTCCGCCCGCGAATGGAAAGCCCACGGAGAGAAACCCCCTTCAGGGGTTAACAGAGCGCGATCTGGTGAGACCAGATTCTCCATTAGGGGCATGGCATGCCCCTAATCAGCAAAGCCGCGCTTTTTTTCGTCCACCCGTAAAGTAGGGGTTAGGCCAGAAGATCGCCGGTCTCCTGCAGGGTGTGTAACCGATGGTAGAGACCGCCTTGGGCCAGCAAGGTCTCATGGCTACCCATCTCTAGGATGCGGCCCTGATCCAGCACCACAATTACGTCTGCATCCCGCACCGTACTGAGTCGGTGGGCGATGATCAACGTGGTGCGAGTGCCGAGGATACCTTTCATAGCCAGCTGAATGGCGCGCTCCGACTCGTAGTCCAGGCTGGAGGTGGCCTCGTCAAAGACCAACACATCGGGGTTCACCAGTAGCGCTCGGGCAATACCCAACCGCTGCCGCTGACCGCCGGAAAGACGCACCCCCCGCTCACCCACTACGGTGAAATAGCCCTGGGGCAACTGGTGAATGAACTCATCCACCCGAGCAATGCGGCAAGCGTCATCCACCTGCGCCCGACTCACGTCAGGGTTACCGTAGGTGAGATTGTCCAGCAGGGTGCCGTTAAAGACATCCACCTCTTGGTGAACAATCGCCAACCGCTGTCGATAGCCGGTTACATCCAGTTGGCGTAGGTCTTCTCCATCGATTAAGATGCGCCCCTGCTGGGGCTCAAAATACCGAAAGAGCAGCTTCACCAAAGTCGATTTACCCGAACCCGATCGCCCCACCAATGCCACCGTCTGCCGAGGCTGAATCAGCAGATCGATGTCCTTCAGGATGGGCTGATCAGCGTTGTAACCAAAACCCACGCCCTCAAAATGAACCTTGCCGGTGAACTGATAGCTGGGACGGGGTTGCTCCAGCTGGGCCACACTGGCTGCTTCAATCCCGGTGGGCAACTGCAGGAACTCATGGAACCGCAGCATGGAGGCATAACGGCGAGCAAAGATCTCCGCCAGATTACTAATCGGTTCTAGCTCGGCGTAGGCCATACTCGATACCGTCAGGGTGGTGATGAAATGCCCCAGGGAGATCTGCCCCCGCAAAGTGGCCATCAGGGTGAGCACTAAAACGCCAAAGACACAGCTCTGCACCACCAACTCCTGCCAAGTCATCAGCGCCACATATCCCTTGTGAATCACCTGCTCCACCAGGGTCAGCTCTCGCCGTAGTCGACGCTGCTGGCGCTTGATATCCTGTGCTTCTGCCGCAAAAGCCTTGACGGTTTTGATGTTGGTGATGATCTCTGAGGTGCGGCTCTCGGTGGTTTCCATATAGCGATCCAGGCTTTGCTCTTTGCGATTTAGACGCACCAAATCGCGACAGCTATAGGCCAAGATCACGGCTAAAGACACCAAAAAGGCCAATGCAATCGGCCAATCAATCCACCAAATCACAGCGAAGATGCCCAAGACCCGTGCCAGTTTAGGGAAAAACTGTCCGGCGATTTCTGGGTAGGTCCAGGTGTGGTTCGAGAGCCCTCGCGCTACCCGTCCGGCAATACGACCCGGATTGTGCTCGTCGTAGAAGCCTAGGGGCAAGCTCAGCAATTTGCGGATCACCTGCTCCCCGTGGTCGCGGCGGCTACGCAGGGCGATCGCCCAGTGAAACCAGACGCCGAGCCAAGGCTCCACCGGTGCCCGCACCACCGTCACCATAAAGATTGCCCCTAGCAAGACCGCCAGGGTGAGGGATCGGGCATCGGATATCCCCCACCACAGCCCCAGTTGATTGACAACAGACTGCACCCCACTATCAACCGGTGCTTGAGAGACGACGTTGAGCAATTGACCGATCGCGTAGGGCACGACCAAATCTAATAATTCAAAGACGCTGCTGGCAGCAATGCTGACCACAGCAAGCGCCCGATAATTTTTGTAGTATTTAACTACATCTAGAAGTTGAGCCATACCTCCTGCCCTTTAAAAGCATCCTTTCAGTGTATACGACAAATACTACAAAAACTACAATTCAGCTAAGATTTTGCTTGATGTGATGGATTAAGGGGCTGAGGTGATTTCTCAATGCACGTCATAAAAACGCTCAACTGCTGACTCAGTAAGCCATCCACAACGTTAACTAAAGATTAAGTTCAAGCTCTAGCCCTTGAGAGGATCGCCTAATGGGAAGAGCAGCATCTTGTCAGGTAGCCATGACCCGCTCCACCACCCTGGAAGCCCTCGCCGCCGAGGCCATCAGCAAATATTTGACCAAAGCCACCCGTTATCAAAAGGCAGTGCTCAAAGACCGCGATCCTGAGGCCTTACATCAGATGCGAGTAGGGATGCGGCGATTGCGAACGGCGATGCAGGTGTTTGAGCCCGTGTTGAAGCTGCCCAAAGCGGCCCGTGAACCGGATGTGGCGGCCCTGGGTCGCAAACTCAGCGACCTCAGAGATTTAGATGTGATTGCCGAGCTGTTGCGGCAGTACTTGCCCGATTTACCCGAGGTCGAAGGCCAAGCGTTACAGAAGGGGTTCAAGTCTTTGCACCAGCAGCGGAAACGGGCCTTCAAACAAGTCAAGACAACCCTAAAGGGTGATCGCTACCAGCAGTTCAAAACCCATCTAAAGCAATGGACCGAAGCGCCCAAGTGCGGTGACCTCGGCCCCTTGCCTGCAGCAACGATGCTGCCAGACTTAGTGGTCCCTTTGTTGAGTGGCCTCTGGCTTCATCCCGGCTGGCTGATTGCTACGGAAGTGAAGCGCAACCAGCCCCAACCCATCGCCAACCTAGAGCCTGATGCGATTGATGCCTATGTTGATCACCCCAAACTCCACAGCCTGCGCAAGCAGGTGAAGCGGGTCCGGTATCAACTGCAGTTGGTGGCAGATCAATATGGCGATCGCCTCGATACAGACCTTGCCAATTTCCAAGCGCTCCAAGAAAGTCTCGGCAACCTGCAAGACAGCCTGGTGCTGGCCGCATTTTTAGATAAAGCTGTCCCCAAGTGGAAAGCCAAACTCCCCACCCTCAAAGCGCGACTCACCCAGAGTCGCTATCAGGCCTGGAGCCAGTGGCAAGCCTTGCAAAAGCGCTATCTGAGTCCTCTCTATCGAGATGCGCTGCGGCAGGTTCTAATTGTGCCGGGTGCTGGTGCACCCCAGCCCGCCACCCCGAAAGCTAAAGCAGCAACAGCGGCCAAAGGGTCGCGCCGCAAGGCAACGACAGCAAAAAAGCCCCCTCGCAAGACCCCAGCGAGAAGGACTGCAGCGAAGAAAAGCTCCGCCGAGCAACCGCCAGCAGAGTCGTAAAGGCCATCGCCGAAACTCCTTTACAAACGGAAACCGTTTCTGATCCAGAGCAACGAGTTTGCAACTTGTATTTCTGTTTCCCCGAAGCGAGAACTCGCCATGTACTTTGATCAAGCTGAGTTTGCTGTGCGGTGTGAATGGGGAAGACACGGCATTGAACAGGTGGCTCTACAGACTAATCTTGTCATCATTGTTGACGTGCTGTCCTTCTCAACTTGTGTTGAGATTGCCACCCAGCGCGGGGCGATCGTGTTTCCTTACCCATGGCGGGACGGCACGGCTCCAGCCTTTGCCAACTCTGTGCAGGCTGAATTAGCCGGTAAACGCGGCCAGGGTAGCCGTTACTCTCTCTCGCCTACAGCGTTGATGGATCTCGACGCCGGTTTACGACTGGTGCTGCCTTCCCCCAACGGTTCGTCTTTGAGCAGGGCCACGGGCAAGACACCGACCTTGGCGGGATGTCTGAGAAATGCTGAAGCGGTGGCAGCGGTGGCAGCGCAATACGGTAGCCCGATCACGGTGGTTCCCGCTGGGGAACGGTGGCCCGATGGCAGCCTACGCCCCGCCCTCGAAGATTGGCTCGGCACCGGAGCAATTATCCGTCATCTCCCTGGTCGCTGGTCCCCTGAGGCCGAAGCGGCGGTAGCCGCTTACGAAGCCATGGCGGATCAGTTGGGCGATCGCTTAAAAGCCTGCAGTTCCGGTCGTGAGCTGATCGAACAAGTGTTTGAGCAGGATGTGGTGCTGGCAGCAGCGGTTAACGTTAGCGACTGCGTTCCCACCTTGGTAAACCAAGCTTATGTCAATCGCTCGGTGCAATAAACCCACCCATCAACCTTTTCGAGCCATGTGGAAGGCGGATAGATAGGACAGCGCTAGGTGCCCTCCTAAGTCACGCTCCATGCAGTCTTTCAGATCCTGGAGCAGGCCCTGTCGGGTCTGAGGTTCAAGCTTTAAATAGGGCGAATAAGTCTGTAACAGCGTTAAATACTGTTCGGTGCTGTATGTCACCTCAGTGGTGACGTGGCCCGTCACTAAGTATTGACAGCCCTAGCGCAGCTAAGGGCACGGTCGCTGTCCCTGGCCCACAGCCGACTTCCAACACTTTGGATTGAGCAGAGAGTCGTGCCTGCGTTACCACTTGGTTGGTCAATACGGCAGGGTATTTCGGTCGCGCTGCGTCGTAAGCCACTGCCGCTGGGGAATACCATTGCTTGCGCTGCTCTAGGGGTCGGTTGCCGTAGCGGGCGATCGGCTGTTTGAGATCATCGGTATCCATAGGCCGCTCAGCGCTGAGGGTTCCTACGATACCTTAGGAGTCATCCTGCTACCGCACCCACTATGTCTGCCTACCCCCGTGATCTGATTGGCTACGGCCAAAATCCACCCCATCCCCAATGGCCCAACGACGCGCGGTTGGCCCTGCAGTTTGTGATCAACTACGAAGAGGGGGGCGAAAACTGCATCCTGCATGGGGATGCCGCCTCAGAGTCGTTTTTGTCAGAGACCGTGGGGGCACAGCCGTTGCTGGGGGTGCGCAACCTCAACATGGAGTCGATGTACGAATACGGTAGTCGGGCCGGATTTTGGCGCTTACATCGGATCTTTACGGCGCGATCGCTCCCCGTCACCGTTTATGCCGTGGCCATGGCCTTAGAGCGCAACCCCGATGCAGGCAAGGCTATGGTCGCCGCCGATTGGGAAGTGGCCAGCCACGGCTATCGCTGGATTGACTATCAATATGTGGGCGAAGCCGTCGAGCGAGAGCATATTCGTAAAGCGATCGAGATTCAGACCGCCGTCACCGGTAGCCGCCCCCTCGGGTTTTATCAAGGTCGCCTTAGCCCCAACACCCGCCGCCTGGTCGTAGAGGAAGGGGGGTTTCTCTACGATGCCGATAGCTATGCCGACGATTTGCCTTACTGGGTCAACGATTACGGTCGTCCCCATTTGGTGATCCCCTACACCCTCGACAACAACGACATGCGCTTCGCCAGCTACCAGGGGTTTAACTCGGGGGACCAGTTCTTTGCCTACCTGCGGGATGCCTTTGATGTGCTCTACAGCGAAGGGGAAACGTCCCCAAAAATGATGAGTGTGGGGCTCCACTGCCGTCTGGCTGGGCGACCGGGGCGGGCAGCGGCGCTAGGGCGATTTCTTGACTATGTGCAGGGCCACGATCAGGTCTGGATCTGTCGCCGGGTCGATATCGCCCGCCACTGGCACAGTCACCATGCCTTAATGTGACGGTCCCTGGGAATGATGTGCGGCTCGGCAAGCCTTAGCGCCCTGGGCGAACCCACGCGCTAAGGCTTGAGGGCGCGTAATTTTTGGCGGGCCAGGTTTTGTAAATCTTGATCGGTCAAGATTTCGGGCACGAGGCGATTGGTGCAGGGAATCAGGTTGCCAGCATCGTCAGTAAATTGATGCGCACCCAGCTTGCGGGGGTCGTTATTGTCGCGGATAGAGTAGCGCATAATTCGAGAAGATATCCCCAGCAGTCTGGGCCTCGGACAAGAAAGATGAAGTATGCAGTTTACGCATAGACCACTCTTCTTTATAGACCAGAATTCTGACAGTCTTGTGACGAAGCTCAATGGATGGGCTGATGCTCATCACTGTTGCATTTTGAATTGCTCAATCTTGTCTGGCCCAAAAAATCCCTTCAGTTAGGGCTGCCATCTTAACCAACCCACCCCCACACCTTATCCAAAGGTGCGACCATTCCAGCCCCACATCGCCCCTTGGGCATCGGCAAACTCGATGTAGGTGCGGTTTTTAGGCACGCCGAGCTGGGTTTCAATCTGGGTACAAAAGTCTTCGCTCATGGCCTTGGTCTTAGCACCGCCCATGGTGCCGACACTCTTGATTTCGATGTAGCACACGGGCTCGGTGGTGCCGCCAAAAGTCATGGGGACATCCCCCTCAAACGCGGTTATCACGTAGGATTCCGGCTTGCCAAGGTGGCTGGCCAAACTGCTCGACAGGCCCTTGAGCATGGTTTCCACCTGAGTCGGCTCAGGAGTCGAGATTGAGGTTTGAACTTTGATAAGAGGCATAGACCGATGAAATGCTGATCCCTAGGATACGGGACTCACGCAATCGTGCCCTGGATCCCACCCAAGCAAAAGCGCACCGACAGTGGTAAAACAGGGGCTATATCTCCTAGGCGAATCCCTATGCGCCGATTTTTTGGGGCCGATCGCCACTCAAACGATTCCCCCCCTGATCCCG
>JBHJIP010000127.1:0-13172 GCA_050043365.1 Leptolyngbyaceae cyanobacterium
TGCCACTGGTCAAGGCTCAGGCTGCTGGCATACGCTGATGTCATAGCTTCCTAGGGGCTACAGAGGTTACTTTCTGAGCCTAATACTTAGGAAGCCTTTTCTCGAAATGAGTGCTGATTGATACTTTCCAAATATCCTCTCAGCAGAAATTCACGATCGCTTCCTCACCATTGCCCAAGACCTGAGTCCGGCGTTGACAGAGGCGATCGCCCGCACCGGCCCGGTTGAGCTGACTCCTCGTCAGGATCTGCCGTTGCCGGAGCGGCTGTGTCGAGCAGTGGCGGGGCAGCAGCTATCGGTGAAGGCGGCGGCGAGTATTTGGAAGCGAGTGGTGGCGAGTGCCGAGGGCAAACCCTTAATCGATCACTTTTCTGCGGTCGATCCGCAGGTCTTACGAGACTGCGGGCTATCGGGTGCTAAGACCAAAGCGATGGCTGCCATTGCCGCCGCTGCCCTGGCAGGGGATTTAGAGGCTGAGACTTTAGGCGAGATGGCAACGGGGGAGCGCACTCAGCGCCTCACCCAGATTTGGGGGGTGGGCCAATGGACGGCGGATATGCTCAACATCTTTTACTTTGGTGACCTGGATATTTGGCCGGAGGGGGATACCACAGCGCGCAAAACCTTGGAGCGCTTGACCAGTAAGCGCCGCAAGACGGTGCGGACTGCGGCGCGGTTTGCGCCTTACCGGTCTTATTTAGCGCTGTACATGTGGCAGCAGGCGGATGCGGCCCCAGTTTAAGGGCGCTCACCATAGTGAATGGCTCCCCCCAAGTAAGCCATGCATAGTGAATATGCATGGCATCAATACTCGGGCGGGGTAGCGGTGAGATAGCGTGAGAGAGAGCGGGCTATTTGAGCGAGGCAATCTGATGAACCTCTCTAAACTCAAGCTTTCACAATTGCGGGCCTTGGTGGCAATTAACGAGTGCGGCAACTTTAGCGAAGCCGCATTGCAGCTAGGGGTGAACCAATCTACCGTCAGCCACGCGATCTCCACCCTCGAAGACGAATTGGGGATCGTTTTGCTCAACCGGGGGCATTACGGCGCGCAGTTGACGCCAGCGGGGGAGCAGATTACGGGAAAAGCAGCCCAGGTGTTGCAACTGTTGGAGGGTATGGCGCAAGATGCTCAACTGGCGAAAGGGTTAAAGGGCGGGCTGCTGCGCGTTGCGGGTATGCGCAGTGTAGCCACGCATATTTTGCCGAGGGCGATCGCGCGTCTCCATAGTCGCTATCCCGACATCAAGGTGACGATCTCTGAAGACAATGATGCTGAAAATCTCAGGCAACAGTTGGTGCAGGGGCAACTTGATATTTGGTTGGGTGAATTGCTGGATGGGGATACTTTTGAGTCTTCTCTGATTTTTGAAGATCCCTACGTTGCTCTATTGCCACCGCAGTTGGGGCTGCGTGATGCCCAATTGGACTATGGGGTATTGCAGGCAAACCCGTTGATTAGTCCGGCCTGTGGCACTTGCTTTTCTCGTCTGGATGACTACATCAAGCAGCATCAGCTGGATATCGAGATGGACTACTACATTCGCCACGATTCATCGATCGTGAGTATGGTGCAGCAGGGGCTGGGGATTGCGCTGATGCCTAGGTTAGCGGCGGAGCCGATTCCAGCGGATGTGCAGGTTTGTCGTTTGCCGTTTGAGCTGAAGCGGCCGATTGGGGCGTCGTTATTGAAAGACGGCCTCCATACGCCGGTGGTGTATGCCTTTTTAGATGCTTTGCGTGGGACTGGGGAGTTTTCTGAGCAGAAAGCCGTCTAGTCAGCAGCGACTGAATGAGGTGCTGTGGCTGTTTAAAGGCAACCTTAGTAACCAACTGAGTAGCCTGCCGTCGGAAATCGCTCAACTGCAACGCGATCGCCCTCCTGGCTCCCAACCTCACCGCCCACCTGGCCAGAATGCCAGATGACCTAGACCGTTAGCGATTGCCCGAAGCCATGTTCTTCGCTTCCGGCAACTGCCGTAAACGCACCATCGCCCAAGTCCCAAACATTGGCCCCAACACCAGCATCGTAAACGCCCACTCCCCACCCGCGATCGCCATCAACGGCGGAATCATTTGAATACTTCCCTCTGCCTGAATGTAGGCTGAAATCAGCTCTCACCACTGGACTCATCCGTTGCCTCTTCCGGGTAATGGGTACTCTCAAGGGCAGTTAGGTGCCTGGTCTCCTTAGAACGGTCTACCCGCATGTCACCTCACCCCGCTCAACGCCTCATCGCTCCCTAACCGTAGACCCATCCATGAAACTTTGGAGACTAGAAGCATTTCGGGGCTTGGCCGCGTTATACATCGTTATTAGCCATGTCTTGGGGAACGACTACTTTTTCCTCCGCTTCGGTCAAGAAGCCGTCATGGTGTTTTTCATGATGTCCGGTTTTGTAATTGAATACTCTTTTCAAAAAAGCCGCTATAAAAATTTCAGCAACTATTTTTTAAAGCGATTTCTTCGTATTTATCCTGTTTTAATCTTAATGTTCATTGTGGTTGCATTGATTCAGCAACCGAATTTTCAAAGCCCTAAATTTCTGAAGCACGTGCTAGGCAACTTGCTGATGTTGCAAGACTTTAGATCAGGCAAGCCAAATGTTGTTGTTCCGGCTTTATTCTCATCAGCCCTGTGGTCTTTGCATTATCAGTGGTGGCACTATATGTTTTACTATCCCATCAATCAACTGCTGCAGAGAAGACATCAGGCAATTGTGGTGGGTTCAGTGGGAGTTGTTGCGACGCTGCTTTATTTCGCACACCCTAATTTTGTCTTTCGCCTCTGGATATACTTTCCGATTTGGTGGGTGGGGGTAGAAATGGCACGCTCTTTTCTGCAATATAAGCGCGTTCGTGCTCAAGATTTGAAAATCTCCATTATTGCCTTACTCATAATTGCTGGCTTATTAATTGCCGATACGACTCTTTTTATTGCTCAAGGTAATGCCTATTCATTCGGCATTCACCCCTTCTTAGAAACACGACATTTTGCAGCTGCGATCGCCGCCATTATCGCCAGCCTAGCTTGGCAGCGATGGCACTGGATAGGATTTGAATACCTCAAGTTTGGGGTGGCGTTGGCTCCGATTTCTTATTCACTTTACATCGCGCATCAGCCTTTACTTGCGAACTCTCACTATCTAGGCTTTATTCAAAATCCCTGGCTTGAACAGTGTTTATACTTAGTCATTTTGCTGCTCTTTTGCTACGGGGCTGAAATAAAGCTCACTACATTCTTACGATCAAAGCTAGAGCAACCCAGCTTCAGAGCGCTCAAAGCCAAAGTTTTCAGTAAATAAATGTTAGTGCAGTTAGCCCCAGAGGCGCCCTCGATCGCCTACCAGACTGCGCAAGAGCATCGGTTGATTCAGGGGTGCGATCTGCAGAGAGTAGGCCCAAGACCTAGGCCCATAAAAGGTATTTTCTAACCGTTTAGAAGGGTCTAAACGGTTAGAAATGAGGCGTGCTATGGGGTTTGTTCAACCTGAGCCCAATACTCAGCTTCGCTCAAGATCGAGCCACCAGCCGGAACGCGATCTAAAAAAACTTGGCCCCCAAGGTGGTCATGTTCATGCTGAAAAATACGGGCAATAAAGCCGGTTAAAACAGTTTTGTGCCCATAGCCATGGCGATCGCAATAGGCAACTTCGACCGTCTGATAGCGAGGCACTAGCCCGCGACGATCAGGCACGCTCAAGCATCCTTCCCAGCCCGTTATGATTTCATCTTCGTGGGCCAAAATACAAGGATTCACCATCGCAGTTGGCTCCATCAAAGGGGCATCAGGGTAACGAGGGTTGGGGCGCGAAGCAACGATAAAGAGCTGCAGCGATTCACCCACTTGAGGGGCCGCAATGCCAACGCCATTGGTTTTCTCTGCCGTCCAGATCAAGTCATCGATCAGAGTTTGGAGGCGATTGTCAAAGTTTTGCACAGGCGCTGCAATCTGCCGCAGATGCGGATCGCCTAACTTCACAATTGGACGTTGCTGTCCTGATACGGGTGAGGTAACCATAGGTTGCTTCGAGGATGATTCAGGCCGTGACTCTATGGTAGCCAGGGTTTGGGTACGGGTTGGTTCAAGAGGTAATCTGTTGTAGTTTTTGCCCAGAGGATCGCCCGACCAGCGTAAAGCCCGATGAACCTCATAGGATTCATCGGGCTTTAGCGTTTAAGGCTGTTGATTCACAAGCGCTGCAAACGAATGTTCTGAG
Source organism: Leptolyngbyaceae cyanobacterium (assembly GCA_050043365.1). Taxonomy (GTDB): domain Bacteria; phylum Cyanobacteriota; class Cyanobacteriia; order Phormidesmidales; family Phormidesmidaceae; genus PCC-6406. The sequence continues at coordinate 4,221 of JBHJIP010000127.1, forward strand.
CCATTGTGACCGTCAGCCTTATTTAGCTTCTTGGCGCTCCTTAGCTTCTTTAATCACCACCTCTGCCACATTATTAGGACAGGGAGCGTAGTTGCCAAAGGACATAGAGAACTGGCCCCGACCTGAGGTCATCGTCCGCAGGTCGCTGATGTAGCCAAACATCTCGCTCAGCGGCACATCGGCCTTGATGCGGTTCCCAGTCGGGGTGGCATCCTGGGCCTTGATCATGCCGCGGCGGCGGTTGAGGTCACCAATCACATCACCGACGTGATCATCGGGGGTGAAGACATCCACATTCATAATCGGTTCTAGAAGCTGGGGCTTGGCCTTGGGAATCGATTGCCGATAGGCGGCTTTAGCAGCAATCTCAAAAGCGATCGCCGAAGAGTCAACCGGGTGATAACCACCATCAGTCAAGGTTACCTTCAGGTCTAAGCAGGGGAAACCCGCCAAAACGCCCTTGTCGATGCTGGTTTCAAAGCCCTTTTGGACCGCTGGCCAGAATTCCCGAGGAACGTTACCGCCTGTCACTTTCGATTCAAACTGGAAGCCACTGCCGGGTTCACCCGGTTCAATGACGTAATCAATTTTGCCAAATTGACCGGAGCCACCAGACTGCTTCTTGTGGGTGTAGCTGTCTTCAATCCGTTTAGTGACAGACTCGCGATACGCCACCTGAGGTTTGCCCACTTCGACTTCGATGCCGTGGGTGCGCTTCAGAATATCCACCTTGATATCGAGATGGAGCTCACCCATCCCCATAATCACGGTTTCGCCGCTTTCTTGGTCCGTTTTCATCCGGAAAGAGGGATCCTCTTGGATCATCTTGGTGAGGGCTGCGCCCAGTTTTTCGGAGGTGCCCTTCACTTTGGGGGCGATCGAAATTGAGATAACCGGGTCGGGAAAGACCATCAATTCCAGCGTAGCCGGATGCTTCGGATCACAGAGGGTATGGCCCGTCTGGACATTCTTCATACCGACGATCGCCACGATATCCCCTGCTTGGGCCGTATTCACCTCTTCACGGGAATCCGCGTGCATTTCTACCAAACGCCCAATCCGTTCGGTTTTACCCGTTGCCGTATTCAGCACCGTGTCACCCTTCTCGATCTTGCCGGAGTAGATGCGAGTAAAGGTCAAGGCACCAAAGCGATCGTCCATAATCTTGAACGCTAGAGCCCGCAGCGGCTTCTCAGGGTCAACCACGGCAATGCCGCCAGTCTCATTTCCTTCTAAGTCCACTTCTACTTGGGGCTTAACTTCCGTCGGGTTCGGTAGATAATCCACCACCGCATCCAGTACCAACTGCACCCCCTTGTTCTTAAAGGAGGAACCGCAGTAGGTGGGGAAGAAAGCTAACTCGTTGGTTCCCTTACGGATACACCGCTTCAGGTCCTCAATAGAAAGCTCTTCGCCTTCCAAATACTTCTCCATCAGGTCGTCGTCTTGCTCAACCGCAAGCTCAATCAATTGCTCACGGTAAAGGGCCACATCATCAGCCATATCCGCTGGAACATCCTGAATTTCATAATTCATCGGCTCGCCCGAGTCATCCCAAATCCAGGCTTTTTCGGTAAGCAGATCAATCACGCCAACAAAGTCACTCTCGGTGCCAATCGGCAGCACCATCACCATCGGCTTAGCACCGAGGACCTCTTCAACCTGCTTGACCACGCGATAAAAGTCCGCGCCCATGCGGTCTAGCTTGTTCACATAAATAATCCGAGCCACCTCTGACTCGTTGGCATAGCGCCAATTGGTTTCAGACTGGGGCTCAACGCCGCCCGAGCCGCAAAAGACACCGATGCCGCCGTCCAGTACTTTCAGCGATCGATAAACTTCAATGGTGAAATCGACGTGGCCAGGGGTATCGATAATGTTGAGCTGGTGATCGTTCCAAAAACAAGTGGTAGCGGCGGATTGGATGGTGATGCCACGCTCCTGCTCCTGCTCCATGAAGTCTGTGGTGGCTGCCCCATCATGCACTTCACCGATTTTGTGAATCTTGCCGGTGAGCTTTAGGATTCTCTCGGTGGTGGTGGTTTTACCCGCGTCTACGTGGGCAAAGATGCCGATATTTCGGTAAAGGGTCAGGTCTTTCATGGGTGTTCTATCGTGAAGTCCTACAAACGAGGAGTAGCTAGTTAATCAGCACTGAGGGATGGGCACTTACAACCAGCAGAAACGACTTCTCAACCGGTTAAATGCGAGAAGCCAGCATTATGCCCATCATGGCAATTATCTGATTTATTAAACAATTGTAAATTACAAGGCGAAAAGCAGCCAAAAGATTCGCCTCTATGAGGGCTTGCTTAAGGAATCGCGCCCATGGCCTGGGGCTTCTTACAATGAGCTATGCCTTAAAAACGGTTGATTGTGGACCGTTGAGATTGCCTCCCCTCCCAGACATTCAGTTAAAACCATGGCCAAAGCGTCTGTTACACCCACACCGGGCAAACCTGTCACATCAGTGGCCGCAGAAAATCAGTCGGTAGTGCAATCTCTCAAAACCCTAGCGGTGGACATTGGGGGCAGCGGCACCAAAGTGATTGTGCTGGATCAAGCAGGACAGGCAATTACAGAACGGGCTCGTCTAGAGACGCCCCGTCCTGCCACCCCTGACGCGGTCATGGCCACGATCGAGCAGTTAGCAGCTGACCAGGGAGACTTTGACCGGGTATCTGTCGGTTTTCCAGGGGTTGTGCGGGCAGGCGTGACTGAAACTGCGGTCAATTTAGATAAAGCCTGGTTGGGATTTGATTTGGCGACGGCTTTGGGAGGTCGTTTGGGAAAATCAGTCCGGGTGGCTAATGATGCTGATATTCAGGGGTTAGGGGCGATTACCGGCAATGGCCTAGAACTCGTGATTACCCTTGGGACTGGGTTCGGCTCAGCCCTGTTTTATCAGGGGCGACTCATTCCGAATTTAGAGATGGCCCATCATCCCTTTCGCAAAGGTGAAACCTATGAGGAGCAACTGGGTCGCGCCGCCCTAGACTCAGAGGGCAAAAAACAGTGGAACAGTCGGTTGGAAAAGGCGATCGCCACTTTAAGCCACTTATTCAATTACGACCATCTCTACATTGGCGGTGGCGAAGCCAAGAAAATCAAATTTGATTTGCCCACCAACGTCTCTATCATTCCCAATACCATGGGTCTCCTTGGCGGTATTGGTCTATGGCGAGACTAATGCCCCTGTAATGATTTCCACAGCCTAACCAGACTCCGAACCTGGGCAAGAGATCGCTATACAGAGTTTTGAAGGGCTTCACCCTCAAGTGATGGCTTAGGCACAGCCATCGGGCCAGGTGACGGCTGGAAATTGTCCTACCCGATACTGAATGACGTGCCCTGCTTCATCGGTCTCAAACACCAAGCGATAGAGATCTTCACCAGGATCCATCGGGGTAAACGTCAGAACCTTGCCTGAAGTGTAAGGATTAGGCGCACTCTCAACTTGATCGGCATATTGTTCTAAAACTTCGGCCTCGGTTGAGCCCACCTTGATGCCACTGGCAGTAGAAATCTTGCTACCAGGCCAGATATCAACCCGGATAATGACATGGTTAATCACCATCAGGCCAATAGTGGCATCGCTAGTATCGGGCTGATAGTAAGCGCATTCACCGCTGATGTTGCTGCCGACAGGAACCAGGGGTAAGCCGAGGGCGTCAGCAGCCTCTTCCAGCGTCATCCCAATCGTGAGAGGACCTAGACTCGTGGTCGTAACTTCCGCTTTAGCCAGGGGAGTGCCATCGGGCAAGCGGGCTGGAGTTGCAGCCACCGCTTGCTTCATCATCGGCAAATAGGCCAAAGGTTCAGCTGCGGCCAACAAAGAACGGAGCGTTGAGCGTTTTGGGCCATGATCAGTGCTGCCATTGACGGCCCAAGATTCACCGGCATCCTGCTGAGAAACGCGATGGTCGAAGACCGGTCCATAAGGACCATCGCCCATCAAGCCAAAACTCGCGAGCAAACCAACTGTCAGCGTTAAAGCACCTATCCAATGGGGAGATCTCATACCGTCAAATTACAGGGAGTATCTGGCTGGCAAAGCGAAAGAAAGGCAAGCGCCTACGTTTTACAAACCTTAATAACAGAATGCAATATAGTTTAAACCGGCTTGAACCTGCAAGAATGTCTCCAAAGTTGCACTCTTAGCTCGCGGCTCTTGCTTATGTCTAATCCGTTTCCACAGCCCCCTCCTCCTGCAAATCGTGATGATGAGTGGATTGCTGTCGTCGTGGCGCTAGGTGCCTTAGGCACTGTTTTAGGATGGGCTTTGATTCAGTCAGGTTGGTTTCAAGGTGCCCAGGGCATTCTGCAAAATCGCTCGGCACCAGTAGACGAAGCGATCAAAGAGCTTGCCAATGACCAGTTGCTTCGTAAAACGCAGCTTGAGCCAGAGGGCCAAGCGAATCCAGTAGGGCTACCCTTACTGTCAGATTTGCGCGAGGCTGACCTCACTCCGCAATCTCTGGCTGTGCTTTCACCTCCTGAGGCAGATGAGGTTGCAATGGCTTTGCAATCTGTCTCTCCGTTGCCCGTATCTGCACCTGCACAACAGCAGAACTTGGCTGTGCCTGAGCCCCTTGTACCGATCGCAGAAGCTCCAGTTGAGCCTTCAGTAGAAACTGCGCGTCCCCCCTTAGCTTTTTCTGATGTGCCTTCTGACCATTGGGCTAAACGTTATATTGATGCGCTGACAGGCCAGAGAATTTTAGCCGGTTTCCCAGACGGCACGTTTGGACCTGACCAAGCCATGACCCGAGCTGAGTTAGCTGCGCAACTTGTACCCACGTTCGAATTATCGAGTCAAGCAGATAGTCCATTCGCCTTTGCTGATCTGCCACCTGAATACTGGGCCACTGATACGATTCAAACTGTTGTAGCAACTGGTTTTATGCAGGGATATCCCAATGCGCGCTTTCAGCCAGATCAAACGGTCCCTCGGGTGCAAGTAATCGCAACGATCGCAGCTGGTTTACAGCTGCAGCCCACTGCTGATAGCGCTGCAATATTGGCGAGATATCAAGATAGCAGCGAAATTCCCCCCTGGGCAGAGGATGCAGTTGCCGCAGTAATTGCCACAGACCTAGCTAAAGGAGAGACAGACCAAGCCGCTTTACTTCGCCCAAACCAGCCAGCCACGAGAGCAGAAGTAGCAACGTTGCTTCATCAGGCACTGGTGTACTTAGGGAAGCTGCCGCCGGTTGACTCCAGTAACTTGCCTCTATAATTCCCAGAAGCAAGAGTGCCTAGGAACGGGCACAAAAGCAAAGCTTTCACCGATAATCAACGACGCGCCCTAGGGCGTGCTAAATCCTGGCAAGGTCACCTGACCAAAGCTAGGTAAATCAAGCTCTTGAGAGCGACGGGTGCGTACGGCCAGACGATAACTGACACTCTGTAATTCAGCTTGAAGTTGACGGTTTTCCTGCTGGAGATGACTCACTTTTTGCCGCACTGTATCCAGGCGTTCAGCAAACTTTTGTCGATAAACTTTAGGCAATTCCTGCACAACTTGCTCCAGCATACGGGTGCGATCCGTCAATTCCTGGACAGTTTGTCGCAACTGCAACGTTTCAGTATTGCGATCGTCCAATTGCTCTTGATAGAACGAAACCTGTTGCTCAACGCCACTCAGTTGCTCACGTAAGGCCCTGACCTCAGCCTGATGCTGCTCAGAAGTGACGGGACTAGGTATAAAGCCCGTGTTGCCCTTCACAAGGCGAAAAAGCTCTTGGGAGAGTTGCTGTACGAGCTCATCCCGCATCTGCAACTCGTCTTGCAGCCGCACCACTTCAGCTTGAGTGGATGAGTAGGATGGATTTACCGCCTGCGTCACAACGCCACTCCAGAATTCAAAAAGATAAACGCTCCAAACCGCTAAAGCACACCTGATTCGGCTTGTATTGCCGATACTGTAGCACCACTTAATATAAGTGGCACCGATTAACACTTAGATAAGCAAAAAATAATCTCTATTGTTTCAAAATCCTAACAATAGAGATATGGAGTCGAAATGTTTAATTTGCGTGCCGCCGCTATTCAGGACTGTCTAGACATGAACGTAGCAGGCGCACCAGTCGAACTTAGGCTGCACCTGGGGGAGGGGCAGATGGCGCATCAGTGACGGCGGAGGCTTCTAAATCGACCTCTTCTGCATCGCCGCTAATCTCCTGCTTGATCGTCAAATAGCGTAGAACACTTTCGCTCAGCCGCATCGCCCGCTCTAACGGGGCGACAGCTTTTCCAGGGCCAGTGTAGTTCATCTGGATATAGATGCCCTCACGATGCTTCTGAATATCGTAGGCTAAGCGACGCTTGCCCCGATGCTGGGTTTCGAGAATTTCTGCGCCTTGTTCCTGAATAATGCCTTGGTACTGACCAATGGCTTCATCGACGACTTCTTCGCTCAAATCAGGGCGAAGAATATACATCGTTTCGTACATAAACTGACCCATAGGGACTCCTTGTGGACAAGTGGCTTTTGCTACAGCTACTAATCAGATTGATCAGCCCTAATAGAGTGAATCCGAATTGGGCTGCATCGCACTAAAAGTGGTGAGCTAAAAGCAAGGATTTACAATCATACCAGGTCTTTTCAAGGATTCCTATGGCGCAACGCTATGTCCGAATTCAGTCACAATCGGGGCAGCTCCATTACGGTTTGCTCCAGCCTGACTACAGCGTGCATGTATTAGATGCACCACCTTGGTTACAAGGGCAGGAGACGGATGTTGTCTTGACAGCAGAGACCTATCAACTCATGGCTCCCTGCGCGCCCTCCAAAATTGTGGCTGTCGGTAAAAACTATGCGGCCCACGCCGCTGAGATGGAGGGGGGCTTACCTCAAGAGCCCCTGCTATTTATGAAGCCCTCCACCGCTGTGACGGCTCATATGGCTCCGATACTCTACCCGCCCCAATCCCAGCGTGTTGACTATGAAGGAGAGCTGGCATTGGTGATGGGCGATCGCTGCGTGGATTGTTCAGAGGCAGAGGCGGGTGAAAAAATCTGGGGCTATACCATTGCTAATGATGTTACAGCCCGAGATTTACAGCGCCAAGATAGTCAATGGATTCGGGCTAAGGGGTTTAATTCTTTTTGTCCCCTAGGCCCCTGGATTGTGCGGGAGTTAAACCCAGAGGCACAAATTCAAACGATGCTGAATGATGGCGAGTCCCCGGTGCAAGTGGGAGCGATTTCCGACATGATCTTTAAACCTGAAATGCTAGTGGCATACATTAGCCAAATTATGACGCTGCTGCCGGGAGATGTGATCTTGACCGGCACCCCTGAGGGCGTTGGCCCACTGCAAATTGGCGATCGCGTTCGGATCAAAATCGAAGGGATCGGTGCCCTAGAGAATAGAGTACAGGCCCGAATTCAGCCTGCTGTTCCCATCAATAAGGCGTAACCCAGAGGGAGCTACGCCTTGAAACCCATAGGTTTTACGCCAGAGTAATGCTGAAAAGCAAAAGATTAACGGACCTGCATATGAACGGCTTCCGACAGCGTTGGGATTTCGGCATATCGACCGAGCACAGTCTGGGCAACGCAATAAGACACAGCAGCCAAGATACCCAGCACAACAACATTTAAAAGAGTGTCTAGAATCAAGCCTGTTCCCAATGCCGGTTGCAAGATTAAGTTCAAGATCATCTGGCCAACGATTAAGAGAATGTCAAGCAAGATCGCTTGCATCGTATTGAAACGGATGAAGTGACTGATGTTGCTGTTACGGACGACCAGAGACAACAGCAATATAAAGACAATCAAGCCTGCGAACGGAAACGCTGTATAGACCCGAATTAGGGGTGACAAAGGAACTAAAATCAGGCTAAAAATCGGGAACTGAGCAAACAAACCAATTCCAAAACGTACCGCGTAGGATAGGGCTAGTAAGGACACTTCCATTAGGGGAAGCAGGTACGGAAGCGAACCAAAAAAACGATCTTGGGCTGTTGCTGTACCACGCCAAGTCATGGGAACCAAAGACCTCCACCAGTTGCTCAAAATTTTATTAATGTATTGAATGCTAACTGAGAACTGGGTCGCTTAGGGGATTTGCCCAGAATTATTGAAGATCGCTGTTGTGAAGCGCTGGGCTTAAAGTGTGCTGCTACGCAACAGAGTCGACATGGGCAATGCGGAATCCCATCTGGCATTCATATTGAGCAGGGTGGCCATTCTCGCTATTGACGAGACGTTTGCCACATCGAAGTTGCCCGTGGTGCCAGCGGGGATTGCCATCGCGATCAGCCATAAGGCAGGTTGGACAAACGGTTGTAGGAGACAACAGTTGTTGATCCATCATCACGACTAGCATAGGTCGGTGACCTCCTGAAATGCATCAACGATATGAGATAGAGGCTTCCCCTATAGATCTAGTTTAGGTCTTGCACTGGGGGGTGTGGTATGCATTCATACACACCGTAATGGCTGCTCAGCGGATCAAGCTGTCGTGATGAGTTCCGCTGACGGTACTAAGGAGCCTTGTAAGTCATAGGCATCTGCGGATTCAATCGTGACAAAACGCATTTGGCCGAGGGGAGCGTCACCTTTGATATAAACCAAACCATCGACATCAGGGGCAAAGCGGGCAGATCGCCCAACGAGCTCACCCGTACCGGGATGGGCTTGCTCAATTAAAACCGGCACGATCTGGCCCACCTGCTGCTGATTGCGCTTGAGAGAGATGGCCTGCTGAGCCAACATCAGCGCTTCTCGGCGCTCATCCATAATGCCTTGAGGAATTTGATTGGGAAGCTCAAAAGCGGGCGTCCCTTCCTCCGCTGAGTAGGTGAAGACACCGACATGATCGAACTCATGGCGCTCAACAAAGATGAGTAGGTGCTCGAAGTGGGCCTCGGTTTCCCCAGGAACGCCGACAATAAAGGTAGAGCGCAAAGTTGACTCGGGTAAGGCTTCATTAATGCGATAGAT
>JBHJIP010000128.1:0-19576 GCA_050043365.1 Leptolyngbyaceae cyanobacterium
TGCTCCATCATCAGTTGGTCGTCCCCCACCAGAATCGGCCAACTGGCCACCTTACACCCCAGATGGGGCGATCGGACCAATAAGGTGACAGCAACCCCGAGCTGACTTAACTCGTAGGCAGCGGCCACCCCGGCCAACCCCCCTCCCACAACAACGGCTGTTAATGAACGATCAGGCTCATAGGGCAGGTCTAAAACATCTTGATTATGAATAGCGGGCTGAGGCTTACTAAAACGGGAATATCCAACCCCTACGGCCACGGTACCGAACCCGAACAACTGCAGGACATTGCGCCGAGAAAGGGCTTGCAACGAGGATAAATCTTGGAGTTCGACCATAGAAACGCGTTAAGCTGCCAAATCGTCAGAAAGTCGGAACGGAAAGGCTTGCCAGCTACGGGGCAGCGTGAGTAGTGTCCAGTGCCAACCCGTTAGAATCCGTATCCAGCCTTACACTTTTGTCGCAAACTACTTGATCACGGCAAGGGTTTCCGGAAGTGAGCGATCGCTGACAATATTAAACTAAATTATCTCGATACAGTTCTTACAGGTTGCGCCCCCTATCCTCAAGCCCATGACTCAATTTCTGCGAGAAACTGGGGCGGTGGCCCAGCGCATCTTGACCGAACTCTGGCGGCGACGGCGCAGCCTGGTGTTTTGGAGTCTGTTCCCGGTTTTACTGCTGATCTTGAACGGGCTGATCTTGGCGGAACGGGCCCAGTTGGAAACCGCCGATGCCTTTTTGCAGGCTGCTCCACCCACGCTGGTGGGGGCTGCCCTGTTTTTTAGCTGCCTAGGGGGCAGCGTGGCGACGGTGGTCTCGGAGCGAGAGCAGCAAACCCTGAAGCGGCTGTTTCTCTCACCGTTGAGTGGGGTGTCTTACTTCTTAGGCATTTTTGTAGCCCACTGCGCCATTGGCTTGGGGCAAACGGTCTTGGTGTGGGCGATCGCAGTTTCCCTCGGGGCCAGCTATACGGGACCGATTCTGTTGAGTCTGGCGATTATTTTGCTCAGCATTGCCGCCTACGTGGGGGTGGGTTTTTTGCTGGGGACCCAATTTGCCCGCCGAGCTGAGGATATTAATGCTCTGATTGCGGCATTTGGGGTGCCGCTGTTGATTTTGGGGGGAGCGTTTTTGCCTGCCTCCCTATTTCCAGAAACCTTGCTAAATTTGGCCGCTTACAACCCCATCTATCACATGGTGATGGCCCTAACAGGGATCGCCGCAGAAGGGGATTCTTTTGAGGCGATCACCTCTCATTTTTGGTTTTTGGCGATCTTTGCCGGGGTGATGACGGGGAGCGGCTGGTTGGCCTACCGGCGGATGTTACAGGTAGAGCGACAGCTTTGACGGAATTAGGGGCTTGCCCCCAAACCCCCTGATGTGGGGGCTGCAAATTGCCAGACTGGCTGTAAGGACTCCAACCTTAATTGGTGGCAATCCCTAGTTCTGTAATTCGGCTGTGTTCACCCGAATCTGCTGAGTTTGGTTGCCTCGCTTCACCGTCAGTTTCAAGGTCTGACCGACGCGGCTTTGATCCACTTGGGACTGGAGGGTATCGGCTGAGGCCACTGGCTGGTCATCTACTTTCACAATTACATCGCCGCGCCGTAGCCCAGACTCTGCCGCAGGGGTGTCAGGAATCACTCGAATCACTAAGGCTCCGATGACTTCAGGCAACATCATGCCTGCGTTGGGGTCGTCGTTATTGCGTTGGGCAATCTCAGGGGTCAATGTGGCAATTTGGACCCCGAGGTAGGGATGGGCAATGCTTTCCCCTTGGGCCAACTGATCTTTGATGGTCTTAGCCTTGTTAATCGGGATGGCAAACCCGATTCCCATAGCATCGGCGCGAATAGCCGTATTGATACCAATCACCTCACCGGCCTGATTTAGCAGCGGGCCACCGGAGTTGCCGGGGTTAATGGCGGCGTCGGTTTGAATAAAGTCAATGCGCTTACCCGGAATTCCGGCGGCTGCACTGGAGCGCTTGAGGGTACTGACGATACCCAGGGTGACGGTGTTGTCGAGGCCCAGGGGGTTGCCCACCGCGATCGCCCAATCTCCGACCAAAACGGCATCGGAGTCGCCCAAGGGTGCGACGGGCAGACTGTCAGAATCTTCAATTTTGACCACCGCCAGGTCTGTAACCCCATCGACCCCCTCAACCACGGCATCAAAGGTGCGACCATCCTTGAGGGTAACGGTAACGCGATCGGCGTCATCCACCACATGGGCATTGGTTAAGACATCGCCGCTTGCGCTGATGATGAATCCGGACCCTTGGCCCCGCAGGAGTTGCTCTCGGGGCAGACGGCTAAAACCATCGGGTCCACCAAAAAAATCTCGGAAGAATGGATCCTCGAAGAGCAGGCTAGGGTTGTCTCGCACCACGGTTTTCTCAGTATCGATGCGAACCACGGCTGGACCCACCCGCTGCACTGCTGCCGCCACAAAGCTCTGGGAGGTTGGGGCCGCGATCGCTTGGGCTGTAATCGCGGCTTCTGAAGACGGGGTTTGGGCTGAGGCTGGGGCGACACTGCCCAAAAAGGTCAAGACCACCATGCCGAAAGCGGCCAGCACCCGCATCAGCCGCGATCCAAGTCCAATTGATTCCAACATGCTCATCGATTTGCGTATCCTCCATACCCATCGGGTTTCGGCACCAGAGCGTTGATGCCCAACATGCCCCCATAGTGACCGATCACAAGGGTTTCCTGGCGGTAGAGATGTCCCCCGTAATCAGGTGAAGATCCCGAATGTTGGAGACGTTCAGGACGACCCAGGATTTGATGAGGGGTTGGTGGGCGATCACTAGGGCGAAAGAACCGAACCCCTGATTCCTATTCCCTTTGATAGGCTAAACCTAGCGTAAACGCCGCTTAGATTTTATGGGTGTTTTACCGGTACGGCTTATGCAGTACTTTAGGCACTGCCCACCGTCATTAAAGAATTTAAGTAAGTATTTGGGAGGCCCTGGATGGCGGCAACTGACTTCAAAGACTACTACGCGGTACTCGGGGTCAGTAAGTCGGCCAGTGCCGATGATATTAAGCGCGCTTTTCGTAAACTGGCTCGCAAATATCATCCAGACGTTAACCCTAACGACAGCGCTGCTGAGGCTAAGTTTAAGGAAGTCAGCGAAGCCTACGAGGTCTTGTCAGACGCGGATAAGCGCCAAAAATATGACCAGTTTGGTCGCTACTGGCAGCAAGCCAGCCGAGGCGGCGGTGCTGCGAATCCAGCCGACTTTAACGGCTTTGACTTTAACGAATACGGTAGCTTCGACGAATTTATCAATGAGCTGCTCGGTCGATTTGGCAGCGGCTTTGGTGGCCCTGGGGCGGGCAGAAGCCCAGGCGGGGCAAACCCCTATGCATATCAAACCGGGCGCGGCGGCAGTGACTTTGGCTTTAATACCGCTGGTCCTGGGCCATCCGGTCAGTCTTTTGATCAAGAAGCGCCGATTTCACTGACTTTGAGCGAGGCTTTTAAAGGCACCCGCAAACGTCTCAAAATCGGCACCCAAGAGGTCGAAGTGAGAATTCCCCCTGGGGCAAAGCAGGGTACAAAAATCCGTCTCCGGGGCAAGGGCCAGATGAACCCCTACAGCCGCCAGAAGGGAGACATCTATCTGGTAGTCAACCTTTTATCCCACAACGTCTTTCAACTGGATGGCGACACACTGGTCTGTGAGGTGCCGATCGCCCCGGATGAGGCGGTTTTAGGGGGCAGCATTGATGTGCCCACCCCTGACGGCAGTGTCACAATGAAGTTGCCAGCCGGGGTTCGTTCAGGGCAATCTTTACGGTTGCGGGGTAAAGGCTGGCCCAGCCCCAAAGGTAGCCGGGGTGATCAATTAGTGAAGATCGTAATTGCGCCACCCAAAACCTTGAGTGACAAGGAGCGTCAGCTCTATCAACAGCTCCAGACTCAGCGAACGACTGACCCTCGTAGCCATCTCAGCAATATTCAGCTCTAGGACGACTGCCTTCCGATTTTAGGATTACAAGTCCATACGCTGCTTTTTTCCGAACCTGGCCTTTTAGGTAAAGCTGCGATGAAGAATCAACCGGCCTATTAAGTTCAGATTTAATTCTGTATCTAATGATACGACAAGCGCTTAGGATGGAATTTCGAGTAACTTTTTCCTGTCCTATGGCTCAACTCACGGTATCTGACGTTCTCACCCAGGTCCAGGCTGGCAACTCTTTGGGGAATGCGGAACTCAGCGGTATTGACCTGAGTGGAGTTCGGCTAGATCGAGTTGATTTTTCGGCGGCTTACCTACGCCGTACCCGTTTGCAAAATTCGTCTTGCCGGGGCACGAATCTCGCTAATGCCACGTTGATTTTGGCAGATCTGGCTGGGATTTCCCTAGAAGAGGCGGTGCTGACTGAAGCGGTGCTGACCCAGGCTCATCTTGAAAGTGCAAACCTACAGCGGTGTCAGGCCCAAGCTGCTCAGTTTTATGGGGTTCGCCTAGATCACGCCGATGGCTGCTTTGGCATCTTTGATCGGGCGAATTTGCGCGAAGTCAGCGCACCTCAATCCCGGTTCAAGCATGCCAGCTTTGTGGAAGCTTGCCTCGACAACGCCAACTTTAGCCGTGCCAGCTTGGAAGGAGCACGGCTGAATCGGTCTCAGTGGTGTCAGGCCACCTTATCTGGTACCTCACTGGCAACAACGGATATCACCCAGGCCAATTTCACCGACACGATTTTGGTTGGTGCCAATCTGTCTGAAACCCAGGCGACCAGTGCAGTCTTTCAGCAGGCAGATTTGACCGCTGCGGTTCTCTGTGGGGCGCAACTTGATTGGTCTGATTTTTGGAACAGTATTTTGGTGCGGGCAAACTTGACTCAAGCGTCGCTCTATAACGCCACCCTAGAATATGCCAACTTGATGGAGGCAAACTTGACCGGGGCTGACCTGCGGGATGCCAATTTAGAAAATGCTCAAATGGATCGGGTGTGCTTAGAAGGCTGCCAGGTGAAAGGAGCAATCTTTACCGATGTGACTGGACTCTCGGGTGTACAAAAGCGGTGGCTAAAGCGTCATGGGGCGCTGAATGTGGCGTAGCGATCGCTATTGCGCCATGCTCAGTGAGCTGCCCTAAAACTCAGGCCGTTTAATGATGCAGTGAAGTGCTAAAGCCACAACGCTAGCTAAAACAGCCGAATCAGCTGTATTACAGCCACTCAGCAGTAGGGCCTGGTAGCTGAATAGGCAGGTCAGTAAGGTTAAGCCAATGGGTTGAGTTAGAAACGCGGCCAACTCAGCGTATTGCTCAAGCCATTCCAAAAAACGCAGAAACCGATTGAGGATTGCCATAACGAGGTCTCCTGTTGAGTAGAGGACGGCCTAAAGTCTTGGTTAATCGGTCTTGTCAAACGCTAAACGATTTACATCATCAAATCTGTAACCCGGTTCACAAGTACAGATTCGGGCACCTTGCCGATAAACGTATCGGCAACAGTTTGATCAGAGTTCACGAGGGCTAAGTGAGGCACCCCTTGCACCTGGAACTGCTGAATTTGTGGTTGCCACTGAGGCGCATCGATGTCGATCATGACGAAGTTTAGGGATTCCCCAAATTGGTCATGGACGGCATCTAGGGTTGGCGCTAAAGCCTGACAGGTCGTACACCAGTCGGCATAAAACTCAATCAGGGTGGGCTGAGGGTTGCCCATAGCTTCACCATAGGGCATGGCGTTTTGGGCGCTAGCTTTAAGGGTGATCAGCCCCGATAAAGGTGACAGATGAGAGATGGCAGTCGTGGGTCGGGTGAGCACAAGCGCCGCGATCGCAAATAGCCCAATCACCGCAATCACGACGCCATAGGTTTTGGTAAAGCCGGGCTGACTTGGGATTGGGGGATGGGTCATGGTGCTTCTCTCTAGGAATAAATCACGGCAGGATGAATCTCACTCAGACTCACTGGTAGTAGTAAGCCAGAATGATGTGAAACACCAGCATGACGGCAAACACGCAGACAAAGAAGATATGGCTGACCAGCCAGATCGAACGTAACCCGCGAATCAACGGGCCTTTGGTTAGAACGGCGTCGCCCCCTGGCAGTTTGCCAAAAGTCTTGCGAGCCGATTCTAAAATGCCGGTTTCGGCAACGACGCCCACCAACGCAGTCAGGCTGGTGGCAAAGAAGACCCAAAGGAAGACGGCGTTGAAATTGAGGCCGTTCGAGCCCAAGGTATGGACCAAAACCAAGCCAACTAAACCCACGCCCAGAAAAATATGCAGGCTGCGCCAAAGCTGCATGGAACCGGGGATTTTGATTCGACCAATCCAACTGCGGCTACGCTTACGGACCGTGAGCATGACCTCTAGCAAAACAAAGGCCAGTGCCCCGAAGCCGGTACCTTGTTTATACAGTTCTCCCCGCAGCAGGCGATGTAGATCGACAGCATTGTCCCGCAGGGCGTCTAGATAACCGGCACTGAAGGCAAAGGGCAGCAGCAACAAAGCGGTTAAAAAGGTCAAGCCAATCAAGGTCTTGAAGCTGGGCTGCATCCCTTTCGGTTTGCGTTTCGGAGATCGTCGTTGGGGGGCGATCTCGGCTAAATCGGGGACAGGAGTCGCCGATAACGGTTGCTCGCCGGAAGAGGACAATGACATCGATTGATCCAGGGTCCGTTGATTACGGGGAGGTCTGCTCATTGGCCTGGGGGATTAGAACGTTGGAAGGTGCGAATTAAGGTTTCTCTGGGGGAGTAGGGGCGAAATGAACGCCCCAGTCCCCCAGGTGGTGTCACTAGGAGAGTGACTTGCTAGTCGTCAACTAGCGCTTATGCTCCCGCCAGGGGAAGATTGATTACAACACCACCCATGACATCATCAAGTTCGAAAACCTTGTCGGGGTAGCGCTCCAGATGGACAGGGTGGGTATTGTGACAACTGACACAAGCTTCTGCAACGGCTGGGTCGGGATAAATTGCAGAATAAAATTGCTGGCCACCGATTTCCTGATATCCCTTATACGGTTCACCAGTGTCGATGACCTCTTGCATGCCAGTTTCTTCAAATTCCCCCTTGGGTGCCTGGCTGTCATTAATATTCCAAGGGGAAATTAGGCCAATCGTAAAGTCCCCATCCTCTGACGCCAGCTCTGCCCCAAGGCGAAACATCTGAGCCGGGAGGGGAATACCATTGGTTTCTTGCCAAGCTTCCGTTGCTTCAGCGGTAACCACCCCATCAGGCTTGTCGATGCCTTCTAAGGTTTGTAAGCGGCCAACCACGTGTTTGGTATAAGCAGTGCGATCGGAGGCTGCCACCGTGTGGATATAATCCACAACGATTTCTGGGGGGATCCCACTGGCGGTTTCCCCGGAGTCAGCGGCGGGGCCACCCCCACAGGCAACCGCAGTAACAGCAACCGCGAGGATGATTGCCATAAAGGCTACGGAACGGGTCCGAATTGTACGTATCCATTGATTGAAAACGGTCATGAAATTACTCTCCTTCTCAGAACTTTGAAGTTGTGTTTGTGTGTTGAGTCAGCAGTGTGAGCTTGGCCTGTGAGCCGGTGAGGCAGTTCGTGGTTACGAACACGGGATTGACGTACATCGCTATTCGTCCCCCGAATCAGTACGCTTTTCCTCAAGGGAACGTACCAAGTCAAAGGTTTCTAGCGACAGGCTAGGGGGCTGGTCAAAGTTCGCCTCCACTAGCGCGTCGTCAAAAATGCTGTTGTAGCTGTATTCCACGCCATGGCAATTCATGCAAACCTCTTTCACCATGCGATCGCGCGGTAGCAGCGTGTAGGTGTTGTTGTGATTCACCTGAGTGATTGTGCTGTCTCCTTTCTCTAGCCCATGGCGAGGCAGGTGGCAGGTGGCACAACTGACTGAGCTGCTAGACGGTCGCGGCAAACTGCGATCGGCAGCAAACAACTCGGCATGACGAGAGTTCTCGTAATTGAGTGAATGGGTGTCGTTGTGGCAGGTCAAGCAAGAATCCGTCGCTGCCTGCACCGTATTGACCGAATGGGCATCGTGGCAGGTCGCACAGGTCATCTGCATGTTGTGCGCTTCTGCCTTCATCGGCAGGCGCGCCATTGCAGGGGTCAGCGGGGTCTGCCCCTCCCGCAGGCGAATGCCATGCTTGCCCAACAAAAAGGTATCCACCGCTTGCTCGTGGCAAGACCGGCAGCTCTCCTGATCAGGGTGAGCAACAAAAGCCTTGGTGGCCTCATCTTGGTGGCAACTAGAGCAGTTCACATCATTGAGGGCATGAACACTCCCCTGCCAAAGTTGAGTACTGTCATCCACCACTACCTGATCGATGGTGTCTGCCCAAACCGGAGTAGCCCAGCCCACGGTCATACCCAGCACAAATCCGAGGGCAATCAAACCCGAAAGTAGCCGCCTAATCATGGGCCACCTCCTAGAAACTCCTGGCCCAGATCAGGGCTGGGAGCAGTCTCTAGCTCGGTGAACACGTCGCGATCGGGTAAAACCTGGACGGGTAGCATCGGTGACTGATCGAGATTTTGACGAATAAAGCCGGTGGAAATGGAGCGGTGATCATGGTAGTTATGGCACCCTGCAGTCCAGCAGCCATCAGCAGCAAAACCGTCATGGCTCTTGAGATCCCCATTGGGGATGCCTTCGTGACAAACCATGCAGAGATCAGGCTGCAGGTGAACGCCCCGGCCAAACATATGGACATGCTCGTTATGACAGGTGGTGCAGGTGAGGGCCTCTAAATTGGCTAACTCTCCGGCCCAGCGCGGATCCAAAAACTTCTTGGAACCATGGGTATCTTCAGCCAATTCGGC
Organism: Leptolyngbyaceae cyanobacterium; assembly: GCA_050043365.1. Lineage (GTDB taxonomy): Bacteria > Cyanobacteriota > Cyanobacteriia > Phormidesmidales > Phormidesmidaceae > PCC-6406. Next base: position 8,798 of record JBHJIP010000128.1, read on the forward strand.
TTCGTGACAGCTGGTGCAGGTGTCGTTGCTCACGGGCTTAAAGCCTTCGTGACAGGAAGCGCAAGAGGTCTCAAACAGGTAGTGACCCACCGATGTTTCTCCTGGCAAAAACACCTGCTTGTTATCTAAGGCAAAAGCCGCAACGAACCAACCAATTAGGGCGATGCAGGCAAAGATGATTGCCGTTTTGAGATTGATGAGCGATCGCCAATTAAAAGGGCGACCTCCACGTGCAGTCATGGTTAGTCCTCAGGGCGTTGCATACAGCCGTGGGGGCTAGATCAAGAAGAACAGGATGGCCAGTAAGATGGCACCGCCACCCACAAGACCTGCAGCCGTACCGGTACTGATGTTGCTTTCAGGGGGTTCTGCGGGGATGGCAGCTTCCAATTTCACAGCGTCAGGGGAGTAATCAGCCCCATCTAGCATCAGCTCAGTAATTGACTGATAGGCACCGACCCATGCCGCCTTAACCGCAGGGGTCCAATCTGCGCCCAAATATTGGTCAAAGGTTTTGAGTAAAGAGTTACCAACCAAGGGGTAATGATCAGGTAAAGCACCGTACTTCACATGGCGGGCACCCAATCCTTTGAGTGTGCTGCTCAAAGCGTCTGGGTTGCGTAAATTCTCGACCACCGTGACTAAACCCATCTTGAGCATGTTTCTCTGTTTGGACATATCTGTATGTTCAAACAAGGGTTTAGCCGCTGGGTAATCTGTAAACAGGTTTTCGTAGAAGCTAGCCACGAAGGCATCCGCCTGGGGCTTAACTTTCTCAAAGCTTTCTTCGAGCAAAACGACGGCATCCGTTTCAGGCTCTGCAGGTGCAGCGCTGTCAAGACTTACGGCCTCTTCCGAATACTCAGCACCTGACAACATCAGCTCGGTAATCGCCCCGTAGGCACCCACCCAAGCTTCCTTCGTCTCTTCCGTCCAGTCAGAATTCAGGTATTGCCCGAAAGTCTTGAGCAAACTATTGCCGACCAAAGGATAGTGATCAGGCAACGCGCCGTACTTCACATGGCGAGCCCCCAAACCCTTCAGCGCTGAGCTTAGAGCCTCGGGATTACGAAGGTTCTCGACCACTAAGACCAAGCCCGCCTTCAGCATATTTTGCTGTTTGGACATATCCGTATGCTCAAACAAAGGCTTGGCTGCTGGATAGTCTGTGAAGAGGTTGTCGTAGAAGCTAGCAACAAATGCATCAGCTTGAGGCTTGACCTTTTCAAAGCTTGTTTCTAGCAGTTCAACCTCAAGCCCAGTGTCTTGAGCAGTCTCATCTACATCTGTAGTCATTTTATTGGCTTAATCTCTCAGCAACTTTACAAGAATCTAAATGCAAATCAGTCTCGTTAAAACGCTTCGGGTTATGTAGAACCTTAGATAAATGAGTTGACCCACTCAAGCAAAATGGCTCACATCGAATCCAGAGCATTGCACTCAGAAAGCCTTGCACTATAAACTCCCAGGAATCTCAGAAGACGGCAGAAACGCCATATGCCAATCGGGAACTAGATAGTAAAACTCAAAGCTTAAAAGTGGACTAATTGAGTGTTGAGATTAGGGGAGGCAAAATTCATTTTTTGTTTCAGCAGCTACCAAAACAATCATCCAAACCACAAAAATGCACTATATCAATGCGATAACCGCATGTATAAGCATTCATTTTCTGTATGCAGGTTTGGCATTAAATCGAATTTCTTTTTGCATAAAACGCGATGAACTTGTATCAATAGCTGCAAATAAATTAGGTGACAAAGTCAAAGGTGATGAGACGAAGTTAGGCACCCTTCCACCTCATTTATGGCCTCTCAAATTGCTCGATTTTTAGGATCAGTTCGCCTAGCTGTACCGCTTTTAACTGCGATCGCGGCCATCTTGGTTGGGGCTACTTTTTACGAGTCTCAAGTGGGCTCAGAAGTGGTTCAGCGGGAGATTTATAAGAGTGCTTGGTTTGGCGCTTTGATGTTTCTATTAGCGGTCAACCTAGGCATTTCTACCCTGAGTCGTTATCCCTGGAAAGGGCCTCGAAAGATTGGCTTCGCCCTGGCCCATTGGGGATTGATTGTGATTATTGCGGGTTCAGCCGCAGTGATTCACATCAGCACTGAAGGGATGTTGCTGGTCCGTACCGACAGTGGCCCCAACAATCAAATCCGCGTGGCCGGTGATTTGCTAGAGGTGATCGCCCCCGACCAATCGCGTCAGCAAGCAGATTTGTTTATCAAGGCGGACGGCACGGTTGTGCCTCGACAAGTCGGTGACTTGGCCTTGGTGGGCTACAGCGATCGCGCCATCAAGACAGTCCGCTTCACGGATGACGGCCCGGTAGACAACCTGGCGGTGCAGGTTGAGCTCCGCAGCGATCGCATGGGCCAAACTTTAGAGCGCTGGCTGGCCGCTGCCCCCAGTGGATATCGGCAAATGGATATTGGCCCTGCCCATTTAGAGATTGCCGAAGCCAGAGACGAGGCTGAACTTAAGCAGCTCCTGAGCCCGCCTGAAAAGGAGTCCGCCCCATTCGGCACAATCCAAATCGGTCAACGCACGGTGGATGTGCAGCAGGTGCTCGGCCAAGCTTTGAAATTGCCGGATGGCGTTACTGCAGAGTTGGTGAATGTCTGGCCCGACTTCCGGTTGGGCCGCAATAATCAACCCACCTCTGCTTCAGAGCAGTTTCGTAATCCAGCCGTGCAGCTCAACTTCACCCAAGGGGAGGCCCAAGCCCGTTGGTTTGTATTTGCTAAACCTGACTTAGCGCCGGTCAAGACGGGTGATGAGATTGCAGTCTCTGCTCAGTACGAGGCTCCAGCGGTAACGGCTGCGGACTATTTCCGCATTGTGGCGGGTCCTGATCAAACGCTGTACTATGCAGCCCTCTCTTCCAAAGGATTTAAGGCAGGGCCTTGGCAGGCAGATCAGGCAATTGCTCCAGGCTGGGCCGATTTTGAAATTTCTCTCAACCAGCGGTTGGAGCACGCCCAAGTGCAGCGACAGGTGGTGCCCGTCACCCCTGTTGCCAGCGGCACAATCGCAGATGAAGGCGCTCCGGCATTGGAGCTGATCACGCCCGATGGCAAAGGCGTTTGGCTGCCCTGGGGGGAGCCCACCACCCTAGAAACCGCTAAAGGCGACTACTTCGCCGCCTTTAGTCCCAAGCTTTTAGAACTCCCCTTCTATGTGAAGCTGGACGTTTTCATTGTGGATCGCAACGAGGGCAGTGAGTCGGTAGCCATGTGGACCAGTAAGGTCACCTTGTTTGACCCGCAAACCGATACTGCTGTCCGCCGTACCGTCTGGATGAATCACCCCACCTGGTTTCGGGGCTGGAAGCTGGCGCAAGCCTCCTGGAATCCTGGCGACTTGAAGCAATCTACCCTACAAATTAAGCGAGAGCCCTGGTGGGTAACTGCCCTGACTTGGCTGGGATCCTTGATGGTGGTCATGGGTATCAGCGTTATGTTCTACGGGCCTGGACTGATGAAAAAACTCCGTTCCGCCTCAAAAGGCAAGAGGCCTGATCTGGGCTCAAGCGCTGAGCCTGATCTGCCTGCTGAGGAGACAACACCCACCATTCCGATTTTGGCTGTATTCGGTAAATAACAGCTTTCAACGTCTGCCCATCCAAAATTGAGATAACGATACGCGCTATGAAAGGTCTCTCTCTAATCAAATTTGTTGTCGGCTTTTGCCTGGGCTGCCTGTTACTGTTCATGCCTTTGAGCCAGTTTCAGCCCGATGGCTTGGACTCGATGCGGTCCCTGGCGGTGCAGCTCGATGGGCGCAAAAAGCCCCTCGATACTGTTGCCAAGGAAACGGTGGCCAAAATCCACGGGTCTACCCATTACCAACGGGCAGATGGTCAAAAGGAAGACTACCTCAGCACCTATTTGGCGATGTGGTTTAACACCCGCAACTGGAATGAAGAGCCATTTGTGTTGGTTAGCTATCGTCCGCTGAAAGAAGCTGCAGGCTTGGACTTGGAGCGTAAACAATTTACGTTTCAGGAGTTGATGACCAATGAGGGTCTGACCGAGATTGTGCGGCAGGCCCATCAAAAGGAACTAAACGATGTGGACTTGAGCCGTAACGAGCGGGAAGCGCTCACCATCGAAGCGCGGCTCAACCTGCTGTACCAGTCTGTGGGCGATAATCAACTGCCCATCGTGCCCCACCCCGACGATATCAAGGGTAAATGGGCCGCACTGAATGAGGCTCAGCAGCTTTACGCCCCTGAAACGGTGGCTCCGCTCATGGCCCAATTTGCAATGATGCAGCAGGCCCTTTTGCGAGGCGGGGAGACCCATTTGTCGATGATTGCGGCCTTCGCTACAGAGCTGAAGCAAGGGCTCACCGATTTGAGTACGGCGATTTATCCCACCGATGCCACCCTGCAGCGGGAAGTTCATTTCAATCATTTTCATCCTTTTGCTAAGGCTTGGCAGCTTTACGCCCTCGCCTTTGTTGTGATGCTGGTGAGTCTCTGGGTGAAGCCTTGGAATCTGTATTGGAGCGCCATTGGCCTCTTCACCACTGGGATTGCAGTGCAGAGCTATGGGTTTTGGTTGCGGATGCAGATTGCGGGTCGCCCCCCAGTTACCAACATGTATGAGTCGGTGGTGTGGGTCGGGTTTGGGATTGCGGCGATCGCCCTCACCTTTGAGCTGATTTCCCGCAGTCGCTACTACTTGTTAGCTGCGGCCCCCTTGGCAGTAGTGTGCTTGGTGCTGGCCGATAGCCTTCCGGCGGTGCTGGACCCCAGCATTTCACCGTTGGTGCCGGTGCTGCGCGATAACTTCTGGCTCAGCATTCATGTGCCAACCATTGCCTTAAGCTACGCCAGCTTTGCCCTGGCCTTGGGCCTCGGCCATGTCACCCTAGGCAATTATCTATTTGCTCCTCAATCTAAAAAGCGGATCAAGACGCTATCGCAACTCACTTATCGTGTTCTGCAGGTGGGGATTTTACTGCTGACAGCCGGGATTATCCTCGGTGGCATTTGGGCGCACTTCTCTTGGGGCCGCTTCTGGGGTTGGGATCCAAAGGAAACCTGGGCGTTGATCGCCCTACTCTGCTACCTAGCGCCCCTCCATGGCCGCCTCGTGGGCTGGATTGGGGATTTCGGCATTAGCGTAGCCAGTGTGGTGGCCTTTAATGCGGTGCTGATGGCTTGGTATGGGGTGAACTTTGTACTCGGTACTGGCCTACACAGCTACGGTTTCAGCACCGGCGGTTCGGAACTTTTGCTGGCCTCAGCCGTTGGACTCGATCTGCTATTTGTGCTGATCGCTGCTGCCCGTCACTATGGCTGGTTAGGTCGCTCTGATACAGTTCCAACGGCCGAAAATGCCTAAGACTATGTTTAACCGGGGCCAGAAAGTCTCTGGCATGCTCGACATCTAGGTTCTTGCTCTATGGGCTTTCTGGCTTCACCAATGCCGTTAAGTTAATGGCATTGGTCACAGGCTTTCTGTTCACGGTGACGTGTGCAGATTGATGACCGACGTAAGTGAATTGCTGAGACTTTAGAGGAGAGCACCATGAAGAGACGGGACTTTATGAATTGGATCGGGCTGGGGGCGTTGGCAACATCGCTACCGGTGGCGATCGCTGCCTGCCAACCTGACAACACTGCAACCGACTCAGCGGATGAGCCCGCTGCTGAAGTCGATGCCACCCCCCGTGAAGATGGCTTTGGGGCGATCGGCACCGTAGCTGAGCTAGACGAAGCAGGTTCCCTTGCAAGTAAGAGCTTTCAAGGACAGCAGGTGATTGTGATCCGCGACCCTGCCGACGCAGCAGGGGTTATCGCCCTCAATTCCTTCTGTACCCACCAGGGCTGTACCGTTGCTTGGGAAAGCGACAGTGCTGCCTTTGCCTGCCCTTGCCATGGCTCTAAATTTGCGACGGATGGTGCCGTCACCGAAGGCCCTGCTACCGATCCCTTAGGTGCCTTTGAAGCCAAAATCGAAGACGACCAGGTCCTGGTCAAGGTCGGTTAGAAGAGGGCTTGAGTATGCGATAAGGAAAATAGGCTGGGACCTCCCTTCTTGGGAGCCGTCTGTTAAACAGAACTCTACGCAAGACTTGTATAGCAAGGGTTCTGGCCTCAATTGCAAGGGGTAAAATCTCTAAATCGGTTCCTAGAGGAATAGATTGTTACCAGCCTCGCCCCTGTCGTCTTACCGTGCGCATTCACGACCCAACCCAAATCTCCCTATCGGGGGGTTTGGGGGTCAGCCCCCAATTCCGGCCCTAAAATTAGCGGCGATCGCTTAATCGTCCAGGTCTTTACCCATCATGATGCGATGGCCATCAATGGTGCGCAGGCCAAACTCCCGCATTCCCCAAGGTTCGTCTCGCAAAGGCTTGATGATCTCAGCCCCTTGGGCTACGGCCCGATCGTAGTCGCTATCCACATCATCGACGACGAAATAGCCAAAGTAGGAATGGTCCCCTAAGTCGCTAGCCGGGATGGCGTCGGGGCATTCTCCGATCATGATCCGGCATTCATCCCGCACAAACATCCGCCAGCCCGGATCACCGATTTCATGCACCGTGAATCCCAGCGCCTGCTGGTAAAAGTTGCCGGAGCGCTCTAAATCAGGAACGGCCAAAACATAGAGCGTTCGCTGGATCATGGCTACGGAGAGGTGCGGGCGACGGCTTGCAGGCGGCTATAAAACCCTGACGGTTGCTGAACCGGTACAAATTTGCGAATGGGTTCAGGGGTATGGAAGGTTTCGTCTACAGGGTCGCTGAGGGGTGATTCGCTTTCGGCTGCGCTAGTCTCGGGCTCGGTAGAGGCTAAGGCTTCAGGCTCTGAGGGCTCTGAGCATTCAGGTTCAGCAGCGGAGCCATGGACGACAGGAACCGCCGTTACGGGTTCAACGGGTGCGACAGGCGGCAGGGGCTCTGAATCATTAAAATAAGGCAATTCGGCTGCCATGGGTGGAATCGGATCTGGCTCGGCCATAGCAGGGCTGCTTGCAGCGGCGGTGTTCATCGGAGCCGAGATAAAGGCGGCTTGACTGAAATGGGGTTCCAACGGCCCAAACACCACCCGCTCAAAATCATGGTTAAAGTGGCGCACCGATTGTCGTCGCCGCTTCCACATCTGTAAGATTTGCCCGACAGAAAACGCTTTATAGCGTCCCAAATACAGGGCTTCGAGCACCGCTGCGCGAATCCAAGCGGCATCGACCTCCAGGGTTTGTTGCCAGAACTGCGTCAACTCCTGGGGATTAAAGCCACCCAGCTCAAAGCTATATTCCTGCAATAGCAGACAAGCTTGCTCCAGGTCACGATTACTATTGCCAGGGGGTAATGTCATCGGAGATCGCCTGGATTGCAGTTACCTCAGGCCAGCCGAGACAACCATGAATATTGAGGAGGAGTTTAACCCGTGTTCTTGCATATTAGCGAACCCCAAGGGTTCTGGCCGCTAATTGCAGATTGATTTGAGCAATTCAGCGGCTGGACTGGGAGGACTTGTGACCGGTAGGGTATTTGGGCGCAGCGTCAGACACGATCTGTATGGATGTTGGCCAGTGGCAGACTCAATTGCAACTCAGCCCCGCGATCGCGGTAATCCGGGCTCCAACGGTGGCGCTGGGCCGGGGTATGGCCCTGGCGGCGGCAGCGGCAGGCATACGGTTCATTGAGATTACATGGACCAGCGATCGCCCTGCCCTGCTAATCGAACAGTTACGCTCCCAGTTATCTCACTGTTGGGTAGGAGCCGGAACGCTTCTGTCTGCAAAGGACATAGATTCAGCGATCGCTGCCGGAGCAGAGTTTTGCTTTATGCCCCACACCGATCCGGCCCTGATCACCAGGGTCCAACAGCAGGGTCTGCCGGTGATTCCAGGGGCCGCCACCCCCACCGAAATTGTGACTGCTTGGCAAACCGGGGCCACCAGCGTCAAGGTTTTTCCGATTACGGCACTTGGCGGAGCAACCTACATTCGCCAATTGCAGGGGCCTCTGGGCCATATTCCACTGATTCCCACCGGGGGAGTCACCCTAGAGAACGGTCCCGAATTGTTAGCGGCGGGGGCTGAGGCAATCGCCCTATCCACCAGCCTGTTTCCTCAAGCGCTAGTGGCCCGCGCAAGTTGGTCGGCCATTACCCAACGGGCCAATCAGCTACTGGCAGCTTTGCCAAAGACTCAAAAGGTTTCACATTAGCTGCCGAGCTTAAAGGCTTCTACAAACAAACCGTAGACCAGCCCCAGCTTGAAGGCATTGGACACCTCTAGGGCGAGGCTGGGTTGTTTGGGCTCTTTACGGGAGCGGCGATAAAACCGCCAGCTAATCAGCTCGACGCCGATCACCAAAAGGGCCGCGATAAACACGTCAAAGTCGGCGGTTTGACCCGCAATGGTGGAAATCGCGGTGCCAAAAAAGTTGCCAAACAGAAGGCCGATAATCACCAGAGACAGCCGCCGCCAGGGGTTAAACACCCAGCGTCCCAAGCGGTTGCCGAGGGTTTCGATCAAAGTGGCCAGGCGAGTACGCTGCATGGTTAGGGGTCGGCGGGTAAATGAAGTACCTGGACAGGGCCGTGGATGGATGGATGGGAGAGGCGTGGTCTCTGCGCACGCCGGGTTAAGGAGCGGGGCAGGCGCTGTGTATCCCTCCCTGAGCACAAATGTAGTTCACTTGGCCAGGGCTAAGGTTAAGGGCTTCGCTAAAGTCAACGCCCAAGAGCTGCTGGCCGCTATCAAGGTCAGGGGCCGCGGTGACAAAGCCGTCACTGGTTTCAACCTCTGCAGTGGAGAGTGTTGCCCCTTCCAGATCAACCCCAGCTAAGTTAGCCCCCTGCCAACGTACCCCTTGCAGGGTGGTGTATCGCAGATTTGCGCCTTGCAAGTCCGCCCCCTGCAGGTCTGCCCCCTGTAGGTCCGCCCCCTGCAGGTTGGCATCCGTTAAAACAGCCCCACTCAAATCAGCATCGGCTAAAGCCGCTTCTTGCAGCTCGGCCCCCCGCAAGTTGGCCCCAGTAAAGACGACGCCGGTCGCGTCAAGCAGGCGCAGATTGCTGTTGGTCAGGTTGGCCTCGATCAAGACCGCTTCGGTCAGATCGGCTGCGGTTAAGCGGGCCTGGGTGAGATTGGCCTCGGTCAAGTTCGCCTGAATCAGGATGGCCCGCTCTAGGTTGACCCGCTGCAAGTCTGTGCCGGTTAAATTGGCCCCGGTTAAGTTCGCTCGCAGCAGCCCTGAACCCTGTAACTGGGCCAGGGTAAGATTGACCCCAGCCAAATCAGTATCGGTGAGATCAGCGCCCCGCAAGTCAGCAGTGCGGTCATCGTAGGTATTGTCGGTTTGATCAGGGCCGGGATCAAAGAAGGTTGCCCCTGATAACTGAGCGCGATTTAGCCGGGTCCCTTGCCATTGAATGCCGGCCAGGTTTTGCTTATTCAGATTGAGGGTAAAGTCTTGTCCCCCCTGGGAGAGATAGCCTAAATGCAGGCCCCGTAGGTCTAAGGTATGGACGCGATCGCCCTCCAGAGAAATCAGCTTTGCTAAGCTCCGGTTCACGGTCTGGAGGCGCAACGTCAGCCGTTGTTTTTGAGGGGCGTTGCTGGCCTCAGACAAGTCTCGACTGAGGCTTTGATTGAGCCGTCGCAGGTGGGGCACCGCTGCTGAGCCCCGCTCTAGGATGGCCTGATGGAGGGTATCGAGCCACTCAGGATCATCAGCCTGACCCATCAAGTCCACCAGTAAAGAGGTGACCTGGGCGTCGGGGGTGTTGCCCAGGGCCAAAATCGCGGCCTGCTTCGTGTCTAGATCGGCCTCGGGGTTGGTCAGGGTGGCCACCAACTGCCCAAAGAGGGTGGGGTCACTGACTGGTGTCAGGGTGCGTCCCCGCCAGAAATACCCCCCAGCGGCAGATAGACCGACGAGCCCCAATAACAGCAAGGCGCTGAGGGCAGGTGGTAAAAATCGCCGTGGCGGTTTCTGCTCAGGCCAGGTGGGGCCAGGGTTTAAAACGACTGCCGTGAGACCGCTCTCATCTTCAGTCCAGGTGATCGCCCCCCCTTGAGTGGCGGGTGGCAGCGCCGCTTGATCATCGGTTTCGGTGCTTTCGCTTTCCCATTGGTGGGTCAACCGTACGATCGCCCCCGTATCTGGATCGACCGTGCAAGTGACCGCCAGCCAATCATGCCAAGGTCGACGGGCGCGATTGAGCAGAGCCGTGGCACTCTCTGCGGTTAGGGTCAGGGCGCTAAGGCCGATCAAAATCAGCGGGTTGGGGAAACCACCCGCCACTCGCCAAAGTCCGTAGGCGATCGCCAGCGGTATCCCCCATTTACCGACGCCCTCTCGTACCAGGCTCTGCCGCCAGGTGGGCCGCTGTCCATCCAGGGTAATCACCTGGATCCGCAGCCAGGCTTTGGGTCCACTCGCGCCCCAGCGCCCCAAACTATAGATATGGATGCCTAACAGAACGACGGGGATTCCGAGGGCAGCGGACCAGAGGCCGTGGGTGAGGGGGGTGACGGTCTCGCGCAGCGATCTTTGAGGTAGACCAAGACTCCGAGCAACGGTGGTTTGGGCCGTTTGCAGAAGAGGGCTGAGGCTGACTTCGGTGAAGGTATCAGTTTGCTCTGCTCGCTGGGTGTGATAAATCCCGCCATAAACGGGCACGGCCACGCCAACCAGAAGGATCGCCAGTTCCAGACCCCAAGCCAAACCCCGGCGACCGATGGGGGGGACGCGGTGGGTAAAAGGCATTGGAGCTTGATCGGGATCAGGGGGGAAATCGTTTGAGTG
>JBHJIP010000129.1:0-9954 GCA_050043365.1 Leptolyngbyaceae cyanobacterium
GAGAGGAGGATGCTCCATGAGCTTAGTTCTAAGTTGGGGAACTTGAGCTTCTCATGGAGTGCCTCTTTCAAAAACCTCTGTCTCAAATGAGACTCACCTATTCAAAGGGGTTGCAGGACTTTTCTGCACCACTAAGGGTTGCCTACAGCCGTAGAAGAATATCAAATCTGGAGTCTTGATCATCGAAAACTCACATTAGAAGCTCAATATATCAAGAGCAATGTTCTTTTCTTTGTGGTTCTTGCGATCGTTGGTTTTGGCCTTCAATTATCTTAGAGGCTGTTTGAAAAGTCTGCATTGCAGTGACAAAAGCTCTCAGGGTATACATTGCGACAAGTAAAACCCGCAATCCCCTGAGAGCAATGGCAACATCCTATCCAGATAACCTGACCCGCGAGCAATTCGAACTGCTTCAACCCTTACTACCCGCTGCCAAACCGGGCGGTCGCCGCCGTGAGGTAGACCTTTGGGAAGTGCTTAATGCGATCTTCTACGTCCTCACCAACGGCTGTAAATGGCGGGCCTTACCCAAGGACTTTCCTAAGTGGCAAACGGTGTACACCTATTTACGCAACTGGCGTAAAGACGGGGCTTGGCGGCAGATTCATGACCAACTGCGCGAGTGGACCCGAGTGAGTGAACTCCGTGCTGCTAGCCCATCGGAGCTAATCATCGATAGCCAGAGTGCGAAAAGTGTGGCGATGCTCTCTCAGTCGATTGGCTATGATGCGGGCAAGCAAGTGAAGGGGCGTAAGCGATTTATCACCGTTGACACGCTGGGCTTGATATTAAGGGTCTTAGTCACGGCTGCTAACGTGCCTGAGCGAGAAGGGGCTAAGCAAGTCTTGAAGCAGGTCAAGGATATGGGGGAAAAGGTTTCCAGAGTCCATACAGTCTGGGCAGATGGCGGTTTTTCTGGCTTTCCTTTCTTGCAATGGGTGATGGATATTTGCCATTGGGTGCTGCAAGTGGTCCTCAGACCAGAGCAGACCAAGGGGTTCGTTTTACTCAAGAAACGCTGGGTGGTGGAGAGAACCTTTGGCTGGTGGGGCTGGTGTCGCCGATTGAATCGCTCTTATGAGTACTTGCCAGAGACAGAGGAGACTTTCATCTATCTGGCGATGATTCGCATCATGGTGCGGCGGTTGGCGTAACAAATACGACAAAGAAAAACTTTTCAAACACCCTCTTATATGCAGTTTAATAAGGACAACCAATCCAAAGGAAGTTTAAAGTTGGGACCAGCAGGTATAGAAATAACCTCATCTGTACTGGGTGTTTTAATTCTTGGGTTTTCTACGGCTTTTCTCTATTTGTATTTGGTGCATGTTTTTCCAATTGAAGAAATTGGGCAGCAGAGTCCGAGTTCTTTAGCTATTCCAAGTAGTACACCCTCCGAAACCCAATAAATTACTTTTGCGCCCTCCTAATAGATCCCAGAGTTCTCGTGGCTCAATCATCAGCGTCTTTTATCCCAGTCTAAGAACCCTGGGATCTCCACCTGACAACGGATTCAGCTATTTCAAAATATCTTGACGTATATCCTCGTCTGAATTCAAAGATTCACCTTGCCCATGCCCACCGCTGCTGACTATCAAGCCGAAATTGAAAACTATGACCGGGCAGAATTACTTCAGTTCTGGCAATCGATTCAAGATCGCAACACCCTAGATTGGCCACCTGGCAAAGCCTTTGAATACTTTATTCTGCGTGCATTTCAACTCGAAGATGCAATCGTCACCTATCCCTACGGCGTCCAACTCAGTGATATGACCTCGCAGTACACACTCATCAACACCAACCAAACTGTTGAGCAAATTGATGGTGTTGTTTACTGTGACGGGCTCACTTGCCTAGTCGAAGCCAAAGACCAGGCTGAGCCACTCAACGTTGAGCCCATTGCCAAAATGCGAAATCAACTACTCCGCCGTCATGCCTCTACAATTGGCGTAGTGTTCAGCCGGAGCGGATTCACTCCGCCCGCGTCCATACTGGCCCAGTATCTTAGCCCCCAAATGGTCCTACTCTGGGATGGTAGCGAAATTACCTATGCTTTAGAGCAAGGACTGATGCGGCAATCCTTAGTCAAGAAATATCGAGTTTGCATCGAAAAAGGTAAACCTGACTACGATCCCAGACCGGAGGAGGCCAAAACCCTATGACCAAAGCTTACATCGTCGTTGAAGGTCCCTCAGACGCTCAAATTCTCCGAGCACTAATGGATGAAACCTTGCTAGAGGGCGTTAAGTTTATCAACGGAGAAGGTAAATACGGCGCAGAAACTCTGGCCCGCAGCCTTCTACTGGATAGAAATCTTCCAGTTGTGCTCGTCATAGATGCCGACACTACAAACCCTGAGGCCATCCATAACTATCAGCAAGATCTAGACTTTTTAACTCGCAGTGCTGCAGGAGGAACGCCATACAAAATCTTGCAGGCTGTGCCAGTGATAGAGGCCGTTTTCTTGCAAGATCGCCCTTTGTTTGAACAATTCATAGATCGCCAGTTCACCGACTTAGAGTGGCAGCTCGGTCAAAAGGCCCCGAAGGAGCTATTGAGCCAATACTCTGAGGGATCCAAGGTCTTTATCCAAACTATCCTTGGCCAACTCACGGATCCCATGCGGCATATTCTGGGTCAGCATTCCCTTATTCAAGATATCAGCACCTTTCTGGCAACCCAGATCTACCCCTCTGACCAAATTGCCCGCACCGCCAGCTAGCCAACCCGAATTCTTCGAACACGCTTCATTGGGAATTGACGGGCTCTGTCAGTGGCAAGGTTGGCATGGCTGATCAGTTCAAGCAGGTACCGCCATCACAGCTAGGTCCTATAACGATTTTTGGGATTTTCGCTTCCAAACACAGACAGACCCCAGGGTTCTTGGGCTGGGGTTGAAGATACTTAGCATTAAGCCACGAGAACCCTGGGATCTCCACCTCGCCACTGGGCTTGCTCAGCGCGGTCGCCCGCCTCACCGAATCGAGCCGCCTGCCCTGGCAACGGGTGCGAGCGCTGCTGGGGGTGGTGAGCCGAGCCTACTTGGTGGGCATGGTGTGGACCCCATCCCAGTTATCCGGGGGTGGATTCAGCAGGTAGGCATTGGCCCGGTCAATGTGAATATCAACTGCGCGATCGCCCGGTTTCAAGAGATCGGCCTGCTTAAATACGGAGATCGCCTCCGTAAAGTTCATCGCCGTGTAAGCGTCGCGACCGGCCTGGTATAGCCCCAAAAAGTCTTCAATCTTGCTGTCCAGCGGATTTTGACGATAGTCAATCAGCTCATAGATATTCACCGGATGGGTCTTGCCCTTCACCCGAGTGCGGTCCAGCTCCCGCACCCAGATGTGCTCCTTACACAGCTCATAGGTGTATTCGCTAATCACAATGTCGCAGCCATACTGCTTCGTCACCCCTTCTAGGCGAGAGCTGAGGTTGACCCCATCGCCAATCACGGTGTACTCCATCTTGCGCTGGGAGCCGATGTTCCCCGAGACCACCTCGCCAGAGCTGATGCCAATGCCGATGCGAATCTTGGGCTGATTTTGGGTGAGGCGCTCACTATTAAAGCGCACCAGCCGGTAGCGCATGTCGAGGGCAGACTGCACCGCCGCCCAGGCGTGGTTTTTCAGCGGCAGCGGTGCCCCATACACCGCCATGATTGCGTCGCCGATGAACTTGTCGAGGGTGCCCTCAAAGTTGAAGACCGCCTCCACCATAGTTTCAAAGTAGGCGTTGAGCATTTCCACCACCCGGTCCGCTTCCAGGTTTTCGGTGAGGGTGGTGTAGCCGCGAATATCCGAAAATAGGACCGTGACTTCACGGCGATCGCCCCGCATCAGCACATCGTCCCCCAGGGCCATGACTCGCTCGGCCACCCCTGGGGTCATGTAGCGATAGAGGGTGGTCTTCATCCGCTTCTCTTGACTGATATCTTCCAGCACCAGCAGGCCACCACGAACGCCCCCTTCTGGGTTGGTGAGGGGGTTCACCGTTAGGTTGATGCTGCGCTCCAGCAATTCCAGAGCTTTGCGGTCATAGGCCACCGAGGCTTGAGCGGTCTGGCCCCAATGCCAAAAGTGGTTTTCCTTTTTGGGGTCGGGCACCAGCATTTCGCAGCCTTGGCCGCTGTTGCTCTCCTGGTACAGCAAGCTGATCTTCAGGGTCTGCTCTGGCACGTAGTGCTTGGCCCCGGTTTCTAAACTGTCTTCCAGACGGAACTGCAGCTTCTCCACCGGGATCACCTCCCACACCGGACGCCCCACCAGACGTTCTTCCCAAGTGTGGAGTAAAGCGCGATCGCCCACGTCATCTTCGGGGCAGCCCAGCAGTTCTAGGGCAGCGTCGTTAATGGTGACGATGTGGCCCTCCATATCGGTGGAAATCACCGCGTCGGAGAGGCTTTGCAGCATGTCCTTTTGGTACTGCTTTTCCACCAAGACATCTCCGAACAGCTTGGCGTTTTCTAGGGCAATACCCGCCTGAATGTTGAAAGCCCGCATGAACTCCTCATCGGAGCTGTTAAAGGTGCCCTGCTTTTTGTTAATGAGCTGGGTGACCGCAATCAGCTCACCCGCCGAGTCAAACACTGGCATACAGAGGATGGTGCGAGTCAAGTAGCCGGTGCGTTTGTCAGAGCCGGGATCAAAGCGGGGGTCCTTATAGGCATCAGGAATGTTGAGGGTTTCTTTGGTGGAAGCCACATAGCCGACAATGCCGCGATCGGCGGGAACCCGCAGATCAATCCACCTATCACCATCCACATCTCTGACCTTAGACCACAGCTCATTGCGTTCGCGATCAATCAGCCAGAGGGTGCTGCGATCGGCGGTCATCAGATTCCGAGCTTCGGCCATGCCCGACTGCAGGGTTTTCTCTAGATCCAAACTTTGCTCTAGGGAGGAGATCGCCTTCAGCAGGGAGGAAACCCCTTTCTGGTTGCGGGCCGCCACATAAAACGAGTTGCAGCTCTCTAGAATGATGCCGATCGAAGAGGCAAACTCGCGGAAGCTGCGCTCATCTTGATCATCGAAGGGAATCACCTGACCACTGTCCAGCTTTTTGTTCAAGAGCTGAACCACGGCCACCACATGCTCTTGGGTCTTGTTGAGCACCGGCATACAGAGAATGCTGTCGGTGCGATAGCCGGTCTCTAAGTCCGTTTTCTTATTGAAGAGGGGGCTGGCATAGGCATCGGGAATATTCAGGTATTCCCCCGAGTCGGCCACGTGACCCGCAATGCCTTTGCCCACGGGGACGCGAATTTCGAGGCGGCCTTCTCCATCACCCTGGGCAATTTTGGACCACAGCTCTTGCTTGTCCCAATCCACCATAAAAATGGTGGTGCGATCGGCATGGAGAATCTGACCAATCTTGAGGGTAAAGGCCTCAAGGATCTGCTCTAGCATCGTTTCTAGAGCCTCGTTATTGATCATGTCGATCGCCCGTAGGAAATGCTCAAATTCCCGGGTGATTTGATCGAGCAGATTAATAAACTGTGGCGCGGGTAAATCCTTGACGCGGTGGGTCAGGCTCCCCCGTTGATTTACCTGGGAAAAGGTCGCCAACATGCTGGGGTTAGACGTTGCCATAGTGGGTCGCTACTTAAGAGCCATCAACAATGCTGGAGAGAGACACTGGGGGAATAGAAACGCCCCATCAGACCTGGGTTAGGCCCAAACTGCTACTACTCTAACCCCATAACGGAAATTCAAAACTGTAGAGGTCACTTAGGGCGCGTCATCAATTATTAGTGAAAGCCTTACTGGGCAAGCATTGCCGCGCCCGCCCCTATACTATTGCTAGGGGCTGCAACCGTTGCACCACAAAGACTCTAGTTTTAATTAATGACAGCCCCTAGAGCAGTCATCACAGCATGTCAGCTATAGATTACTCAACGGCAGGAAATCTTGACTGTTCTAAAGGATGCAGAACTCTAGGTACAAGCCCGATTCCCGTTGAATCTGGTTTGGCCTAGGGCTCAGCCGCTTCAGGCCGGTCCGGTTTGAGCAAGGGAAAGGCAATCACATCCCGAATGCTGGCGCTATCGGTTAAGAGCATTACCAGGCGATCGATGCCGATGCCCTCGCCACAGGTGGGGGGCATGCCGTATTCCAGGGCGGTCAAAAAGTCCTCATCTACCCCCTGGGCTTCTAAATCGCCCGCCGCCTTGCGCTCCGCCTGGGCCTCAAACCGCTGCCGCTGATCCAGCGGGTCGGTCAACTCAGAGAAGCCGTTGGCGGTTTCGCGACCGGCAATAAACAGCTCAAAGCGTTCCACCACCCCAGGCTGGCTGCGATGGGGTTTCGACAGGGGCGAAATTTCGACCGGGTGATCGATTAAGAAGGTGGGCTGAACCAGATTTGCTTCAATGCGCTGCTCAAACACCTCATTCAAAAGACGCCCGATTGAGTCGCAGCCTTCGCCAGCAATGCCTAATTCCGCAACCGCAGCCTGGGCCTGTTCTAGGGAGTCAAAGGCTCTGAAATCCAAACCGGTCTCTTCCTTAACCAGATCATGCATAGAAATGCGCCGCCAAGGGGGGGTCAGGTCAATGGGTTCCCCCTGGTAGGTGATCTCGGTGGTGCCCAATACCGACTGGGCGATGGAGGCAATCAGATCCTCGGTGAGGGCCATGAAGTCGTGGTAGTCGGCGTAGGCCTGGTAGAACTCGATTGAGGTGAACTCTGGATTGTGGCGGGTGGAGATGCCTTCGTTGCGAAAGATGCGGCCAATCTCAAACACCTTTTCGAACCCGCCCACAATCAACCGCTTCAGGTGCAGCTCTGTGGCGATGCGCAGGTAGAGCTGCATGTCGAGGCTGTTGTGATGGGTGATAAAAGGCCGCGCCTCGGCCCCTCCAGCTTCTCCCTGTAGGACCGGCGTCTCGATTTCTAAAAAGCCGCGATCTTCAAAGTAGCGGCGGATGGCTGAGGTGATCAGCGCCCGCTTGCGAAAGGTCTCTCGCACGGGCGGGTTCACGATCAGATCCACATAGCGCTGCCGATAGCGCTTGGCCACATCGGTCAAGCCATGCCATTTGTCTGGCAGGGGCAAAAGGGCTTTGGTGAGCAGGGCATACCGCTGCACTTTCACCGACAGCTCCCCTTTTTCAGTGCGTTTCAGGGTGCCTTTGACCCCAATCACATCCCCCACGTCGGTGAGCTGCTTGAGCTGCGAGAAGGCTTCGGGCTGATCGGCCATGGTTTGACCAATTACCTTCTTATCTAGGTAAAGCTGAAGGGTGCCGGTTTCGTCCTGCACATTGAAGAAGGCTAGCTTACCAAACACCCGCCGGGCCAAAATGCGTCCGGCGATCGCCACCTCTGCCTCAACCTCTTCCCCCGCTGGGAGGTCAGCATACTGAGCTTGCAGCTCAGCGGCATGGGCGGTCACCTCCCACCGATAGGCAAAAGGGTTCAACCCGGCGGCTTTGAGCTGGTTGACCTTGTCGAGACGAGTCGCCCGGATTTCATCCAGGGTTGAAGCGCTCTGGGAAGCACTTTGGGGGGACTGGGGAAACTCGGTTTTGGCCATGGCTCTGCTCAACTTTGCATCGGACAACTTTGCACAGGGGACCATTATAGGCACGCCGGTTTCCCCTCGGGACATTCTGAACGATTTGGGCAGATGAAGCGATTGAGAAGATTCTTGCCCTTGAAAACGCTGGAATAATTTCGCCCCTCAAAAGGCGACCTGCCATACAGCCGGGGGGACAGCTGCGGTTTAAAATCAACCCTGGTTCTGCCAGATTGCCTAGTTGTGTTGATTCCCCATGATTCCTGAAGCTGAAGACGCCTCTACCGACTATTCTGCAAATCCAGCGGAGCAAATTCCTGAACCCGAGGCCACCGTAAATCCCGCTGACGACGCGGCGGATTCCAGTCGCCCCAGTGAACCATCCGAGCCACCCTTGCCACTCTTTGATGAGCTCGAAAAGCGAATCAGTTTGGCCCTCACCGACTGGTTTAAAAATAGCCTAATCCCGTCTCCGCAGGGTAACGGGCAAAAGGCTCAAGTGGTAGAACCGTCTGATCATGAGGCTACGGCTCAGCCCTCTGAAAGCTCAGAGGCAAAAGCTGAAGAAAGCTCAGAATCCGTCGTTGAGACAGCGGAGACGAGCGAGTCAGTTTCCGAGCCATCCGCTGAGATGAACGACGCTGAGGGGGAAGCTGCTCCTGAGTTGAATGAAGCGGATGCTGAGGCAACGGTGCCCGAAACTGAGCCCCCGCCAGAGGTCACAGAAGCGTTTGAGCCAGAAGCTTCGGCAGCAAGCGAAGTAGCTCCCCCCGAAGCCATTAGGGAAACTGAAGCAGAAACAGGAGAGGTCGAGACCGGCGCTAGTTTGGGTCCGCCCAAAACAAAAGCTGCGATTAAAGCACTGACTCAATCGCTTTCGGATACTGCGGTCTCTAAGCAACCGGCTGTCGTGGCCGCTGTTGGCCGTTTCTTCAACTTCGATGCTCTCGGCACCAACCTGCGCACCGAGACCCTGGCGGGCATCACCACTTTCATTACCATGGCCTACATCCTGGTGGTCAACCCAGATATTTTGTCCCAGGCCATCTTCGTGAACCAGAGTGGGGACCTGTTCGGGCAGTTGGTGGTGGCCACCGGGATTTCGGCTGCGATCGCCACTCTGACCATGGGCGTGGTGGCCAAATACCCGATCGCCCTCGCCCCTGGCATGGGGTTAAACGCCTTCTTCGCCTTCTCGGTAGTGATTGGCCTGGGCATCGATTGGCGCATTGCCCTCGCCGCCATCCTGATCGAAGGGTTGATTTTTATTGCCCTCACCCTCACCAATGTGCGGGCCCACATTATCAAAGCCATCCCTGAAAGCCTGAAGCGGGCCACCGCAGCGGGGATTGGCCTGTTCATCGCCTACATTGCCCTCTCTGGCAACCCAGAGTTTGGCGGCGCGGGCCTCATCATCGCCTCCGACGCCACTAAAACCACCCTGGGCGATCTGTCCCAGCCGCCGACCCTGATGGCCCTGTTCGGCATTCTGGTGTCATCGGCATTTTTGGCCCGTCGCGTCAAAGGGGCGCTGCTGTGGGGGATTTTGGCCACGGCCCTGCTGGGTTGGATCCTGGGCATTACCCCCTGGCCCGAGGGTATTGTCGGACTGCCCTTCTGGCCAGGCAATCTCCTGGGCCAAGCCTTTGTGGGCATGGGGCAGATTGGCACCGTGGGCGTTGCCAACTTCTTGGCGGTGCTGTTTGTCTTCCTGTTCGTGGACCTGTTCGACACCATTGGCACCCTCTCGGGGGTCGGCATCCAGGCGGGGTTTATCAAGAAGTCAGGGGAGCTGCCTCGGGCGAACCAGGCCCTGCTTGCGGACGCGGTCGGCACCACCGCTGGGGCGGTGTTGGGTACCTCCACCGTGACCAGCTATATTGAGTCTGCCTCGGGCATTGCTGAAGGAGGCCGCTCTGGCTTTACCGCCGTGGTAACGGCCCTTTGCTTTGCCCTATCGATCTTTTTCATTCCCCTCCTATCAGCGATTCCGGGCTACGCCACGGCTCCAGCCCTCCTTATGGTCGGGGTCATGATGATGGGCAGTGTGGCCGAGATTCGTTGGTCCGATCCGGCGGAGTCGATTCCCTGTTTCTTGACGATTTTGCTGATGCCGCTCACCTTCTCCATTGCCGAGGGTCTGGCCGTGGGCTTCATTGCCTACCCCTTAATCAAAACCTTCCAAGGTAAAGCCCATGAGGTGAATGCCGCGATGTGGATCTTGGCGGTGATCTTTTTGACTCGGTTTGTGTTGATGGGGTTAGGCATTGCTTAGTTGGAACCTACTGGGTATTAAGGTGATTTCCAAAAAAGACGATACCTGTAGGGGCAGGTCTTGTGCCTGCCCTCCGACGATCTCCCATATAACCACCGGTTGGCAGGCGAACAGATCGGTGATGAGGGCACCCACAAGAGGTGCCCCTACGTAGATGGCCG
>JBHJIP010000130.1:0-4951 GCA_050043365.1 Leptolyngbyaceae cyanobacterium
ATGCAGTCTGGTCTGAACCCGATTAATTGACCCGAGCCCGGAAGCGGACGAAGCCGTAGGAGGTGTTGGGGTCCGGGTTGCTGTTGGCGTTGGGAATATCGCCGATGAAGACCACCACGGCACCGTTAGCGTTGGGGCCACCGCAGTCGAGGCCGGTGGGGTCACCAGGCTGCACATAGACGCCGCGATCGCTATCGGCCACATTGGTCATCGACAACTCATCGCTGCCAAAGCCCAAGACAATGCCGCGATCGGCCCCAGGGATGCCGCCGGGATCCTGGGTGGTGGGGTCGGTATTAAAGGCAGTGGCGTTAAAGTCAGTGAATTCCGGCACCAGGTCGCAGAAGGCCACATTCTCAGCGGGGCGATCGCCGTTGGAGACAAAGTAAATGGTGTACTCAATCTCATCGCCAGGTCGGGTTTCGCCGCCATCTACGGTCCCTGCTAAGAAGTTAGCCGGGAATAGACCTTCCACATCGGTTTCTTCCTGGCTTTGGGGACCATCAAAGGGAACTGGCACGCCGTTGATGGCCGTAATCCGCTTTAGCAGCACCACATTCGGCGGCACTGGCGCGTTGGGGTCACGGAAGACACCAAAATCAAGGGTGCGGTTGTCCGAGGTGCTGGTCACTGCAAAGGATGGGGTGCGCAGCTCCACTTCAGGAGTGCCAGGATTGGCATCGGTCTCGGCCCCGGTCGCATTCGGGTCGGCGTCGGCACTATCGACATCTGAATCCTGGCCATCGTTGCCCCCCTGATTGGCTGGGGAAGCCAGGTAGTCGGTGGGCAACACAAATTCAACGTAGTAGTCTCCATCTGGGACATTGCTGAACAGATAATAGCCGGGATTACCAAAGGAATTAGCCGTCTCAGTTTCGGCATAGAGGCTGTCGTCATTGGCGTTGCGCAGCCGCACCGTCACCCCATTCAAGCCCACCTCGGTCGGGTCTTGAATACCGTCTTCATCCAGATCAATCCAGACAAAGTCGCCGACAAAACCAGGGCCAGCCGCCGGTTGATTCACCCCAGCATCTAGGGTCAAGTCTGTGGTGGTGTTTGTCACCCCCGTAATCTCGATGCGCCCGGTGGCGGCATTGACATCGGAGTCAAGAGCGTCGTCAGTACCAGAGTTCTGTGGAGAGAAGGCATAGCCATTGGGCAAGACAAACTCAATCGAGTAATCCCCACTGAGCCCATCGGTGGCGAAGGCATAGTAACCGGGGTTGCCCTGAATATCATCGGCGGTGACGATGGTATCGACGATGGTGTCAGTATCGTCCCGCAGGTTAACGGTGACGCCATTCAGCCCCACCTCGGTGCCCTGTTGAATGCCGTCGCGGTTGAGGTCAATCCACACATAGTCACCGATGCGGGGTTGGGGAACAATGCCTAGATCAATATCGGTCTCGTTTTGGCCTGCTGTGAGGGTGAAGTTGCTGGTGCGGGCCTGGGTGCCAGGGGTGCTGGCGGCCGCATCAGCAGGGTTGGCGTCAGAGTCTTGGGCCGTGTCGCCGCCCTGTCCTTGAGCGGTGGCGTCATAGCCAGCGGGCAGGGTGAACTCGACGTAGTAGTCACCCGGCGGGAGGTTTTGGAAGCTGTAGTTACCGGGGTTACCCGCCGTATCGCTACTGGTTTGGGTCGTGCCGACAAAAGTGCCATCGCTCTGATACAGCATGACGATGACGCCATTCACCCCAATCTCACCGCTATCTTGAATACCGTCCTCATTGGTGTCGAGCCAGACGTAGTCGCCCAGAGAGGCTTGGCCCGTCGGAGGCGTTAGGGTGAGACCGGCGTCAATATCTCGCTCGTCGTCACCCGAGGCGATGGTAATCACGTCGGTCAAGCCCGTGGTGGGGTTGGCGTCGGAGTTGGTGCTGTCATCGCGATCGGTGCCACCGCTGCTAGTAAAGAAATAGCCAGACCCACTAGGAGGAATGAACTTGAGGAAGTAGTCCCCTGGATCTAGGTAGGCGAACTCGTAGTAACCGGGGAAACCAAAGTGGTTGGGACCGGTCATGGTGAAATCAACCAAGATATCGTCGGGGGTGCCGGGGATGCCGTCGGCACCGGGGCGGTAGAGTTCTACCACAACCCCGTTGATGCCCCCTTCACCACTGTCTTGGACGCCGTTGCCATCGGCGTCATTCCAGACAAAATCACCCAGAACCGGTGGATCATCTGCGGCCAGGTCAACTTCCACCCGAGGCGGCTCTTGGGGCAGTAGCGGTGAGGTGCGATCGATACGCCGTCCGGTAAGGGCAAAAGAATTAAACGCTGATTCATTGACCGGAGCCACCACAGGCACTCGCATCGGCCAGGACTTGGTGAGGGAGGTTAATGGGTTAAGGGTGAAGCTGCCGTAATCAATTTTGACCGCCGTAACGATACTGGGATCATCCGGGAAAGTGGTCGTCCAGTCATCAACACAGCCTGGAGGCCACTGCTGATCAGTGCCATCTAGAGGATTGAGGCTACAAGGATTAGAGGAGGTGCTGTAATACACCTGAGCAGTGGCAATCTGTACATCAATGGGACCAACTAGATAGGGTCGCCACTGAGAGTTGCGGGGTACGTTGGTATTAAGGACGGCGGTGTCGCCAATGTTGGGAAAAATATCGACTACCACAATGTCTTGAATCGGGGTGGTGCCGGTATTGGTCACGCTGATTTGGTAATCTACGGCCCCACCGGGGTAGCTCTGGCCGCTGAGGCCGTAGCTGGTGTTTAAGCCCCCCTGTACCCGCTTGTTGGCCTCTAAAAAGGGCAGAGTGGTGACAGTGACATCCACCGTGTCGCGGCAGAGGGGGTTGTCGTTGTTGGGGGCGGTGTCGCCGTCGTAGACATCACCGTCACCGGTTTTGCCATCGTTGTCTAAATCGGCGCTGTCACCAACATCGTTGCCGCTGTCATGGCAAATGAAGTCGGCGGGGTCGCTGCCGGTATCGTAGGTGCTGAGGTAGGCGGTGTTGGTGAGGTTCCCCTGGATATCCCCTTCTTTGACGGAGACTTTGTAAGTAATCGTCCAGGTTTTATTGTCGCTAAAGCTACCGTTGTCGAAGTTCACTTCTTGACCATCCCAGGTCCAGCGCAGCAGGGTTTGCCCGGTGCCGTTGTAGTTTTCGATCACCTCAAAATTGCTGGGAGTGCTGAGACCACTGTCTCCCGCATCAAAGCTATAGGAGTTGGGCACATAGTTCAAACCGTTGGGCAGCAGATCGACCACCACCGGATTCTGCAGGGTGCGGCGGGCGTTGCGACGGTTGCCGGCAGTTAGGCGAAACTCGACCAGCTCCGAGGGGTTGTAGGGGTTGTCGTCGGTTAAATCTTCTTTGTTGATAATGCCGACGGCACGGGGGCGGTCAATAAACGTTTCGGCATCGTCGTTGCGGGTGGTGGGTGTACCGTTGAAGACCCCCGTGAGGGTAGCAGGGTTGTAAATTTGATCGCCATCTTCCAGAGGGCTACTGTCATTAACATCGGTGGTGCGCACCTCAACATTGAGCCGGGGCCGGGTATTGGCGTTAAATCCGACGGGGGCATTGCTGTAGATAACACGGATGCCTCGCGTTCCCGCTGGCAGGGCAAAGGTTTGCTGCTCGGTGGCGCTCACCACAAGGTCTACTACACCCGACACATTTTGAAAGGTGGTGCCATTGGTGGTGTACTGCAAGGTAAAGGTAGCGCCAACATCGTTGCTATATGCACCCGTGCGGAAGCTGAGGGCATCGACCTCAGGAGGTAGGGCATCGTCAAAGAGGGTGAGGGTGTCGAAGGCAACGTTGCCGCTGTTTTGGATTCTGTAATCGTAATAAAACCCGGTACCGATATCGGGGCGGCTACCGTAGGCAAAGCCCCGATTGCGTTTGTCAAAGTTGCCTAATCCAGGCTGGGGATCTACGAAACCGTGGCTCGTGGTATCGCTGTCACTAAAGGGGGCATTGGTGACCTCAAAGGTACCAGCGGCAGCCACTGTGTTGGTGACATCGTCAAGGGTAGCGGGGTCAGCGTCAGTCGGGTTAAAAGTGGCGGCAGGGTAGCTGAGCACCACCTGAGCCCGGTAGGCTTCTTGGTCAACGCTGCGATCGCCCACATTCCAGGTAATCGTATCCCCAGGATCGACAACGCCGTCGCCATCAACATCGTTAAAGGTGCCGCCATTGCTCACCGAAACAACCTCAGCCCCCACCTCTGGGGTGTCAGTCATTACGACATTCTCTAAGTTGAGGTTGCCCGTTCGCTGGGTGGGGGCAAGGCTAACCTCGTAGGTGACATCCCCATCCAAAACCGGGTCGCCTGAGGGTAGCAGCTTTGTTTTAGTGGTTTCCCATTTCGCGGCGGGGTTGCTGACATCACTGGTCACCACCGCATCATCAGATTTTTGGCCAGGGGGGTTAGGGTCCGTCGCTGTAGACCGAATCACGGCGGTGTTGTCGGCCTGTAAATTGTCGGGCGTCACCCCCTCTGGAAACCGCACCCGAATAGCAATGGAGCCCGAAGCAGAATTCCCCGCGATTGTACCTAGGTCATAGGTAAAGGTGCGGCTACCAGAATTGTAGTTGGCCTGGCTAGGCGTCCCCTCTTGCAGTCCCAGGTACTCCAACTGGCTGGGGATAACGTCCGAAATTTCTACATCTTCGCATCGATCCACACCGGGATCGTTGAGGCTACAGGACCACTGAATTTCATAGAGAAAATCTTGTCCTGACTCAACTTGGGTAATCTCCTGGGTGCCACCGATGTTTAAGGCCCGCTTGATGATGTTGAGGGTGGCATCTGCCCGAGCAGGAGCCGTCAACCCCAGAGTCGTCGTCAAAATAGTGGCGGCGGCCAGTAAGGCCTGGGGGCGGTTTTTGGCAGCGCGGGCAAAGACAGAAAGGGCTTTGGGTAGAAGACTCATGGTGGGTAGGGTTCTGATTGACAGGAGTGGGTGGGAGTGGGAGGTAGGGAG
>JBHJIP010000131.1:0-10079 GCA_050043365.1 Leptolyngbyaceae cyanobacterium
GCCTTGCTCCATGCCAGCCCAGATGGGGGCGCAATTGCTCTCTAATTTGGTTAATCTGAGCCATGAGGGTTGGTAGATGTTGTGGTGATTTCTATCAAACCCTCTCCCTGTCTATCTTTTCAACTTTTGTCCTGTACCAAGGAAAGCGCATTGAAATAGCAGCTACACCAAGCAAGTCAACTCGCTGGCCTGCTTGCTAAACAACAAATTCTCTCGATAATCCACCGGACAATCAATCACTGCGGGCACATCCTGCGCCAACGCCTCCTTCAACGTCGGCACCAAGTCCTCCGTCGATTCCACCCGATACCCCTTCAGCCCCATACTCTCCGCCAACTTCACAAAATCAGGATTGGTGAAATGCACAAACGCTGACTCCCCATAATGGCTGTGCTGCTTCCACTCAATCAGCCCGTAAGCCCCATCATTAAAGACGATCGTCACAAACGCCGTACCCATGCGGAGGGCCGTCTCCAGCTCCTGGCAATTCATCATGAAGCCGCCATCCCCCGTGGCCGCAATCACCTTGCGCTCTGGATGCACCAGCTTCGCTGCGATCGCCCCCGGTATGGCAATGCCCATTGAGGCAAACCCGTTAGAAATAATGCAGATGTTGGGGCGATCGCAGTGGTAGTTGCGGGCGATCCACATCTTGTGAGCCCCCACATCAGAGATGACAATATCCTCCGGCCCCATCACCTGACGGAGGTCATAGATCAGCTTTTGGGGCTTCACCGGAAAGCCAAAATCATCCCCATAGCGCTCATAGTCAGCGCGGATCTCGTCCCGCAACTTCACATTCACCGGCTCTGGCAAGCCCTTGCGGTTGACCCGCTTCAAAATCCCTTCTAGCGAGTCGGTAATGTCGCCCACCACTTCCACTCGGGGGATGTAGCTGCTGTCAATTTCTGCGGGAGTGGCATTGATGTGCAGAATCGGGATGCGCCCGTCTGGGTTCCATTTCTTGGGAGAATATTCCACCAGGTCATAGCCCACGGCAATCAGCAGATCCGCCCGCTCCAGACCACAGGCAATAAAGTCCCGTTGCTGCAACCCCACCGTCCAGAGTGAGAGGGGATGGGTATAGGGCAACACGCCCTTACCCATAAAGGTGTTGGCCACAGGGATATTTAGCTGGGTGGCAAATTCAACCAGAGCCTCACTGGCCCGCGCCCGAATCGCCCCATTCCCCACCAAAATCATGGGGTTGGTGGCTTGGGAGATGGCCACCGCCGCTTGCTGCAAGCTGTGGGCTGAGGCCGCAGTTGGCTCCCGGCCATCCCGCCGCAGGGGTTCGCCTTCGGCGGGCATGTCGGCAATATTTTCCGGCAGGTCAATGTGGACGGCACCGGGCTTCTCAGTTTGAGACAGCTTAAAGGCCTTGCGGACGATTTCGGGGGTGATGCTGGGGCGAACGATTTGGGCGTTCCACTTGGTTACCGGCGAAAACATCGCCACCAAATCCAGATATTGGTGGGATTCGATGTGCATGCGATCGGTGCCCACCTGGCCGGTAATCGCCACCAGGGGAGCCCGGTCCAGGTTGGCATCGGCCACCCCCGTCATCAGGTTCGTGGCCCCCGGTCCCAGGGTAGAGAGGCACACCCCCGCCTTACCGGTGAGGCGACCATAGACATCGGCCATAAAGGCCGCCCCCTGTTCATGGCGGGTGGTCACAAACTGAATGGAAGAGGTCTTGAGGGCCTGCAGCACCTGCAGGTTTTCTTCGCCAGGAACCCCGAAAATATAGTCAACTCCTTCGTTTTCTAGGCATTTGACCAGCAGTTCAGCCGTATTCATTCTGTCTCCTTCCAACCTGTAGCTGTAGAGGCGCAGAGCCCTGCGCCCGTTTCCCATTTTTTGAGGAATTAAACGCCTTCACCGTACCCAGACGGTCTTAGCATTCACAAAGGCTAAAATCCCTTCTCGGCCTAGCTCTCGGCCATAACCCGAACGCTTGATACCCCCAAAGGGGAGGCGCGGGTCAGACTTGACCATGCCATTGATAAACACCGCCCCGGCATCGAGTTCATCAATGAGGCGATCGCGTTCTTGGGCTTCTTCAGTCCAGCCGCTGGCCCCCAGTCCGAGGGGGGTGCTGTTAGCCAGGGCGATTGCCGCCTCCAAATCGGGCACGCGGAAAACCAGCGCCACGGGGCCAAAGAACTCTTTGTCATCGGCAGGGGTGCCGGGGGGAATATCCGTCAGGATGGTCGGCGGATAGAAGTTCCCGGCCTGGAGATCGGTGGGCAACCGGTTCTGATAGGCAGATAAATCACCCCCAATCGCCACATGGGCCCCCGCATCGATGCAGGCCTGCACCTGTTGAGCCAACTCATCCCGGATGGTGGGTGTTGCTAGGGGACCAATATCCGTATCAAATTGCCTCGGATCACCCACGGTGAGGTCGGCAAAACGCTGGGTTAGTCCAGCAATAAATGGGTCGGCGATCTGTTCGTGCAAAATAAATCGCTTGGCGGCAATACAGGACTGGCCATTGTTGAGGGTGCGGGTGGTCACGGCGGTATCGATGGCCCGCACTAAGTCAGCACTGGGCATGACGATAAAGGGGTCACTGCCCCCCAGTTCCAGCAGGGTGGGTTTGATTTGTTTGCCCGCTTCTGCAGCCAGCGCCGAACCCGCTAGTTCACTGCCGGTGAGGGTAGCGGCTTTGATGCGATTGTCATCCAAGATTTCGGCCACCGCACTAGCCCCCACCAATAGGGTTTGAAACACCCCTACTGGGAAACCTGCTTTGACAAAGATCTCCTCAATGGCCAGGGCGCATTGGGGCACGTTGGAGGCATGTTTAAGCACCGCCACATTTCCTGCCATCAGGGTCGGTGCAGCAAAGCGAAACACTTGCCAAAAGGGGAAATTCCAAGGCATTACCGCCAGAATGATGCCGAGGGGCTGATAGCGAACAAAGCTTTCACTACCGTCCGTTTGGGCCGGCACATCTTGCAGAAAATGCTCTGCATGCTCGGCGTAAAACCGGCAAACCCAGGCACATTTGGTCACTTCAGCGATCGCGCTGGCCAAGGGCTTACCCATCTCTAGGGTCATCAACTCCCCGTAAGCGTGACGATTCACCTCCAAAATATCGGCGACGGCATGGAGACAGTGGGCCCGGTGGGCAAAGCTGGTTTTGCGATAGCTTTCAAAGGCGGTTTGGGCTTGGGTGAGACGATCGTTAACGGCGATCGCATCCAGCGATTGGAATGTCTTAACAGTTATGCCGGTGGCGGGATTAGTGGTGGCAATGGCCATGAATGCCCTCCTTGTCACAGCGAAATAGGCGAAGGTTGTGCGGCGGGGCTGTTTTTCTACTGTGACAAGCTAAGGGTCTGGCAAAGATTAATTCCTGACGGATCGTATAAATTGTTCACTATTAACAGCAGAAAATTCAAAAATCAGGAACTGCCTGCTCTCAGGGATTGCTTGCTGGGCGACAACCAACCTATGAGTATTGCTGTATAAAGGATAGAGCTGAGAAACCACGCTGGAAATAGAGTCGTTTATGGGGCTCTAGAGCAACGAGCTTGAGTGCTCGTTCAGCCCATAACTCCATCCCATATCGCCATCTTTGCCCATAGAGGCCGATGCTGAACGCACTCTGTCGTAGGGTCTTGTCTGGGTGCTCGTTGATACGGCCAGCATAAATATCTAGCCCCGTATGCTTCAGGTCTTGCCCCTGGAAAGTCGCCAGACTGTAGGCCATGGCAACCAATACCATCAAGGCCAAGAAGCGCTCATCATTCACCCGAGTCGCCTCTAAGTTGTAGCCGCCACTCTTGCAATCTTTGAAGAATTGCTCAATGCCCCATCGACAGCGATACAGCTTCAACGCCTGTTTCAGGGTAGATAAGTTCGTGAGCAGATACCACGGGTCTTTCGGGCCTCGGTTGCGGTACTTGCGCTTCCAGTAAACTGCGACATTGAATGGTCCTAACCCGTCGCCCTTGTTGCATAAGACCTGTGAATAGAAGCGAGACATCCCTGGCTTGAAGCCCATCTCCTTAAGCACTTGATAGTCTGAGCGGCCTGGGGTTTGCAGGTGCAGGTTTTTCTTCTGACGTAAGACAAAAGAAACGCCCCGATTCGTCAACCACTCTGCCAGTTTGGGGCTATGGAACTCCCGGTCACCCAGTACCAGCGCCGGTTTATTCCTAAATAAGGGCAGCACTGCTTGAAGGAGCCGCTTCTGAGCCTGAAAATCACTGCTGCCCAGTTTGTCTAGGGTTTGCCAGTACACCGGCAAAGCATGGGTGCCCCAAATCAGAGATGCCATGAAGACATTGCGCTCACGCCACTGAGTGCGGTCAATCGCAATCAGCCAGTAGCCTGAGGCGCGATGCTGAAGACGATGAAGGCGACGACGCTGCTGGCGATTCAAATCACGTCCTGTTTGCACTTGGCGGATCCAGTGCTTGAGCAAGGGAAACCAAAGGGCCTTGATGCTCAGTTGGGGGAGAAGCAGAAAGCGCTGCAAGTTGCGAATCCGACTGCGGTAGTGAATCGGGTGAGGAAATACGCTGGCCAGCGTTGACAGTTGAACTTGGCGGTGGACCTGTAGCAAGAGCAACAGCAGCTCTAGGGTCAAATACTGGCTTTCGCTCAGGTGCGCGCGCAAAGTCTTTTGGTAGGATACAGGCAACATTTTGAGTTGGGGGAGCGCTATCAGTGCCCCCTTTTTTTTTGTCACTGTTATTCTCTCAATCTATTGGCGCGTATGCCTTAGAACCGTCTTGTCACCCAGCAAGGGAAAAACTACGGTTATCAACTTAGACGGGGTTTAGAACTCCCCTTAGGTCAAAAAACGCCTCACCTGATCGGCCATTTGGGCACCGGCATTATCCATTGTGACCAGCTCTACCTGATCTGCGCTGATTGCGCCGAGACCGAGATCAGCGGCGCGGCGAATTTGAGCTTGTTCCCAGATCGAACCGCTGGCTACTGTCTGGGTTGTGCCCAGCATCCGCAAAATTGCGATGCCTACTGCATCGACTGCGATGCGATCGGTGCTGGCCAACATGACACCTGCCTGTACCCGTTGCCCTTGCTCAGGTCCTCCATTCACAAACGCATCTACCCCATCAATCACGACTAGCGACGGACGATAGACACGATTAACTTCAGCAATCATCAGTCGTTGATTGGCCGAGCGATGTAGCTCAGCCATGTAGTCGTGGCCGTCTCCGGGCACATAACGGGCTACCATGCCAATCGTATTTTTGAGGGACAAGGTAAAGTGGCCACCAAAGCGATGGGTCTTGAGGCAGCAGACATTCACAATTGCATCGGCCCCTAGGACGGGGCGGGCGATCGCAAAGCCTTGAGACCAGTTCGTGCCTTCTGCCCCAAAATATTGCCAATTGTCCCGACTCAACTCGTCAAACACAATCGGCTCAAAACCATAGCGGTTGGCCAGTGCAACCACCTGCATCTGGGTCATGGCACTACGGGTATCGGCCATGCCCGAGCGATCGCCCACGGTGATCCCCCTCGCGCCAGCCCCTTGAATTACCTGCACTAAGGTCTCTAACACAACTGGATCGGTAGCGGCTGGGGCTGGGTCGCCAGTGTTGTAGTTGGGTTTAATAAAGATCTGCTTGTCCCTGAAGCTCGGGGGCTGCAGCAACTCAATGGCCTGACGCACCCCAGCTGCCCGGTCTGTGGTTTTGATCAAGACAACCCGATGGGGGTTAAGCCCTGCCGCCGCGATCGGCGTCGGTAGGGTCAGGGGTGAGACCGGAGACACTGGGGGTAGAACCGCATCAGAAGGTCGCGTACCCAGCGATTTTAAAGTGGGCGGCAGGGCCAATGCGCCGGTTAACAAACCCAGGTGCTGTAGCACCCTGCGGCGAGAAGGCAGCTTAGGAAAATAAGGCATGGCTCCGATCAACCATTCAGCTCAACTCCCATTGAGCCAAAGGTAGATGAGAATCTTCTGAGCCATAGCCAAGTTGATCAGATTATTAAAGCCGCTCGATACTATCGCGGAACCACTTCTACGACTTGATTCCAGCGCACATTAAAGCCAGGAAGCCAGCCCCTTAAGAAGTAGTAAACCGAGGTGAGTAACTCTTCCCAGTAGCGGGTGGTGAGGCGAAGAGCATCAACACTCGGCACCAAGTCAGAAAGTTGGGCCAAGGTATCTCCCCCAGAGACACTACCGCCATAGAGGTCCGTCGGCCAAGCCATCACGTCCAATTGCCTTTCCTCAAAGGCCAGGGCCGTACGGCGCATGGTCAGTGCGGGCGCGACGATCGCCACTCGGTTCACATCCCGGCGAGGGGTGCCCCCAGGGGTGCGTAACTGGCGCTCTTCTAAAAAGCCATCCACATCACGAATGGTGCGATTTACATCCATGCCGCTGTTGCGGATCACGATTGCACTGGCGGGAATGCCATTGCGGGTGAGGGCATTGCGAAGAATCTGCTCATTTTCCGCTTGGGCTTCAGCACCGCCAAAGAGCGGGCCAGAGGTCGAAAGCACAAAGGGATCGCTACCGTTCTGGCGCAAATCTTGGTAGAGCACAGCCGCACTCAGCAGCCGGGATTCTAGGCTCGGGGTGAGGCTGCTGCCAGTGCTCACTTGGCTGGAAAACTCATTTAAAGAGGTGGCGTCGATGTTATCCCCCATCACCACCATCGTTACCACTCGATTGAGCGGAACAGAGGTGGGGATATCAGTAGGGCAAACATCTTCACAAATTTCCTTCTGGGCATCGTAGGCTTGCTGCACCGCATTTTCGGCCTGCCCCACCAACCCCCGAGCCAACATCGGCACGCTAGAGACCAGCAAAATCGCTAGGGCGATCGCCACTTGCCGCCCCTTTACCTTCTTAAGCCCATCCGTGAGGGAAAAGATCAGGAGCAAAACTGAAGCGCCGAGGGGGTTCAGCGGCAGAGAAATAATCCGCCAAATCGTGCCGATGGTCTGGTCGTTGGGGTCGAGAAACGACAGCACAATCAAGGCCAAAATGATCGCGCCCCCAAACCAAGTCAAAAACTTGCGGGGAATGATCTTCAGCAGTAGATACCAGATGATCAGGCCAACAGCGGCCCAAACCAGGATGCGGGTAAGCAGGACTAGCAGCATGGTGGCTTAAGGTGAGTAGCGCCCGCAGAGAAAATCTGGCGGCGGATTTGCGCAACAACTCCAGGAAACGTCTTTATGGCTGACTTTGCTTCAGGAATGGGGTCCTTCTAACACGAGAACAGGGTTTATGCCTCACGAATGATACATTTGCCCAACGGAGATGGCACAGGGAATCCATAGGAATTATTCAAAAATCAGCAATAGCCCCCATGGGTGCGGCCTAAATCCACCCATTTAGGGCGTAGGGAGATTCCAGACCTTGAGAAAAATAGACTCGGGCAGATGCCCTCCTAGACGCGGTTCATCAGGGATAAGCCATTAGAAAGCCAGGAATTTGGCTACTGCCGCTCAGAGTCATCTCCACCTGAGAAGAATTGGGATATGCATAATGATCTGGATAGCACCTGGAGTCCTGCAATCACTATGGGCAATAAACGGTTCACCTGGGCTCTGGGCCTGTTGAGTGGGTTGGTATGGATGCCGGTCGCGGTTAAAGCCGAGGTTAACCCTCCCCTCCTCTCCTCCTCGTTAAAAGCTGCCCCTGCCTTGACTGCCGCACCGCTGCCTTCAGCCCAGGCTCGGCCTAAGCTGTCTGGGCCGGTGCTGGCTCAGGTCGATCCCAGTGGCGATCGCCGGACTGAACCGCCAGCGCCCCTTTCACCGGAGGAAACGGACGATCCCTTACCGGAGGAGGCACCACCTGAGACCTCAACGCCCCCCAGTGCCGACATACCCTTCCCAGTTACAGAAATCGAAGTGGTGGGCAGCAGCATTTTTGATGGGGCAACGCTGGATGAAATTGTTGGCCCCTACGAGAACCGTCAGACCACCCTGGCGGAACTGCAGCAGCTCGCGGATGCCATCACCCAACGCTATTTAAACGAGGGCTACATTACCTCTCGGGCCGTGGTTAGTGCCCAAACCATTGTGGATGGGGTGGTTGAGATTCAAGTGATTGAAGGAGCGCTGGAAGCCATTCAGGTGGAAGGCACCGCCATACTGCAGGACTATATCCGAGCCCGGGTATCCCTCGGCAGCACTCGCCCCCTCAACCAGGCCCGACTCGAAGATCAGCTGCGCTTACTCCGAACCGATCCCTTATTTGAAACCTTAGAAGCCAGTCTCAGGGCCGGTAGCGGTGCTGGCCAAAGCATCTTAATTGTGCGAGTGCGGGAGGCCAATCGCTTCAGCGGTGCCATCACCAGCGACAACTACTCCCCGATTTCGGTGGGAGACGTACGGTTTGGAGGGCAGTTTGCCTATCGCAGTGTGGCGATTCCGGGCGATCGCTTCTCCACATCTATGTCTTGGTCCGACACAAGAGGCTCTGAGGTCTACGATCTGGCCTATCAGGTGCCGATTAACCCGATGAATGGCACCCTGCAGTTTCGGTTTACGCCTAACTTTTTTCGAATTACCGATGCGAATCAACCGGCCTTTGGCTTGGGCATTCGCGGTACCACTGAGATCTACGACTTTACTTACCGACAGCCGCTGATTCGCACCCCCCGCGAAGAATTTGCCCTATCCGCTGGCTTTCGCCACCGCAATGGCTCCACCCTGATTGCGGGCCTGATTACCGATGAAAATCGCACCTCTGTCTTGAGCTTTGGTCAAGACTACATTCGCCGGGATACGGTCGGGGCCTGGGCGCTGCGATCTCAATTTCGCTGGGGCACCAATTTGCTCAACGCCACGCAATCTTCAGATGCCTCGGCTGATGGCCAATTCTTGAGCTGGATTGGCCAGGTGCAGCGGGTCCAAATTCTGGATGCGGACCACTTGCTGATTTTGCAAGCCGACTTACAGTTGGCCAATGACAGTTTGCTGGGCTCAGAACAGTTTTTCTTAGGGGGCGGACTCTCCGTGCGGGGCTATGCCCAAAACCAGCGATTTGGGGACAATGGGGTGCGGTTTTCTATCGAAGACCAGATCACCCTGCAGCGGGATGAAGGGGGGCAACCCTATCTACAGATTGCCCCATTTTTAGACGGGGGCTATGTGTGGGATAACAATGCCAGCTTCCAAAGTACGGGCAATAATTTTTTGTTGGGCAGCGGCATTGGCATCATTGCTAACCCTTTTCCGCAATTTAACGCCCGACTTGACTTCGCCTTACCGCTGATTGATGTCAGCGAACTCAGCACCGATCCAGCCCAGGGGCTGCGGTTTTACTTCAGCTTGGGGTACCAGTTTTGAGGGTGACCAGGATTGTGCGGAGCTGCGCTATCTCAGCTTGATTGCCTTGCTCATCTCCCATTTTGAGCAACTGCAGTTTTTTTTGCGCTAGCTCAGCCGCCACCTGCCGCAGTTGCTTTTGTTGAGCCCGGCTCCAGCCCAGCGCTTTCAATTGCTGATGGCTGCGACGGCTACAGAGCGCCTGGTAGAGGGAAGCTGAGAGCACCGCTGGCACTTCATCCCGCAAATATTGGCGTAGACGGGCGCGATCGACCCAAGGGGCAATCAGCCAGAGCAAGAGCATGACGCCTAGCAAAGCTCCATAGTTGAGGAGCGCCAATAAGAAAGACGCACCGTCGGTGACCTCGACCAGGGTGGTAGCCGCGTTATGGATAAAGTGACCGATCATGGACAGCAGCAGGCCGCTAGTCATCAACATCACTTTGGCCACACGACTATGGCGGTAACGGGCCAGCCCAAACCCAATACCGGTCAGGGCCGTCCAAAATCCGTGGAGCCCTCCGAACACGATGGTTCGCAGCACGAACAAGGTGCCCAAGACGACCCACTCTGTTATCACCATCAGGTACAAGATTTTATCCTCATAGGCAAAGCCAAAACAAGCCAATGCCCCATAAACCAAGCAATCTACCCTGCCATCGAATTCACGTCGTTGGGTGGCGTAAAGTATTGCAACCGCCAAGGCCTTATGGAGCTCTTCGGTAAGCGGTGCCCCAAAGGCCGTTTGGATAAATTCACTCTCAAAGCTGGCGTTACCCCTAAGTAACGTGACTGGA
>JBHJIP010000132.1:0-9793 GCA_050043365.1 Leptolyngbyaceae cyanobacterium
TCAACGCGTTTGGCATACAAGTTTTGCCGTCGTCGGTAGGCGCTCGCTCGTCGCCTGAGCGCTGCATTCTGCGCCACCCTGCGGGAAGGCTAACGCCTACATTGTGATTGGCATGAATCTCATGCTTAGGGCTAATGAAGGTGAAAGGATGTTCTGTTTTAACCCACTCAACGCGCCGATTTCCTTGGGAGCCCTTGATCTTAATCGCCACTTCTAACCCTTCGCGCCACACCTTACGGTGTCCATAAGCTGGGTGAACTTCCTTGGCTTTAAGGTAGAGACTCGCCAAGCGCCACAACGTCTTGCCATAGCGGCGTTCACCATCTGTGAACCAGCGGATGAAACGGGCTGAGTTTGCCCATTGCCAAGCCTTTGCAGTGCCTTGCTAAAATAAGGCATTTGTTTTTTTACCCGCTTTAGCAGCAACCCAATAGCGGCTGTTACGCTCAATAAAGTGAATGGTCCAGCCTTTTGACTCAGAGGGGGGGAAGGTTCTCGCCCACGCGAGTATAGACTTCGTCACCTTCAACCGTTAAGTCACTCTCTCCTGGGGCAGGGGGTGAGCAGTGGGGTTCGCAAGCGGCTAAGCGCCGTTCCCACTTGATAATCGTGGCATGGGATTTACCAAATGAGCGACCTGTCGCCCTCAAGCCCAAGCCTTCTGTACGAACATTGATGGCGGCAGACACGATGCTTGCAGGGGTGCGTAAGCGGGCCATCGGGGTGTGAGTACGCTCGTTATATCGTTTGCCGAAATCTCGAAAAAGGTAGCGTTGTAGAGCTGTTTGCTCTTTATAATGGGGCTCTAACGTTCTAGCCCGTTCGAATACTCTGGCAATAGGGACAGCGCATGGGCTAGATGATAAGCAGCGCATACATTCTAGCTAGCACCTGTTAGAAAACCAGTGCCCAAGTCGGCTCCTATTCCATATCTCGCCTAAAAAATGACGGTCATGACTTTATTGCTAACGCCAAAAACCCAACTATTTGGAAGAAAACGGTTGAATTTATTGCTGGCAAAGGGGGTGACGTATCTTTAGCGGTGTTTAAAGGTGTTCTGACAAAAATGGCCGCTGAATATTTAGGACTTAGCTAAGGGAACAAGAAAATGGTCAAGGTAATTAGCCGACAATCTTTAGGAGTTCAACCCGTCTACGATATCGGGGTGGCCCAAGACCACAATTTCTTGCTGGCCAATGGCTTAGTAGCTTCTAACTGCTTTAACAAATCCCACTCCACCGCCTATGGGTTCGTCACCTTCCAGACCGCTTACCTGAAGGCTCACCACCCGGTGGAATATATGGCCGCCCTGCTGACCGCCAACAGTGGCGACCAAGACAAGGTGCAGAGCTATATTGCCAACTGCATCGCCATGGGCATTGAGGTCTTACCCCCGGATGTGAATAAGTCCCTGGTGGACTTTACCCCCGAGGGTAAGCAGATTTTGTTTGGCCTCGGGGCGGTGCGGAATGTGGGCCAGGGGGCAATTGAATGCCTGATCACCAGTCGGACAGAGGAGGGACCTTTCCAGTCCTTGGCGGTTCTGTGCGATCGCGGCGATCTCCATGCGGGCAACCGACGCGCCTTTGAAGCGTTGATCCTTTCCGGGGCCTTTGATGCCTTTGAGCCCAACCGCCATCAATCCGTGAAGGATATGGAGCTGCTGATTGACTGGGCCCAAAGCCGCGCCAAGGAGCGGGCGATCGGTCAGGGGAATCTGCTGGACATGCTGGGCGGTGGCGGCGAGGCCGATGCACCAGCAGCGGGGGGCTACGAAACCGCTCCGAAGGCCCCCTTGGTACCTGACTTTGACCCCCAAGAAAAACTCCGCCAAGAAAAAGAGCTGCTGGGCTTTTATATCTCAGACCATCCCCTCAAGTCGGTGCAAAAACCAGCCCGGATTTTGGCCCCAATCAGCTTGGCAGAACTGGGTCAACAGCCCGACAAGGTCACTATCAGCGCCATTGCCCTGCTGTCATCGGTGAAGCCTGTCGTCACCAAAAAGGGCGATCGCATGGCGATTATCCAACTGGAAGATCTCACCGGCCAGGTGGAAGGGGTGGTCTTCCCCCGTTCCTATGAGCGCATTGGTCAACACATTGTCACCGATGCTCGGTTAATGGTGTGGGGTAAGTGCGATCGCCGTGATGATCGGGTGCAGTTGATTGTAGATAATGTCGAGCCGATCGAAACGGTGCGCATGGTGATGGTGGAACTCGATCCCCGCATTGCCAACGACATTGCTCAACAGCACCGCCTCAGAAATGTTCTCCGCAGCAATCAGGGAGAAGAACCAGGCGAGGCTCGGGTGCCGGTCGTGGCCGTCATTCAGGCCAAAGACCAGCGCCATATCGTGCGGCTAGGAGCCCAGTTCCGGGTGAAGGATCCTGAGAAGGTTGTGGACGCCCTGGCCAACGCTAACTTCAAAGCCCAATCTACCCCGCTCATTAGTGCCTAGGGCGGTTTTCTGTAGAGTCCAGAATTCCTTCTACAGTGCCCTATAGATTAGGGTGGGGTACCTTGTTGGCTCTGCTCTATTAATCGATAGCGGACCTACCGCAACAAAATCTGACAGAAATTGTTCTAATTGCCGATTTTTCGAGGGCCAGACCGAATAGGTGGGTATTCTGACTGCGGTAGGTTGAATACCACTAATTAATGTCGCATTTACATTCAATGTGACAAATAGCCAGAATCTCTATCGTCATGGGCAATTGCGCGGTTGAACCCGCATTCAGCCCATCCAAAAGAATTTAGGTCTTCAGATTTAGTAAGCAATTGAAACGCCTGTACCGATAATGAATCCCAACAAAACCGCTCTAGTCCTGATTGGTTATCAAAATGATTACTTTGCCGATGACGGCATTTTACACGGGGTGATTGAGGCTTCTTCAAAAGCGACAAATGCTCTCGAAAATACACTCAATCTTTTAGAATCTCTATCTGGGATGCCTGTTCTGACAATTGCTACCCCGATTATCTTTTCTAAGAATTACGAGGAGATTGTAGAACCCGTTGGCATTCTCAAAACGATTAAGGAGTTGGGGGCGTTTAATGCTAACAGCTCTGGTTCAGCGACCATTGATGCCTTTCAGCGCTTCCAAGATGACATTCTAGAGATCCCTGGAAAATGCGGCTTCAATGCCTTCATCAATACCAGTCTGGGGGATCTACTCAAGCAGCATGAAATCACGGATGTGGTCTTAGCGGGCGCTGTCACCTCGATTTGTATTGATTCAACTGGACGATTTGCCCATGAGCAAGGCTATCGGGTATCGATCTTGTCAGACTGCACCTCAGCAAGAACCACATTTGAGCAAGACTTTTACTTCGAGAATATTTTCCCAATCTACGCGAACACGATTTCATCCCAGCAGCTACTAGAGTCATTTGCTGTTGCAGTTTGATGACTGATCATTCGTCTGAGAAAGATTTAAACACTCAGATCCAATATCGCTTAATCGAAAAACTCTCAGAGTCTGAGAAGCGGTATCGGGATCTGGTGGAAAATCTGAGAGAAATTGTCTTTAAATGTGATCGCACCGGCAAAATTCTCTTTCTCAACCAAGCCTGGAGTAAGACCCTGGGATATTCGGTTGCTGACAGTATCAGCATGCCCCTCGAAAACTTTGTGGCGGTGGATGATCTCGGCCAGTTTGCCAACCTGTTAGCCAGCTTAGAAGTCGATCAGCGGGCCGACCAACTATTTCGCTTTCGTCACCAGAGCGATCGCGTTCTTTATTTAGAACTCTACGCCCAGAAGAACAGCCAGCAAGAGATCTCTGGCTCCATGGTGGATGTCACCACTCGCGAAGAGGCTAGCCATTTGTTGAGTCAAGCCAAGGATCGACTAGAGGCCAGGGTAGCGGAACGGACGGCTGCTTTGGCAGAAACTAATCAAGAGCTGACCCAAACCCTGAAAAACTTGGAAAGTTTGCAGGGACAGCTGATCCAAGCCGAAAAGATGTCGAGCATGGGTCAACTGGTGGCGGGGATTGCCCATGAGATTAATAACCCAATCAATTTTATCCACGGCAACTTGTTTTACGCCCATCAACATACTGAAGTGCTATCAACCTTCATTGAGGGCATCAAAACGCAGTTTCAGGCCAACACTCAAATTCAAGACGAGTTTGAATCTTTAGAAATCGACTTCATTTTGAATGATTTACCTGCCATTTTTAAATCAATGCGAAATGGCACTGATAGAATTGCCAACATTGTGGCTTCGCTACGAAATTTTGCCCGTTTAAATGAGACCGGCATTAAGAAGATTGATATTCATGAGGGCTTGGAAAGTACAGTCTTGATCCTTCAGCACCGCTTCAAAAATGAATCAGATCATCAATTTATTGACATTATTCGGAGCTATAGTAAATTACCCGTTATCGCTTGTGATGCGGGGCAACTCAACCAGGTCTTTATGAATGTGTTGACGAATGCCATTGACGCCCTTGAGGAGCGTCGGCAATCGCACGTTAATCCGAATGAGCAATCCAAATTGTTTCAGGTGCAATTGACCACAAGGGTGGTCGATTCTGAGCAAATTGAAATTGCGATCGCCGACAATGGCCCCGGCATTCCCAAGGCAATCCAATCTAAGATTTTTGATCCCTTTTTCACCACAAAATCTGTAGGCAAGGGAACCGGCATGGGGCTTGCTATCAGCCACCAAATCATCACCGAAAACCATGGCGGCAGCTTGGAGGTTCAATCCACACCCGATCACGGCACCGAGGTGCGGATTCGCTTACCGATTCAGCACTGAGTTCGCACATCTGGCTTAAAGCCTATTGTCAGCACCGAAACTCGTTCATCATCTATTCCGTGGGGGCCAGCCCGAGCTCGTTAAGGCTCAACCGCTGTCTGCCCCAGTCTGTGGGGTTCACGATATGCTAGGCGTATTCTTGAGCGGGGTCGTTGCCTTGGCCTGATCGCCCCGCCCCTGACCAGGTGAACCGCCCCAACTGCGATGCCCAAACGGCCCCAAATTCTCGACGCTTCCCGCGCTCTTAAGAGTGCTTTCGGACTGGTCCTTGCCCTTTCGGGGGCGCTGCTCTCGTCTTATGTGGGATCTGAGCCCTTGCCGCTCAATCCAGAGCAGACCCTGGTGGCTCAGCAAAGTGAACCTAGCCCAGCGCCCCAGGCGCGTAGTGGCAATGGTCAGTTAACGGCCATTATTTTGGTGGCGATCGCCCTGGTCATGTTGGGCACCGCCATTTACATCATTATTCAGACCAGCCGCGCCTACGACTTTTGGAAGCGATCGGCCAATCGGCTGGCCGCCAGCATTGTGGCCGATGAACTGAATAAGATGACCGATCTGGAAAGTCGCATCCGGGCCGCGACCCGCGAACTTAATCTGGCGCTGCAAGATGCATCGGATCGCTCCAGTGATTTAGAAAGTCAAACTGAAAGCTTTAAAGACGACTTGGCCAGTAAGCGGCAGGCCCTGGGGCGCTTGACCGAAGAAATGGATGAGTCTAAGCAGCGCACCCTCAAGGACTGGCAGACCCAAGTGGAGACGCTGCAGCAAAAGCTGGCTGATCTGGAGACGGATTTTGCCAAGCGGGTAGACACCTTTGGAACCCAGCTTAAAGACCGGGTTGCCACCTTAGAAACCGAGGGCAATCAGCAGAACGCCCAACTGCTCGAAACCGCCCAGCAGGCGGCTGCGGCCCTACAGCAGCATTTCACCGATTTGCAAAGCCAAACCGATCAGACTCAGCAAGAAACCGTGGCGGGTTTGCAAGGGTCAGCGACTGAGTTTAATACCCAGCTTGGGGATCTAGCCCAATCGGTAGAAGCTGATCGCGATCGCGCCCTAGCCGAACTGGCGGCGATGCAAGAGCAGTTCGCGCCCCACTTCGAGAACCTGCGAGACAACCTCGAAGCCCAGCTAGAACAGCATCAGCAGCGGGTGATGGACGCCATGGATGAGCGTCAACGCCAGCT
This sequence comes from Leptolyngbyaceae cyanobacterium, assembly GCA_050043365.1. Taxonomy (GTDB): domain Bacteria; phylum Cyanobacteriota; class Cyanobacteriia; order Phormidesmidales; family Phormidesmidaceae; genus PCC-6406. The sequence continues at coordinate 5,956 of JBHJIP010000132.1, forward strand.
CCAAAAAACCTTGGATGATGCCCAGGCCAACACCCTCGGCCATCGTGATTTAGCCCTGCAAAACATCGAGCAGGCCAATAAAGAATTTGAATCGGGTTTCCTCCAGGCCAAGGACGACATCCTCACCCGCAAAGCCGCGATTTTGACGGAACTGCAGCAGACCCTCAAAGATTTCCTCGGTCAATTTGAGGGCTATCAAGGGGAAATGGATAGCCGAAAAGGGGAAATTCTCGGGGACTTGCAGAACCGTGCCGATGACTTCTTAGCCCAGTTTGACCAGCTCCAAGGCACTGTGGATGCTGAGCAAACTGCTGCCCTCTCTGCCATGCAAGCAAGCGCTGAGATTTGCCAACAGCAGATCACGGCCCTCACCACTGAGTTGGATGGCCAACGAACAACGGCGCTGGAGACCTTGCAACAGCAGGCGGATGCCTTCCAAGGGCAGTTGGCGGACTTGGCGAATGACCTAGATGGCCGCAAGACCAGTCTTTGGGATGAGCTACAGCGTAGCGCCAGTGAATTTGCTGAAGCGGTGCAGGCCATTCAAGGGGAAGGGCGGCAGCGGGCCGAAACCGTCTTGACCAATTTAGGTCGGCTGGAAGGGGAGTTTAGCCGCCAACTGAACGAGGTGCGAGATGTGGTGTTCAACCGCCGCGATGTCGTGCTCGATAAGCTAGGTGACTTTGATGGCCGCCTCAGTGAACAGTTGACGGCCCTAGAAACCGACGCCAGCGATCGCCAAACCAAAGCCAAAGCTCGACTGGAGCAAATTGAAGCTGACTTCGCAGAACAGCTCATGCAGCTACAGCGGGATGCGGCCGCCGGACGCAATGATGCCCTGGCGGATCTTGAGGAATTTAAGCAAACCGTACAGTCCCGGCTCCGGGATCTGCAGGCGGAGGCCCAGGGCGAGAAGGAAGCAATCATGCGTCGCCTCGGGGAGGTCGCGCCGGAGTACATTGCCGATTCTTTTGTGACCGACACCCGGCAGCGGCTGCAGATGTTTAATGACTTGCTGGAACAGCTACGCAGCAACCGCCCCAGCCTGTTCCTCTCTGCCCAGGAATTTGTGAATACAGGCAATACGTTGCTGGGTGAAGGGCGCTATGGAGAGGCGATCGCTCAATACCAGCAGGCCCTAGAGATTCAGCCCAACAACAGTGAAGTTTGGCTCAGCCAAGCCCAGGCCCTGGTGGCCCTGGAGCGCAAAGAAGAGGCCCTTGCTGCCCTCGACCAAGTGGTGGAGTTGGCCCCCAGCCTCACCGGTGCCCATTACCAGCGGGCGCAGTTGCTGCGGGAGCTGAAGCGCTATGACGAAGCCCTGGTGGCCTGCGATCGCCTCCTGGCCCTAGACCCTGAGGATTCCAAAGGATGGCTGAGTCGAGGCATGATTTTAGGCCGCTTGCGCCAGCGCGAAGATGCTATTTCTGCCTTTGATAAGGCCCTGGCCCTGAAGCCTGACTACCAAGAAGCTTGGGTGAATCGCGGCGTCTCCTTCGGGGTGCTGCAGCAACATGATGAAGCTTTTGAATCCTTTAGCAAAGCGGTCGAATTCCAGGCCAATGATGCCGTGGCTTGGCTCAACCGAGGGCTGGCAGCGGCGGAACTGGGGCGCGATCAAGAGGCTCTAGATTCCTTTGATAAGGCCACCCGCTTTAATCCCAACGCGGTAAAAGCCTGGGACAACCGAGGCGAGGTGTTGATGCGGCTGGGGCGAGATGACGAAGCCCTGAAGAGTTTTGATAAAGCCTTGGAGTTGGATCCCGATTACGCCAAGGCCCTTTACCACCGGGCTACCTGCTATGCCTTGCAGCGCGAGTTTGACGTGGCCTTAGAGAACCTGCAGCAGGCGGTGCGCCTCCAACCCAGTTTCCGGGCCGAAGCCCAGGCGGAGCCAGCGTTTGAGTCTTTGGCAAAGGATGCCTGGTTCCAGGAGCTGATTGGCTCAGCCTCTTAGGAACCCGATTGGGATAACACAGAAAATTGAGATGTCGTAGGGACATGGCTTGCTACGATGGTGCCACGAATGGGGAAGCTGGACGATGGCCCTGATTACTCCCGACAAAATGGCGGCCTATCGTGCTTCGGCCCGTCAGCGCCGCCAGCAAAAATATGATCGCCTGCAAGCACGATACCGCCGGGGCAGGGCAATCGCCCTACAGGCTGCTACCCTGCTCAAACAAGACTTTCAGGTCGAAAAGGTGGTTTTGTTTGGCTCTATGGTGTCGGGCGATCGCGTCCATGAACGTTCTGATGTGGACTTAGCCGTTTGGGGGCTCAACTCCCAAGACCTATACAAAGCCGTCGGGCGGTTGCTGGCCCTAGCGCCAGATATTCCCATTGATGTGGTGCCGATTGAAGCGGCTACGCCCCGATTGCAGGCTGCTATTCAGCAAACGGGGGTTTTCCTGTGAGTCCTGATATCGCGGTTTTAACCACTCGGATTCGGGCAGAGTTCGATGAGCTAGAGCAAGTGGTTGAGCGGGCTCAGCGGCTGTTGGCAAAAGCGATTGAGCAGGGCGACGACGATTATTTCGATGGGGTGGCCCTCAACCTCCATAGTTTCTATACCGGGGCAGAGCGAATTTTAGAGGACATTGCCCGTAGCATTGACGGGGCTGTACCCACTGGGCGGGAATGGCATCGGGATTTGTTGCTACAGCTATCAGCGGAGATGCCCAGTATCCGTCCTGCGGTATTGAGCCGCGATACCCGTAATCGTTTAGACGAGTATCGTGGCTTGCGTCATGTGGTGCGGAACCTCTACGCCTTTAACCTTCGCCCCTCTCGTTTGCAAGAACTTGTCACTGATTTGCCCGACTGTTATGGAGCGTTGGGTCAGGATTTGGCCCAGTTCTGTAAATTCCTAGAGGCGGTAGACGAATAGCATGGGCGATCTCGCCAACCTAGGGTTAGGACGTTTGGGAGATCTCGTTAGGCCAGGGGCAGGTTCCTGGCATGAATCGGTCTCAACCGCAGCGCTACCGTTTAGGCGAGGAGAATGACCGGATTAGTTGACTGCCCGTGAACTATTTTTGCAACCAAGTTCTTACCCTATTTAGAGGAGAGTTGAGCTTTCTAACGGTGATGCGACGGTTTTCTTTAGCTATCTCATAGCCGGGTTTGATCGCTAGGGCTTTGTCGTAGCTGGCAATCGCTGCTTCATAGCGGCGTAATTTTTGGAGGAAAATGCCGCGGTTGTTCCAGGCTTCATGGTCGTTGGGTTTGATCTCCAGAGCTTGGTCTTAGCTGGCGATCGCCGCTTGATTGCTTCCGATGTTATAGAGTGAGATGCCGCGGTTGTTCCATGCTAGATAGTCGTCGGGTTTGATTGCTAGGGCCTTGTCGTAGCTGGCGATCGCCTCCTCATGGCGACCTAGGTTTCTTAACTCAACTCCTTTGTTGTACCAAGCCAGTTCATAGTCAGGTTTGATTTCCAGAGCTTTTTCATGAGAAATTAGCGCATCCTCATATCTACCTAGGCTCCCTAGTGCAGTTCCTCTGGCTGTCCAGGCTTGATAGTCGTCGGGTTTGATCTCTAAGGCTTCGTCGTAGCTGGAGATCGCCTCCTCGTAGCGGCCCAAGTTGTACAGGGAATTGCCGCGATTGTTCCAGGCTCTATATTTTTCAGGATTGCTCTCCAGAGCTTTGTTGTAGCTGGTGATCGCATCCTCATAGCGGCCAAGGTCATCCAAGGAAATGCCGCGGTTGTTCCAGGCTTGATGGTCGTCGGGTTTGATAGCTATGGCTTGGTCATAGAAGGAGATAGCCGCATCATAGCGACCAAAGTTGCAGAGGGAAATGCCGCGGATGATAACGGAATCGAAAAGGTCAGGGA